>NZ_JAACYW010000001.1 GCF_015356825.1 Catenulispora rubra | reverse complement strand
AACAAGCCTGGCAACTCGCACCAGGTGACAAGAATCTTGGCCCATCGGTGACAACCACGCTGTCCCGCAAGGACACGGCAACCAGCTCAGGGCCTACCCCTGGTGACAACTATCGTGTCCCGGCACAGATACTCGGCACCGATAGGCCAACTTGCTTGGCACCAGACCGCTCGCTGCTATTTCTTGCGTGGTTGGCGATCCGGTCTGTACGGCAGTCGGGGCGGCGGAATGAGGGCTCTGATGTCATCCTGGAGGCCAGGGTATTTCTAGACGGGAGGCTTGGCTGTGAGTGAAGACGTCCTGCCCAAAGAGTCGGGGAGACTGGAGCGGCTGAGTCCGGAGGTCAAGCTGGCAGTTAGTCTGATCCCCTTTTTGGGCCCGGCGTTCACAAAATATATCGACGACGTGGTCGAGCGTCGTCGTAAGAAGCTTCGCACCATCGAGAAGGAGTTCACTCAGGCAAGCGGCGAGGACATCGCCGCGCTTTTCGAACGCAGCACCGCCGATCCACGTTTCGGAGATCTTCTGACTCAGACCATCGACGAGGCGCAGCGCACAGCATCGGAGCGGAAGCTGCGCGCTCTCGGCCGGCTACTGGCCCTCGGATTCGACGATGACGAGCCGGAACACCTTGACGAAATCGAGCTGATGTTTCTGGCCGTCGCGGACCTCGAATCAGCGCACATCCGTGTGCTTGACCTGCTCGTCAGACGTGGAACTCGGCATGGCGGCGTCGGGGACTACCAGATCGCGTCGCTCTTTCCGAACGGAACCACAGTCGCATACCCCATTCTCAAGACTCTTGAACGGCACGGGATGGCAGGGCCGCAGAGCCCGCCCAGCGCCGACCCAGACCAGGTGATCAAGTGGGTTCCCTGGGACTTCGGGATCTACGTTCATCAGAAACTGCTGGCAGAGGGCACAAGCTAGCGGACCCCGAATCGGCAGCTTGGGGGACAGGCTGCATGACCAGGTGGTACCTGCTGTGTCCCGGTCCGCGACGCGATTCCTGACCGTTTTCTCTTGGCGTCAATCATCGAGGCAAAGTGCCAGGTATGGAGTCCAGGCGCAAATCACCCGATCGGGTGAGGGGCAACCCTCCACCTTGATGTCGAACGACTGTGCGATTAGGTTCTGAGGGTGACCCCCGAACCTCTCCAGCCGATCGCTGATGCCATCACTCACGAAGTTGCTCGGTTTGAAGCCGAGTACGGGATGAACCTCGGTGTCACCGTCACGATCGACGTGCAGGCCGGAACAGTCACGGCTTGCGGCGAAGGCCTCAAGATGTGGGGCCCGCAGCAGACCCTCAGTAGGGTGCTCGACCGCCATGGGCTTCGCCACGACATTCGTGTGCAGTCGGCCAGGATCATCGTGTACCCATCCACCACCTGATCTTGCACGATGGGCGCCCCGCTGCCAGACCCGGACCACGCCACAACTGTCGTGCGCCTGCGCCGCCAGCACATCGACAACGGCACGGCCTCCGATGCTCGGCGGCGCGAGCCCGCCAACGGCGGCGGCATTCTACTGCATCCCCTCCTGCGCCCGCTGGTTCCTGGCGGAAGCCTCGCCCGCGGCGCCATCGTTGCCATACCGCCCCGGACCGGGATCACGATCGCCGGAGACGGCGCCGTTTCCGGCGCCATGTACGCACTCCTGGCCGGGACCACGCACGGTGTGCGTGGGCCGGCGTCATCGGCTACCCGAACACCCAGCCCTCAACTACACACCCTTGCGGCCCCGCCCCGGTTGGCAGAGCCCGCCAGCAGGCCACCCAGCCCACACCACATTCCCCCAACCGCCAGGAGAATCAGTGGCTAAGGGATGATCACCGGATAGCTCGGTACCCATCGCCCGAGTCTGGATCTTTGACCTCTTGTCTGGCTTGTGTCCATTTAGATGCCACTTCGTCCCAATAGAGCCTGGCTTCTTGAAGTTCAGGATCAGTCACGTCGAGATCGAGGAGAGCCAGCATCGCTTCGTCCGGGAGCGGGTTGGGCAGGACCAGGGTGATCCTGCCGCGGGTTGATATATCCAATTCACGCTGTTTAGTACGACGGTTAAGTAAGAGTCGAAGTCGGCTTAGAGCGTGGCTGAGCGTCTCCGCAAACTGCTCGCCGAGCTTTTTTGCGAACGCTTCGAGAAAAGGGCCGAGGGTTTTCACGACAACGTACCCGACTATGATCTCGACCTCTGGCGAGTCAGGCCGCATGGCGCGGACGCCATCGTCTCCTCGGCGTGCCTCTTCGAAGGAATAGGCACGGTGTTGCCCGCTGAACCCGGGCCCGCCGTCGGTGGCGGCAGCTTCGTCGTATCGGCCGACCTCGCGGAACGCTCTGGCGAGCATCATCATGGCTTGAGCTTCACCGTCGTGCTCTCCGATTTCGCGCGCGTGGGCGGCGGCTCTCAAAGCTTCGTCTATTGCAGAGTCAGCCATAGCTTGGCCAGCTGGAATCGATTCTCGAACGCGTGCTGATGTTTCCGTACGCCTGACTTCCGCCAGCCTGTCTGCAAGGGCATCGAGCGTGCTGGGACCGGCAATCCATGGCCATGGCGAAGCGTGGTCGTGACGCTCCTGGTGCACGGTCGCGAGAATACGGCTGACGATCTGTTCGGCCTGGTCAATTGCGACTGCCGCCTGCGCTGATCGGCCGAAGTCGATGAGGGTCTTGCCGAGGGCCAACAGCGCCAGCGACTCCCCAGGCAAATCCCCGCGCTGGTGCGCGAACCTTGCCGCATTAGTGTCCACCTCAACGCTGACTCGTTGGGCTTGCTGTTGCGCGTGTGTTGCTTCCGCTTGACGGCCGGCATCACGAAGGGCGTGACTCAGGTTGACGAGCGCACAAACCTCAGCTTGCAGATTGCCAAGCTTGCGTGCTGCGGCCACGGCCTGAACGGAAGTCGTGATGCCTGCCTCGACACGTTCGCGCTTCCGCTGTTCGGCAACTTCCTGAGCCAACTGCTGAGCCTGGCCTTCGACGTGAACAGCTTCCCCATGACGGCGGACGTAGCGTAGAACCCTTGCAAGCTCTGCAAGGCTGCTCAGCTCGGCATATCGATCGCCCTTCGCTTGAGCGACAGTGACAACCAACCTGGCTGGATCGACCATCTCGCCGCCGATCAGTTCGAGTTGGTCGAACACGGACTCTGCTTCAGAAGGCCGATCAAGTCTGGTCAGGATAACGCCGAGCTCGAACAGAGCGCGGGCCTCAGCTCGCCGGTCGCCCTTCTCGCGCGCTACTGCAACATCGTGTCTGGCGAAGCGCTCTTGTCCCATACGCCTACTGTGACGCTTGCCGGGAACCTACGTCATTGCCGACGGACTCGATAGCCCAACCGTTATCAACGGTGCTGTACTGCGTGACCGCCGCGGGCAGGAACGGCGTGTGATCCGGCTGCGGCTGGCGAGGGGGCGGTCGTCACGGCTGTCAGACTATTGGCCCTGCGTTGAGCGCTGAAGGGTGTCGTTTTGTGCCGCCGATCCCACGATCGAGTCTTGACATGCCCGCTTGACAGGGAACTCGCCGACGCGGTCGATCTTTTGCTGCTTGCTGCACGCTCTGCGCCAGCCGAGGGCCACGCAACTGCGACGGCTTATGAATACCGTCCGGACCACCGATCGGCAGCGAGGTTGCGCCCTTGTTGTCACCAGCCCGTGGGAGGGGGCGCACCTCACCCTCAGTGCCAGGGCTCCCCAATGGGAGAGACTTGGAGATGGTACCGGCAACCTCACGCGGTGGCGGGTCACAATCAACGCCTGTGGACGAGCCACCCACGGTCACCGAGGTGAAGTTGAAATGTGGCTGCCTGCGCCGACGGCACAGCCGGCGAGCACATATTGGAACGCGGGTAACGCTCCGGAAACAGCCACCCTCAGCTGCGTATGGCCAGGGCTGTCAGTTGCTGGGCCAGGTTGCCGAGGTCGGTGTAGGCCTGGTTGACCGCATCGCGGGCGGCGGCCGCGGTGCCGGCGGCGTTGGTGGCCGCGTCGCGGCCTTGCTTGGAGCACAGCGCCGAGGCACGGGCGCCAGAGTCGGACCAGAACAGGGCGGTATCGTTGTCGAAGCTTGCGGTGATCGAGCACGAGCGCTTCTCTTCGCTGTTTGCGGCGGTCGTAAGTGGATCTGGCCCACATTCCGTGATCGAGCTGGTGATGCCAGCCCTAACCCTGTCAGCATGACGGTCGTGGACTTCCCAGAACCTTGATGTATTGCTGCCGCATCTGGCTCCGGTGCAGGTGGAGCACCTGGATCGTCGTGACGGGGTCCTGATACTCGGTGCGGTTGCGGTCGGATAGACCGCCGCGTGTCCGACGTGTTCGACTGTGTCGCGGCGGGTCCACAGCCGGTATCAGCGGAAGTTGGGCGATCTTCCAATAGGGGCGCAGCCGGTCATGGTGGAGTTGACGGTCCGCCGGTTCTTTTGTGACGGCCACTGCCCAACGCGCACGTTTATCGAGCAGATCGAGGGGCTGACCTCACGTTACGCTCGACGGAGCCTGCCAGCGAGCACGCTGTTCACGCAGCTGGGGCTGATGCTGGCCGGTCGGCAGGCATCTCGGCTGGCGGCGGTGATCGGGCTGACCGTCGGACGGAACACGCTGATCCGCGCTGTGCGGTCGCTTCTGGGCCCGGTGGTCGGCTCCGTTGAGGTCCTGGGCGTCGACGACTTCGCCGTCCGGCGCGGACGGGTAGATGGCACGATCCTGCTGGACATGGCCGATCACCGGCCGATCGACATGTTCAAGGGCCGCGAGGCCGACTACCTGGCCGACTGGCTCGCAGCGCATCCTGGCGTGACGGTCGTGTGCCGCGACCGCGGCGGCGCCTAGGCAGACGGCGCCCGGCGCGGAGCCCCCGAGGCGATCCAGGCCGCCGACCGGTTCCACCTGTGGAAGAACCTTGGCGAACACGTGAAGAAGACCGTCGCCGCGCACCACGGCTGCCTGCGCCAGGCCGCCGAGGACGCGTGGGCCGAAACACAGCAAGCGTGGGCGGCACGGCCCGGACCTGAGCAACTCGGCGCAGCCGCCGCCGAGCGGCGCGTGGACGACATCGCGATCGCCCAGCGAATCAGACGCACGTTCGCCGAGGTCCACGAGCTGAAGGCCGCCGGGATGGGCATGCGGCGGATCAAGAAAGCAACCGGCCTGGCCAAGGCCACCGGCGCCCGCTACTACAAGGCCAGCCACTTCAGTCACACCAGCAACGCTCCTGTCGCTTTAGCTGCTCGTTCGCTGGTCGGCTCGAACGGTCACGGGGCGGTTCCACCGGCTGTGGTCGCTCCAGTCGAGATCGCCCTACCTTGGTCGCCCCTCAGCTCAGCCCTGGGTAGAGCTCTGGTTTGCGTTACGCCGGTAGCTGTAGAGGATGAACCCCTGGTGATGCTTGCCCACCTTGTCGTACAACGCGCGAGCTGGGGCGTCTTCGAGCGTGTTCCAGTAGAGGCTCGGGAAGCCGTGCTCCTTGGCGTCCCATGCCACCCACTCGATCACTGCCGTTGCGACACCCCGCCGGCGGACATCCGGGTCGACGAACAAGTCCGCCAGATAGCACTTCCCGGAGTACCAGACACTGGCGTGATACAGGTAGTGCGCGAAGCCGACCATCTTGCCGTCCAGCCAGGCGGCGATCCCGCGTATCTGCTCGTCGTCGAGCAGGCGTCGCCAGGTCCGTGCATAGTCGTCGTCGCTGCGTTCGACCTCGAAGTAGGTGTCTTTGCCACGGGCCAGCACTTCCCAGCAGGCGCGGTCCGATTCGGTCAGAAAGCTGATCTCTACCATGACGCCCATCCTGCCCGACGATCGTGGCCGGGGGCTGCCCACAGCTGCAGTACGTCGATCACGAGACCGACGCCCCGATCCCGTCGGGACTGCGCAGCGACACCGGTGACGCGGTCGAACTGGAAGAGGTCGGAATCCGGCGCACCCTACCTGGCGCGGGCCGCGCACCGCCTAGCTCAGAGATCACACCGACAACGATCTATGGGTGCCATACTAGGCGCCGCCCGCGCCTGCGGCCAGCGCCTCGGACGCCCGCCGGCCTTCAGTCCCGAGAAGATCGCATACGCTGGCGCTACTCGCCGAGCCGGACCGGTCGATGGGCTCGATCGCCAAACTGCTCGGCGTCGGCCGGGCCACGCTGTACCAGCACCTACCTAAGCTCAAGGCCGCCGCTGCCGTCCCAGCCCAATCGCCGCGCGAACTCGCCGGGTAGTGCTGGAGCGCCGACGCCTCTGCGGCTTCGGCGCTTTGGACACCAGCCCAGACCTCGATCTCCGCGTCGCGCAACGCGGAGATCCCGGCATGTTGTCGAATCCGACTTAGGGCAGTCAGGGCTCTGGCTACCGCCGTCTGCCAGCGCCGATCCTGTGGACGCAGGCAGGAGGATCCCGCCGCTTCGTCAGGTCCCGGCCGGCGGTCCCCAGTGTCCGGCCAGGGCTGGCTGGAGGTGCTCGAGTGCCTTGTCGAGAGCGGCGAGTACGTCCTCAGAGGTGGCGTCCTCATCCGACAGTTGCTTGGCGGACAAGGCCACAAGGCTGAGGAACACCGTTGTCGCGACGTGCGGGCGGAGGTCTGCGTCGGGGTCGACGCCTTCACGCGCGGCCAGCACGTTGATCACGTCGGCCGCCCGCTCATGGCTGTTGCGCAGCTGTGCGGCGAGCAGCGACGGGGTGTTCTCGATGAGTTTGAGGACCCTGATGTCCGTGGTTTGCCTGTTCGGGTGCTCTTTCATGAGCTCACGGGAACGTGCGGCGAACGCGTTGCGCAGCGCGGTCAACGGCTCTTCGTCCGCGGGACGGGTGCCCAGCTCGAGGACCCAGCCCTCCTGGAAGTCCCGGGCGAAGCCGAGCACCAGGTCGTCCTTGTTCGCGAAGTAGCGGAAGAACGTACGGCTGGCGACGTCGACCGCGTCCGTGATCTCGCGGACCGTCGTCTCCTCGTAGCCCTTGGCCTCGAACAGGTCCAGTGCCGCGTACACCAGGGCCTCGCGCGTCTGGTTCTTCTTGCGCTCACGTCGGTCTGCCGTGCCTGCGGACGCGATGGCGTCGATCCGGTCCATGGTCGCTGCAGACGGCTTGCGCATACGTCCAGCCTATCCGTATGTCATGTGATGTCAAATGTCCTCGATTGACAAGTGTCATCGAGTGACATAATTTGGCGGCGCAGACACGGACCGCGAGGGGAATGGCGATGAGTCAGGAAGTAGAGGCGGCTCCGGCCGTGGACGAGAGCGCGGAGACCACCCGAAGCAGGGGGCTGCGAGGGCTGCGCGGCAGTCCGACCTGGGCGTTGCTGGCGGCAGCGCTCGGGACCATGATGGTGGCGCTGGACGGCACGATCGTCGCCGTCGCCAATCCGGACATCCAGACCAAGCTCAATGCCTCGCTCGCGGACATCCAGTGGGTGACGAACGGCTACCTGCTCGCCCTAGCCGTCTCGCTGATCACGATCGGCAAGATCGGCGACCGGTTCGGGCACAAGAAGGTCTTCCTGATCGGAATCATCGGGTTCGCGGCGACCTCGGCCGGCGTCGGCGTGTCCGGCTCGCTCGGCAAGAGCGTCGCGATGGTCATCACCTTCCGGATCCTGCAAGGCCTGTTCGGCGCGATGCTTCAGCCGACTGCGCTGGCCCTGCTGCGCAACACGTTCCCGGCCGAGAAGCTCAACGGCGCCATCGGCGTCTGGGGAGCCGTGGTCGGCGCGTCCACCGCGGCCGGACCGATCGTCGGCGGCCTGCTGGTGCAGCACATCAACTGGGAGGCGTGCTTCTACATCAACATCCCGGTGGGCATCGTCGCCCTGGTCGTGGGCCTGATGGTGCTCAATGAGACGCCGCCGTCGCAGGGGCGCTCGTTCGACATCCCCGGCATCGCGCTCCTCAGCGGGTTTCTCTTCCTGCTCGTCTGGGCCCTGATCAAGGGTCCGGACTTCGGCTGGGGCAGCGGAAAGGAGATCGCGTTCCTCACCGGCAGCGGAGTGGCCCTGATCCTGTTCATAGCCCGCGAGGCCACCGCGAAGGAGCCGCTGCTGCCGCTGCGCCTGTTCCGCTCGATCTCGTTGTCGGCAGGAACGGTTCTGGTGCTCTGCTTGATGTTCGCCATGTTCGGCGCGATGTTCTTCATGACCTTCTACATGCAGAACGTGCACGGCCTCGATGCCATCGGCACCGGTGTTCGGCTGCTGCCGCTGACCGGCATGCTGATCGTCGGCTCGCCCCTGTCCGGATTCGCCATCACCAAGGTCGGGCCGCGTATCCCGATGGCGGTCGGCATGCTGTTGGCGTCGGGCGCGCTGTTCGGTCTGTCCCGGATCACCATGACGTCCGGCTTGAACGAGACCATCGTCTACTTCGCCATGCTCGGCTTCGGCCTGAGCCCGGTGATCGTCGGCGCGACCGAAGTGATCGTGGGCAACGCGGAGGTCGAACTCGCCGGCGTCGCCAGCGGTCTGCAGTCGACCGCCATGCAGGTCGGCGGTACGATCGGCACCGCGGTGCTCGGCGCGATCATGTCCGCGAAGGTCAGCAGTCTGCTTCCGACACGGTGGACGGCTGCGCACCTGCCCGCGCTCTCTCCGGCTCAGCTCGTGGAGGTCAAGAGCGCCACCACGGTCGGCGTCGCGGCGGTCTCGCCGGGCACCCCGGGTCCGACGGCGGCGACCATCACCGAGGTCGTTCACTCGACATTCATCAGCGGGATGTCCGCCGCGTTCCTGATCGCGGCCGTTGTTGCTATCGGGGGAGCGCTGATCGCCCTGCTCACCAAGAAGGGCGAGAACGCCACCGAGGGTGCGGTGGTGATGCACTAGTGCGAACCGTCCGAGATCGTGCCGCACCGCCGTGCTGGTGGTCCGGCACGAACTCGCGACGCTTGCGGTGACAATCCAACACAGCCGCAGACAGCTCTCGGCCGCCTCACGTCAATGGCAAGAGCTACTCACCGACGGGCAGACCCGCGTTGCGCATCCAGTGCTCGATGGCCGCCTTTGCTTGCGGGTCGAGCCTTCCTGAAAGGATCTGCCCGTCGGGCTTGAGCATGGTTGTTTCGACGCATCCGAAGTCGGCGACCAGATCAGATGCGATGCGGCGAGCGCAGGACAGGAGCTGCGCGGCGTCCGCGGCCAATGCTTCGAGCGTGGAGGTTGCATGGACCGGCTCAGTGTCTGTGCGCTGTCTCGCATCGCTGTTGAAGGGCGGCATGAAGTTTCCGACCAAAGGAGCTGCGCTGGGGATGATCACGATCGGCCCGGATAGGTCGGCAAGGATGTCGACGTCGCCGTATGCGCCCGCCCAGTCGGCATACGCCGCTGCTGCATGAAGCAGCGCCAGTAGCCAGAACTCCATGAACGTAAAGTTGAGCACCGGCGCGGTACCGCCAGACGAGGGCGGCCATCCGACCTCCGCACGGAGGTAGACGCAGCCGTCCGCGTATGCCTCCATGGCCGTAGAACTCGTTTGTGGCTCCAGGCGGAGGCGACCTCGTAATACCTGTGGCGTTTGCCTGGCGAACCCGTTGAGGGCCGGGTGAGGTGCGACGCCGGGCTTCGAGTGCTCCCTGAAGAAGGTGCTCAGACCATTGATATGTGCCGGGTCTATGAATCGCTCGGCTGGCGCGGAGGGAACGAGGGCGATCTGCAGCCAGATTCGGTTCGTGGATGTCGGACCGATCCTCCGTACCCATTGCGAGCCGGTCTGGAGTACATTCTGCACCTTGTCCCGGTGCTCTACTGCCAGGCGGAAGCGGTCACGGTAGAGCGCGGCGATCTCGGATTCCTCCAGCCAGGCAGTGGTCCGGCCGACCCGGCGTGCAAATGAGTACTGCGGCCGGCTGGTCATGCGCACCGCGTGCGGGGCGATGGTGCTACTGGGCACGGCAATCAAAAGGTACCCCGTGCCTGAACCGTTCGCCGTCTCCACATTGCTGATCCAGACGTCGGGGAGGTACGGCACGACTCGGGCACGCAGTCCGCTGTACATCTGCCCGATCTTCTTGTCGCTCACCGCGATTTCACTGAGCGAGTCGGCGCGCCCTTGGCTGTCCTCGGCGATTCCGACGACGATCAGGCCGCCGCGGGCGTTCGCCAGTGCCGTCACGTCCTTGGCCAGTTCGTCAAGTCCTTCAGCACCGGTGGTCGTGTACGCGTCTGCGCTCTTGAAATCGAGGTCGACGTCTTCGGGCATTCCCAAGTCGCAGAGCGCCTGGAGGTGCACGGGAGCCAGCTCGTCGAGCTCGGCGCCCAGTCGTGACGTGAGTCTGTGCAAGCGGACGGCCATCCGCTGAGGCTATCGGCTGTCGACCGCTCGTTCGCGGGGATTCGCGTCGATGTCCTGCGGCGCAGGGCTATGGGACGTCAGATGGGACGCCTGACAACGCCGCCGGTACAGGAAGCGCGAGCCGCTCTGGGACTCTGGTGACCGGCCGGTGAGCCTGTGAGACCGACACCTCCATCCTGCTCGGAGATTTTGTCGCGTGGCGGCGTGGATCTATGCGGTCTGTGCGGCTCGGTGTTGTTGAAACAGGGCGAGGGCAGCGATCGAGGGTGCGTCTTTAAACCGTCCGTCAGCGATCAGTTCCCAGAGGTGTGCTTCGGGGAACCAGCGGCTGATCAGTCCGGCCTCGGATTCTTCGAGATCCGGCTCCCCAGCGGTCAGGTCGGTGGCGAGGATTACGTGGAAGCCTTGGTTGCAGTACCCATATGCCTCGAACAGGTGGCCGAGGCGCTTCAGGTTGCCGGCGCGCAGCCCGGTCTCCTCGGCGAGTTCGCCGCGGGCGACGTCCAGCGGGTCTGCGTCAGGCTTGGTCTCCCACGAACCTTGCGGAAACTCCCAGTAACGTCCTTTGACGGCGTACCGGTACTGCTCGACCAGGTGGAAGCCGCCGTCAGCATAGGGGATGACGAGTGCGAAGTCGGGCTTGTCCACGATCCCGAAGATGCCCTCTGTTCCGTCGTGCCGCAGCGTCTTGTCTTCACGCACGGTCATCCAACGGTTCGTGTAAACGATGTTGGAGGCGGTGGCGGCCAGTTCGTGTTCGGGCAACGTCCGGCCCGGAGCATCCTCACCCATGGGCCAAAACCCTAGATGATCGTGGCGTACCGCGCGTTTCACGCGGATACGACTACGGTGTCGGCACGATTCTCTTCCGAGCAGGTCGAACTTCGGCCGGCTGACATTGCACGAGCCCTCTTCACGGTTCCGCGCCTGCACCCGGCCACTTCTCGTCGGCCTCTGAGCCAGGCCAAACCGCGAGGCCGCCGTCGGGCGTGGACAGGAAGCGCCATCCCCGCGGTCCTGTCCTCTACGTCCCCATCGCCAAGCAGCCAAACTCGAAGCCGGTTGGCAGCCTGACCGTCGGCGCAATCATAGAGGCGCATCGGCTGCCGAGCCGTCTTGTGCCTTCGCACGCCAACAGGCCGTTACCAGTGCCAATAGCACGCGTTGGCGTTGCGACGTGACTCGACAGACGTGCCCCGATGGTTGGCGACTCATCCCTGCCAGCGCGGGGCGTTGCCGAAACCGCGGGTGAGCCCGTATGCGCCGCCGGCGAACCCGAACGCCGTGGGCTCGACGTCATTGACGTCCCGGAAGTAGCCCCCGTACCCGTCATGTGCTGCATAGGGAGCGACGAGCTCCAGCAGCTCGCCGATCCAGCCGATCTCGTCGTCCAGCCAGAGGCTCCGGGTGAACAGGCCCCAGCCATCGTCCTGCAAGCGCAGCTCAGCCAGGTCAGGTCCGGGCAGCCTGGTGTTCGGGTCCGCCGCCAGCAAACGTCCGGTCATTTCCTTGTACTCATCAACGCCGGGGCAGTCGTCGATGAGCCCCATATGCCAGCGCAGAACATCGAGCACCCGATCAGGCGTCCCATCGAGCAAGAAGCAGGAAAAACGACTTCGTAGTGATCGCTCACAGCCACGCACGATAGCTGACACAACCGTCGATGCTCTTGGTGGTTGTTGACGCCGCCTCATGCGATGGCCTGGGCGACTCCGGTCCCCGCGGCGCGCTCGATGGCGGCGAGCATTCTTTGGTGAGCTGCGGCGGCATGGAAGTCGGGATGGGGCTGGCGTCTCTCGGCGATCGCCTGAGCGATTTCCTGGTAGACGGCCGCGACGTTGGCGACCGGTCCGGCGGTCGGGTCGAACGGGGCTGTGCGATAGGAGTCGGGCACCGTGACCCGCCGGCCGTTGATGTGGATGTCCCAGTCGGTCCAGTGCATGTAGATGCCCGGCCGGGGCTGGGTCACTGTCACTGTGCCATCGGTGCCCACGAGTTTGATGAGGAATCCGTCGGGGCTTCCGCTGCCTCCGTGTATAGCGGCCGAGGCGGTGGCGCCGGTGGCCAGGATGCCGTGGAGCAGAACCTGGGCGGGTACCGCGTTGGGTACCGTTCGGCCGGTGCCGGTGAGCTCGACGTGATCGTAGGGCCGGGGCAGTCTCGCAGAGACCTCGATCAGGTTGCCTGCCACTCGTTCCAGTGTGGCCAGGAAGTGGCCGGCCATGATGGTCAGCAGTGAGGTACCTTCGGCCGGGTCGGCGGACCAGGCCATTTCCGGGGCGATACGGCGGCCGCCCAGCGGGTCGCCGGCGGCGACCAGCGCGACCGATTCGAGGCGGCCGATCGCGCCATCGGCGATCTGGTCCGCGACGAACCGAGCGTCCGGCGACTGGTGTCCCTGCAGGTTCACAGCGTGGACGACGCCTGCGGACTCGGCCGCTTCGGCGAGTTCTTCGGCTTCGGCGGCGTTCACGCCGAGCGGCCATTCGCAGAACACATGCTTTCCAGCGGCCAGGGCGGCCTTGACCGCTTTCGCGTGCTGCGCGGCCTTGACGGACACGACGACCAGGTCCACGTCGGGGTGGGCGGCGAGCGTACCGGCGTCGGCGAAGGCCAGCTGGACTCCGTGGGCGGCCGCTGCCTTGTCCGCGCTGGCCTGATTGGTCGTGGCGACCGCGGTCACGGTGAATTCCGGCAGCCCGGCGAGAGCGGGCAGATGCGAGACGGCGGCCCAGCCGCTGGCTCCGACGACTCCGACTTTGATCATGTGTCCTCCTCGGTTTCTTACCTAGAGGTACAAAACTAGGTGTCGGCGGTCCGGGAGATCAAGGGGTAACGTACCGATTGGTAAGAAACCCGAGGAGGAACCAGCATGCCCGGAGGACGACCACGCGCCTTCGACCCGGATACGGCGCTTGACGCGGCACTCGAAGTGTTCTGGCGGCAGGGCTATGAGGGGACGTCCATGGCGGACCTGACTGCGGCCATGGGCATTAACAGGCCCAGCGTGTACGGCGCGTTCGGCAACAAGGAAGAGCTCTTCGCCAAAGCACTTGACCGCTACGTCGCTGGCCCGGCGGCCTACGCCGCCGATGCTTTGGAAGCGCCCACTGTGCGAGAGGTTGTCGAGCGCTTGATCTTCGGGGCAGTCGAACTGACCTCCGGACCGCACACGCCGTGCGGGTGCCTCACGGTGAACAGCGCACAGGCTTGCGGCCCCGACGGCGAACCAGGACGTCAGCAGGCTCTCCGCCTGCGGATGGCAGGAGAGGCAGCCCTCCGTCGACGCCTTGAGCAGGCCACTGATCTGCCGACGGGCCGCGACCCGGGGGACTTCGCCCGGCTGGTGCATACCGTTACCGACGGAATCGCAGTCCAGGCAGTCAGCGGCCAAACCCGCGATCAGCTACAGCGGACAGCAGTTCTTGCCCTGAGCACGCTGTTCCCGTCGTCCAGCTAACTTCGGCGCGTCGGTGCCCGCGCGATCTCCGTCGACTACCGGCTCGCTCCCGAGCACCGGTTCGCGGCGGCGGTCGAGGACGCGGTGGCCGCCTACCGGGCGTTGCTGGAGGCCGGTACGCCGAGCTCCAGGATCGCGTTCGTCACGGAGAGTGCATACCAGCCTCGAACGCTATGGACGCGAGAGCCCCTCGACCAGCACCACCGTCCGGCGGGACCACGTGTCTTCGGTCGCCGCGGCGAGCAGGAACGCGGCGACGTCCGCCCGAGCGACGCGCGGCATTCCGGGTAGCCGGGTCAGCTGCCCCAGATCGATCGCCTGATACGAGCCGGTTTTCGGCTTGTTGGTGAGCAGTACCGGGTAGGCGAGGGTCCAGTCCAGGTCGGAGGCGGCGAGGTGCCGGTCGCCGACTTCCTTGTCGGCGTAGATGGCCTTTCCACCGGTGCGGTACATGAAGCGCGCGATCGCGGAGGCCTTGTCGGCGGACTGCCCGACGCCGAATGCTGACATGACGAGCACGCGGGACGTACCGCTGCGGCCGGCTGCCTCCACGATGGCGCGTGTGCTGTCGGCGATCAGGTTGTTGGGTTTGCGCGTACGGCCCAGGCCGAGAGTGCTGACGACGGCGTCGGGTGAGGCGCCGCTCATGGCCTCGGTCAGTGCGGCTGCGTCGCGGACGTCGCCGGCCACGACCGTCAGGCGCTCGCGCGGCGCCAGCTTGTCAGGACTGCGCACGTAGGCTGTCACCTCGTGTCCGTCGGCGAGTGCCTGTTCGATGAACAGGCTGCCTGTTGCTCCGGTGGCGCCGAGCAGTAGGAACTTCATCGGGATCGTCTCTTCCATGAGTCGGCTGCGTGGGCCGGTCAGTTGTCGGTCGTGCTCGCGCCGCGCTCCGGCGCCGGCGGTCGCACGGCAGCCTCGGCCAGTTCCCTGATCCGGTCGGCGGGGACCGGGACGCCGGGCGTCTCGAAGAACCAGCGCCCCATCTCCTGCTGGTCCAGGCCTTCCGGCTGGGCTGCCAGGTACGGCTGGACGAACACCGGGGAGCTCGGCTCGCTGCGCCAGCTGTCGGCGAGGGTGCCGATGTCGACGGCGTCGTAGCCGAGCAGGTCCAGGAGCTGGGCGACCTGCTCCTTGGCGGCCGGGTCGTCACCGGCGATCGGCAGGGCGCTCCGGTCTTCGGCACCGGCGGGCCTGGCCGAGATGGACAGGCGTCGGAAGTCGATGTTGTTGAACGCCTTGACCACAGCGGAACCGGGCAGGTGGCGCTGCACCAGAACGCTGGAGGCGAACTCGTCCTGGTCGAACTCGGAGATCCGGCCGGTGTCCGGGCGGTAGTTCATGGTGTCGATGACCGTCTTGCCGACCAGGGCGGCGGCCGGGAGCTGCTCGTAGGAGCCCAGCGGGATGGTCGCGACGACCAGGTCGCCGGCCTGGGCCGCGTCAGCGGGTGTGGCCGCGCGGGCGTGGTCGCCGAGTTCGGCGACCAGGGCCGCCAGGGATTCCGGGCCTCGGGAATTGCTAAGCACGACGTCCAGACCTGCGGCGATGGCCAGGTGGGCGAGGGCACTGCCGATGTTTCCGCTGCCGATGAGTCCGAGTGTCTTGGTCATGGTGTCGGGTGTCCTATTCCGCGGTTGCGATGGCTCTTCGGTCTAGAGCTGGATCTGGAGTCCGTAAGTGAGACTCAGTCTCACATGAGACACTGTAACCCATGATTGCGAGTCGGAATCACCAGATGGGTAGGATCGCGACGTGAACGCATCAGCGCGTACAAGCACGAGAGACATCGCCAGGGCCGCCGTTCGCGCCGAGCTGTCCCAGGTCGCGTTCGGACTCTTCCTCCGTGACGGCTTCGACAACGTCACGGTCAACGACCTGGCCGCGGCCGCAGGGGTGTCGCGCAGCACGTTCCTGCGCTACTTCGACACCAAGGAAGACGCCGTCCTGGGGGCGGTCGACGCCCAGGGGGAACGCCTGGCCGATGCTCTGCGCGCCCGTCCCGCAGAAGAGGACGACTGGACGGCGCTGCGAGCCGCGCTGGACACCGTTGTCGAGCCCTACGGCTACGACCCAGCCGCCGCTCTGGCGTCGACCCGGCTGATCCTGGACACCCCCGCGTTGTGCGCCCGCCAGTTCGAGAAGCAGCACAGCTGGCGCGTCGGGCTGGCGCAAGCGCTCGCCGAGCGGGCCTCCTCCTCGGGGCTTGGTCCCGTCGCGGCCTCGGTCAAGGCCGCCGCCGCCCTGGACTGCCTGAACATCGCCCTGGACCACTGGACGGCCTCGGATGGTGAGCTCGACCTCGTCGGCCTGCTTGATGAGGGCTTCGCAGCGCTGGCTCCGCGCTGAGCTGCCGGAGTTTCGTCGGGTGCGCCACGCTGACATACGGTAGTCGGCACGCTCAGCAGGAGCTGATGGCGTTGTTCGAGGCCGGTCCGGCAGTCCACGGCTACACCGACCAGCGTTGGACGCCAGCCAGGATCACCGAGCTGATATGCGCCTGGTTCGGTGTCCGGTTCCACTCCTCCGGAGCACTCCACGAGATGCTCACATGATCGGTAAGCGGGATCCAGGGCAATACCGACCTGACTGTCACCGCCGGATGGGATGATCCCCCAAACCGCGGAACGGAGTGCCCATGGGAATCAGCGACAAGACATCGTGGATCGCGACCCGTGATGCCACATTGCAAGAGGTCGCCGACGCCCTCGGTATGAAGAGCCGTCAAATCCTGCGCTGGTCTGCCGGCACCCGCGCCGCCCATGAGTACGGTGTCTACGTCGCCCGGCCTGTCGCCGATTGGACCATCGCCCTCAGTCAGTCCCACCTGCCGATCCAGATCGACGCCACTCACCCTGACTTTCCAGACTGGCTACGAGCGCTCGGTGACGAGATCGGCGACTTCGATTACTTCGCCACCGACCGGGTCGGCGAGTATCACGCCTGGGCCAGCGTCGAGTCCGGCGACATCGCCCGCGCATACTGCTACATCGGCGAGCGAAGAGAAGTACCGCTGCACATCGGCGAGCCCACCGAGATCGAACTCGAGCTCGGCATCGGGCACCGCTGGCTCGAAGAAGGCTGGCAGGAGTGGCGAGAGCCCGAATGGGACGTCTGGCTCGCCGCCATGCCGAACGAGAGCCATGTGATGCGGATCGCTCGACAGTGGAGCATCTGTCCGATCGAGATCCCCGACGAATCCGTCACCGGCGTCGGGATCTACGGTTACCCGCCCCGGGTCCTGGCCCCCTGAGCACGTCATCGCCGGGCAACGCGTCACTGGCGCCGCAGGCCACAACCGCTCGAACCGGCACAAGCCCGCGACCATACGCACCCTGATCAGTACCCGGAGCCGGCTGACCGTCAAACGCGAGATCAACCAGCTCCACCGGATGGTCAAACAACGGCTAACACTGATGCAGTACCGATCCGAACTCCTGGCCGGGCTCCTGGCCAAAAACGGACTCGACCCCCGGCCCCGGTAACTCCCGAGCCGAGAACTCCCTAGACGTCGGTCTGTGCCAGGCCGTCGGCGGGCCGATGTCCAGCCGGGGTTTCGGCGACAGTGCGGCGGTAAGTGGCCAGATGCCAGGGCTCGCGAGTGGTGACCGGCGGTTCGGCGACCGGGCCGTCCGCCCCGAACACGTGGACATCCGTGGCACCGGGTGCGTGGCGTGTCCACCCGGGATCACCGCTGTGAGCGAACGCCGTCCAGGCGGCCATCATTTCCCGGCTGAGCTGGTCGGAGCCGGGCCACCGAGCGTAGACCTGCGCCAGCGGATTGGCAGGGTCCTTGTGGCCGCCGAATACGAGCGCTACTTCGGTGCCGTGACCCGCGCCGAGTCCTGGAAGGTCCGCTGCGAAGAGGTATTGGTGGGCGGTGCCGCCGGCGCGTATGTGAGCGTCGGCCATGCGAGAGGCCGGGATCCGGTAGATGTAGTCGCTGAGGAAGCGCAGGCGCAGACGTGCCGGAGTGCCGTCCGGTTCCGCGACCTGGTAAGCCTCCCAGAGGTCTCGCGCGGCAGCCTGCCCAACCGTTGCGGCCATGTCCGCCAACACCGCGTCGGCCGTGGGGGGAGTGATGTCGGGCTGTTCGAACCGCTCGAAGAGCAGCATCTCGTCACGGTTCGCGCCGACAAGCAGCGACACGTCGGCCGTTTCGCCCGCTTCGACGGCCTGAAGGGGCATGCCTGGAAGGACGATTCCGTCCAGCACCGGTCCCCAAGAGCGTCCACCGGGTAGGGCGCGGGCGCCCAAGTCCCCGGACACGGCCCGGGACTGCGCGGTCAGGATGTGCTCGACCGGCACGTTCGCGAGCTGCTCAGGCCGATGGATTCCGACCTCGTCGAGCAGTTGGGTAGCCAGCTGCTCCGCCGTGGCCGGCGAGTAGATCCTGCCGATCGGCGGACTCATCATGACCGCGCGCTGGAACAGGCCTCGCGCGGTCGGCATGGCCAGCAGGCAGCCGATAGCGCCAGCTCCCGCGGAGTTGCCGAATACGGTGACGTTGTCCGGGTCGCCGCCGAACTCTGCGATGTTCTCGCGTATCCAGCGCAGCACCGCGACCTGGTCTTGCAACCCAAGATTCGCGGTGTCGGCCCATTCCTGGCCGCCGATACCGGCCAGGTGCACGAACCCCAGAGCGCCGATGCGGTAGTTGAAGCTCACGACCACGACATCGCCGCCGCGCATCAGCTGCTGCCCGTCGGTGACCGGCGGGGCGGCGCTGCCGGTTTCGTAGGCGCCGCCATAGATCCACACCATGACCGGCCTGCGGCCATGGACATCCGGCGTCCAGACGTTAACGTGCAGGCTGTCCTCCGAGCAGACCGTGTCGGGCGGAAGCGAGAGCCCAGCGTTCTGCGGTGGCGGCGGAAGGAAGTCCGACGCGTCGCGCACCCCTGCCCATGGCCGGGGCGGCTGCGGCGGCCGAAGACGCAGCGCCCCGGTCGGCGGCTGTGCGAAGGGAATCCCGGCGAAGAGCACGCCGCCCTCGTCCAGCACCCGCCCGTTCAGGCTTCCTTGAGGTATCTCGACAGAGACGGTGTCCGACACGGCTCACTCCCTTGGGCGTGGTGACTGAACGAAGGTGCCAGCTCGGCGAGCTATGCGACGGGACGCTGATGGGCGAATCGCACTCCCGTCAGATCGAAGTCGTGGACCTCCGGGTCGACACGGCGCCCGCGCGGTCGCCGCTCGGGGGCGGGTTCGATCACCGGTTCCTTTTCACCCACCGTGCGCATCCAGTCCAGCAGCATCGCGCGCAAAGAATCGGCCACCTCGCGGTGGGAAGTCAGGCCGGCCAGGTTGTCGAGCTCGTACGGGTCGTTCGCCAGGTCGTACAGGCACGTTTCGACGTAGCGGTCCGCGGACGGCTCGGTCCAGCCGTTGGCGTCGGGGGCGGTGACCGCGTACTTCCAGCGCGACGTGCGTACCGCGCGTCCCACCTCGAACTCGCTGATCTGCAGGAACACCGATTCGGGACGCTCGGGATCGGTGCCACCGCCGACCAGCGGGAGGAACGAACTGCCGTGCAGATCCGCGGGTGCCGGCAGCCCGGCGGCGTCGAGCAGGGTCGGCATCAGATCGACGGTGCTCACCTGCTGTCGGATCATGCCGCCACCGGTGAAGCCCGGCCCGGCCCGGTCAGGGCCAGCGGCACGCGGATCGAGGACTCGTGGGCCGAGCGCTTGTACTCCGCGTTCCGGGTGTGGAAGTGATTGCCGTGGTCGGAGGTCCAGGCCAGCACCGTCGAGGCCTCGAGCGAGAGACTCGTCAAGGCGTCGCGCAGCCGGCCCAGGCCCTCGTCGACGCGCTTGATCTGGCCGAGGTACCCGCCGAGGTGCTGGTGCGCGGTTCCCTCCTGCGCCGCCAGGTCGGCCGGCACCCACCGCCCGGTGTACCGCTCGGCGTATCCGGTGGGCGCCGGGTAGGTGTCGGTGGCGTTCTGATGGTGCGGCTCCAGGAGCGAGACGAACAGCAGGAACGGCTGGTCGTGATGGTCCGCGATGAATCGGATCGCGGCGTCGATGATCGCGTCGGACCGGTATCCGACCAGGCGCACGGGCTGTTCGTCGCCGTCCCACATCACCGTCTGGTAGGCGTCGGAGGTGTATTCGAGCGTGTTGCTGCCCAGCCAGTACTCGTAGCCGCCTCGCTCGTGCGCGGGCACCGGATCGCTCGACGCCAGGTGCCATTTGCCGATGTAGCCGGTGGCGTACCCCGCGGCCGCGAACTGCCCCGCCAGCGTGGGCACATCGTTCGGCAGCGGGACGCCGTTGCGGAACGTGCCCAGCGCGGTCGGGAACATGCCGGTCTGCAGCGAGGACCGGGCCGGTCCGCAGACCGGCTGCGGGGTCAGAGCCTGGGCCACGAGCGTGCCTTCGCGGGCCATACGGTCGAATTCAGGAGTCAGATCCAGGGGATTGCCATGCACTCCGGTCGTGTCCCACCGCTGCTGGTCGGTGAGGACGACGATCACGTTCGGCTGCTGCGGGGAGGGGTCACTCATAGATACGGTCGCCTTTGCGCTCGTTGTCGGAATTGGGGTCAGAAGCCCATTGCAAGCCGGTAGTACGCCTGGTTCCAGCGCATCTCGCGGCGGAATCGCCCGGACTCGGTCCCGGCGTCGATGACGACCAGCTCGACCTCGGCCATCTCAGCGAGATCGGTGAGTACCTCGGTGGTCAGGTCACGTGTCAGGACCGTGTGATGCGGTCCGCCGGCAGCCAACCAGGACTCCGTCGACGTCCGGAAGTCCGGGCGCGGCGCCCACACGGCGCGCGCCACCGGCAACATCGGCAGTGCGTGCGGCGGCTCGACCACGTCGACCTCGTTGGCCACCAAGCGGAACCGGTCGCCCAGGTCGGACATGCCGACGACGACCGCCGACCCGGGAGCCGCGTCGAACACCAGCCTGACCGGGTCTTCCCGGCCCCCGATGGACAGCGGGTGAATCTCGCAGGACGGCACCGCGCCGGCGATCGACGGGCAGACTTCCAGCATGTGCGCGCCGAGGACGAGCTCGTGGCCCGGCTCCAGGTGATAGGTGTAGTCCTCCATGAACGAGGTACCGCCCGGCAATCCGGCCGCGGCGGTCTTCAAAGTCCGCAGGAGCAGGGCCGTCTTCCAGTCGCCCTCCCCGCCGAAGCCGTAGCCGTCGGCCATCAGCCGCTGGACGGCTATGCCCGGCAGCTGCCGCAGCCCTCCCAGGTCCTCGACGTTGGTGGTGAACGCGCCGAAGGAGCCGGCGGTGAGGAAGTCGCGCAAGCCCAGTTCGATCCTGGCCGCGTAGCGCAGCGAGTCGTGCCGGTCGCCGCCGGGCTGTAGCTCGGCGGCGACGTGGTAGACGTCGTCGTACTCTTCGACAAGGCCGTTGATCCGGTCGTCGTCGACCGCGTCGACCACCGCGACGAGATCGTTGACCCCGTAGGTGTTGACCGAGACGCCGAACCGCAGCTGCGCCTCGACCTTGTCGCCCTCGGTGACCGCGACGTCCCGCATGTTGTCGCCGAAGCGGGCCAGGCGCAGAGAGCGCAGTTCGGCACGGCCGGCGGCCGCGCGGGCCCAACCGCCGACCCGTGCGCGCACGGCCGGGTCTTCGACGTGCCCTGCGACAGTCTTGCGAGGCATGCCGAGGCGGGTCTGCACGTACCCGAACTCGCGGTCGCCGTGCGCTGCCTGGTTCAGGTTCATGAAGTCCATGTCGATGGTCGCCCACGGCAGGTCCTGATTCACTTGCGTGTGCAGGTGGAGCAGCGGCTTGAGCAGGGCGTCCAGACCGGCGATCCACATCTTCGCCGGTGAGAAGGTGTGCATCCACGCGATCACCCCGATGCAGCGATCCGAGGAGTTCGCTTCCAACATCACCTGACGGATGGCCGCGGCGTCGGTGAGCACTGGCCTCCAGACCACAGATGCGAAGAGCTCGGGGCTCTTGCCCAGCGCGGCGGCTATTCGGCGTGACTGCTCGGCGACCTGCTGCAGTGTCTGGTCCCCATACAGAGACTGGCTTCCGGTGAGAAACCAGATCTCTGGTCGTTCAGGTGTGGTCATGGTTGTCCGGCTCCGGTTCCTGAGGTGTGCGTCGCCTGGTTCACTAGTGCTGGCCGTAGACGTTTTGGTAGCGGTCATAAAGCCGGTCGATATGTTCGGCGGCTATTGGCAATGGCTTGCCGAGCTGCCGCGAGATGTGGACGCTGCGGGCCACGTCCTCGCACATCACAGCGGCCTTGACGGCGTCCTTGGCCGAGCCGCCGATCGTGAAGACCCCGTGGTTGGCCATGAGAACCGCCGGCGAGCGGTGGCCCTGGAGCGTCTGGACGATGCCCTGGCCGATCGAGTCGTCACCGATCAGGGCGAAGGGACCGACCGGGATCTCGGCACCGAACTCGTCGGCCATCGCGGTGAGAACGCACGGCACAGGCTCTCCGCGGGCGGCCCACGCGCAGGCGTAGGTGGAATGGGTGTGGACGACGCCGTTGACGTGCGGCATGTGTCGGTAGACGTATGCGTGCGCTGCTGTGTCGCTGGACGGGGACAGCTCGCCGTCGACGACCTTTCCGTCGAGATCACAGACGATCATGTTGGCCGGCGTGAGTGCGTCATAGGCGACGCCGCTGGGCTTGATGACCATGAGGTCACGGCCGGGTACCCGGGCCGAGACGTTGCCTGCGGTCCAGACGACCAGGCCGTAGTGCACCAGCTCCGCGTGGAGGTCACAGACCTCGGCGCGGATCCGGGCGACTTCCTCAGCGGCTGGATTACGGTGAACGCTCATGCGGACAGGGCCTCGTTCCTGATACGGCGCAGCCGGTGCAGAACCGCGTTCGCGGCCTCGCCCCGGGCGGAGAAGTAGTCGTGAAGGGTCTGGTACTCGGCGAACAGCACGTCATAGGCGGCGGCCCGATGAGGGTCGGGGACGTAGGCGTGCTCCTGGACGCTGCCCATGGCCTCGGCCGCGGTCGCGACGTCCGGATACGCCCCAGCCGCCACGGCGGCGTGGATCGCCGAGCCGAGTGCCGGCGCCTGGTCGGAAACGGCGAGGGAAACCCGTCGGTGCAGGACGTCGGCGTAGATCTGCATCAGCAGCGCGTTCTGCTTCAGGCCGCCGGCCACCACGAACTCGGTCACCGGGACGCCGGCCTTTTCGAAGGTCTCGACAATGATCCGGGTGCCGTAGGCGGTGGCTTCCATCATCGCCCGATAGACGTCTTCGGGCCGTGTAGCCAGCGTAAGGCCGACGATGACACCAGACAGGTGATGGTCTACCAGGACTGACCGGTTGCCGCCCATCCAGTCCAGGGCCACCAGTCCGTGGCCGCCGACCGGCTGCTCGGCGCACTTGCGCGACAGCATCTGGTGGAGGCTCTCGCCGCGTTCCTTCGCCTCGCTCCGATATGAGTCCGGGACGCCTTGCTCAAGCCACCAAGCGAATATGTCGCCGACCGCGCTCTGGCCGGCCTCATACCCGTAGGAGCCTGCTGAGATACCACCGTCGACGACTCCGCAGATGCCCGGAACATCGGCCAGTACCGCCCCGTTGACGACGTGACAGGTGGACGTCCCCATGATCGCGAGAAGCCGTCCGTCGGCCACGGCGCGCGCCGCCGGTGCTGTGACGTGTGCGTCGACGTTGCCGGCCGCGACGGCTATGCCTTCTGGCAGGCCGGTCCAGGCCGCGGCTTCGGCGGTCAGAGAGCCGACGGGGGAGCCGAGAGCGGAGAGCGGGTGGGCCAGACGCGTGGTGGCGAAGTCCGCGAAGGCCGGTGCCAGCGTCGCGAGATAGTCCTGCGACGGGTATGCGCCGTCCTGGAAGATCCCCTTGTAGCCTGCCGTGCAGGTATTGCGGGTCTCTTGTCCGCACAGCTGCCAGACGATCCAGTCCGCGGCCTCGATCCAGCGATCGGTCAGGTCATAGACCTCCGGGTCTTCTTCCAACACTTGCAGGGCTTTGGCGAACTGCCATTCGGAGGAGATCCGGCCGCCATAGCGACCGATCCACTTCTCGCCTCGCTCGTGCGCAGCGGCGTTGATCCGGTCGGCCTGAGGCTGTGCGGCGTGATGCTTCCACAGCTTGGGCCAGGCATGCGGCCGGTCGGCAAGCCCGTCCACCTCGCACAACGGAGTCCCGCCACGCGTCGTGGGCAGAACCGTGCAGGCGGTGAAGTCGGTGGCGATGCCGATGACGGATGCCGGATGCACGCCGCTGTCTGCCAGAGCGGCGGGTACTGCTCGGCGTAAGACCTCGCGCCAGTCAGCTGGGTTCTGCAGCGCCCAGTCCGGCGGCAGCCGTTGCCCGGAGGGTAGTGCCCGCTCCAGCACCGCATCGGCGTAGGCGTGTACGCCGGTCCCCAGCTCAGCGCCATCTCTGACGCGCACCACCACGGCGCGCCCGGAGAGCGTGCCGAAATCAACGCCAACTACATGGCGATCATCCGTGTTAGCGCTAACAACCATGCGCGTCCTTCCTTGATTTCGGCCTGTCGGGCGGTCTAAAGCGGTGGCGGTGCAGTGCTGAGCCGCACGATCAGCTCCGGTTCGATGACCACGTCATGAGGAGGGTTGGCCCGCTCCGCGATCTGATCCAACAACAGGGCGAGACTGCGCAGCCCGACCCTGTGGAAGTCCTGCCGGACCGTTGTCAGTGGCGGGCTGAGATACGCCGCCTCGGGGATGTCGTCGAACCCGACGATGCTCACATCCTCCGGGACCCGGCGGCCGCGCTCGGACAATGCGCGCAGCGCCCCGAGCGCCATCGAGTCGTTGGCGGCGAAGACCGCTGTCACGTCGGGCATCCGGGCCAGCAACTGGCCGGCGCGATATCCGGACTCCGCGCTCCAGTCCCCGGGCAGTGGGACAGTCTCCTCCGCGCCAGCCGCAGCGAGTGCCGCCTTCCAGCCTGCGACACGTCCCTGCGAGTGCGGCCAATCGGCGGGCCCGGCGACATGCCACACCGTCGAGTGGCCGAGGGTAAGCAGGTGTTCGGTGGCCCGTCGCGCGCCGAGAGTTTGATCGACGCGAACCAATGCGCTGCAATCGTCCGGATCGCCGTCGACGATGACGGACGGTGTGTCCTGAGGCAGCTCCTCAAGGGCGTCCCGCACCGAGGCGAGCGGTGCGACGACGATCACTCCGTCCACTGCCTGGTCGGCCAGACGGGCGATGGCTCTGCGCAGCAGGGTCCGGTCAAAACCACGGACGCTCGCGACGGTGACCCCGTAGCCCGCGAACTGGGCGGCCTCTTCGATCGCGTAGAGCATGGAGGACGGCCCATGCAGGGTGCCGTTCAGCACGACGACACCCACGGTCTGAGAGCTGCCGGTGGCCAGAGCCCGCGCCGCGAGGTTCGGCCGGTAGCCGAGGTCCTGGATGGCGGCCATGACGCGTAAACGGGTACGCGCTCGTACGTTGGGGTGTCCCGACAGGACTCTGGAGACCGTCTGGTGGGAGTATCCAGCCAGGTCGGCGACGTCGCGCATGGACGGGGCCCGGGCCGCCGTCCCGGCTTCTTCGCCGCCTTCCGCCAACGGTTTGTCCTGGGTCACGGCCATGGCACGAATCCCTCGTGCTGGACCGACCAGGTGCCGTTCGCGGGGAAGCCCGGGCAGTCTGTGTCCGCGCCGTCCCAGCCCGCGGCCATCAGGGAGACCGCCGCCAACAGGCCGCCGTTCGCCGGGAGGTAGATCGGCAACAGGCTGCCCATCTGTGGGCAGTGGCCGGTCGTGAGGTACTGGTTTTTGGGGCTGTCCATGAGGAGCGCGTCCACCGCCAAGTCGGGACGGCCGATGCGGGTGGCGGTCATCGCCATCGCCGGGAAGTCCCACCCCCAGGCGGAGTCCCAATCCCAGTTGGCGCGGACGTCCAGGAGCGTTGCCTCCATGACGTCGGCGTCGATGATCGGCGTCGCCGGGACGACGCCCAAAGCGCACACCATCGACGGGTGATCGTCGCGGCGGAGAAAGGGCTCTGTCGCGATCGCGGAGTAGACGCCTGCGTCCTGGCGGGGGGCGACTAGCTCATCCTGGATGTGTTGCCACGTGTCCTGCCTGGGCAGCCCTCTACGTTCACGCCAGGATTGGGCGATCTCCAAGCCCCACCACCAGTAGGCCAACTCGAACGTCGGGTCCTCAGTGGTTTTGGCGTCGTAGAACTCCTGCGCCGGCACCAGTGGCGCCGGCAGGTGATAGGCGTCGTCCCGGTCTTCGACGAAGTCGGCCATGAATTCCGCGGTCGCGTCGGCCATCTCGGCGAACCGGGTGAGGAGCTTCTCCCGCTCCGGTCCCTGACAGCTCCGGTACAGCAGCTCCAAGAGGTACAGGGGATGCGGCTGCTGCCAGATGAGCAGGGCTCCGATGTCGCTCGGGCTCTCCCGCCCGTCCGGGCCGACCTGCTTGGGCCAGCGTGCGCCGGCGTACTGCTGTCGGCGCGCGGTTTCACGCGCGGTGCCCAGAATCGACAGATACCAGTCCAGGCTCCGCTCGAGAAGCTCCGGACGGCCCCAGGCGGCGAAGTGCGCAGCGTGCCACCAATGCATCTCCAGGTGGAACTTGCCCTGCCAGGAGTTGGTGACCAGACCCGTCTCCTGCGGCGGAGTGGTTCCCGAGCAGTTCACAGCGGTCAAGTACTGCGACAGGACGATCCGGCGCTCCAGCTCGGCCGCGCGCGGATCGGTACTGCCCGCGAAGTCGATCGCCGCACCTGACATCCAGAAGTCATGCCACCAGCGGGCTGCTTCGGCCTGGATCGACTCGAAATCGCCGCGGCTGAACTCTGCGCTGTCGCCGGGGGAGAAAGCCGCCACGACTTCTATGGAGGTGCCCGAGGCGGTCAGCCCGAACTCGTGATGCTCTCCGGCGGCGGCGATCGTGCCGTCGGTCCAATCAAGCCGCATCGAGTAGGTGCTGTCGTCCAGCTCGCGCACGAACCGGCATGCCCGGCCGTCGAGCGGCTGGAGGGTCGTGGTGTGCCGGTCCGGTGCCGACCAGTCGGCGGTCCCGAAGAAGTTGTCGCTCGCGTAGGGGAACCGAATGGCGACGGAGGCCAGGCCAGTGGCCAGCAGCTTGGATTCGATACGGAAGGCGACCCGCGCGTGGTGCGGGTCGGTGACCGTGATGACCCTGACCTCGTGCCCTGCGTATTCGAACACGCTGGTGATCGCGCCCGTCCAGAGGTCGAGGTTCTGGCGCGGATCCACGAGCACGGCCGGGTCGGTCTCCGGATCGGCGCCCGCCGTCGGTCGGAGCACCAGCCCGATGCGACCCAGGTCGAGCCGCTGCGGGTTCATGTGCAGCCAAGCCCCGGCCCGGTAGTCCTCACCGTCGCCTCCGCCCATCATGGCGGCCATGGTGAGCTTGTCGGGGTACTCCACCGGCCCGCGCGCGGTGGAGTAGGTGGACATCGCGTCGGCAAGGACGAACCCGTCGGGGTTGGGCATCGAGTGCCAGCCCCACGTCGACATCGTCGCAGTGTGCACGGCCAGACGTCCCTCGCGATAGGCGGCGATCTGGTCGTGGAAGGACGTGAACGTCTGCATGCCGGTGATGTCGGCGGTGAAGGCGAAGTCGCCGTTGCCGACGGTCAACGCGCACGAAGGGTCGGCCTTCGTCAGCTCGACCGTGTGGCGGCGGACCACGGACTGCCTGTCGATCACGATCGTCCTTCCGGGTGGGTGTCGGCGTCGAGGTACCGGCTGATCTCCGTGACGTCCAGGCGGCCGCCGCTCATCGTGACCAGGGTTTTCAGGGGAACGGACTCGACCATGCGCAGGATCGCCGGATCAGCGGCGACTGCCGAGCCCTCGCCGGAGTCCATCGCCCGCCGCAGCAGAGGGCCGCCGGCCGGGTGCGCGAGCCATGCGCCGACCGGGGACTCCCAGGTGACGGGAGCGATCAGCGGCGGCGCGTCGACCTTCACCGTGGTCGTCAGACGCAGGTCGCGCGAAGACGCACCCACGCTGACTTCGAACTCGCCGCCTTCCAGAACCCAACTGCGGTGCAGTGGGCTGTAGAACGACAGATCGCGCGCGCCCAACTCGAACTCGAGCTGCGTTGACGACCCGCTGGAGAGCTCGACCTTCGTGAACGCTTTGAGTTCCCGGACCGGCCGATCGATCGATGCCGCGACGTCCCCGACGTACACCTGGACCGTTTCCTTGCCGGTCACCGGTCCCGTGTTGGTCAGGGTGACGCGCAGCCGGACGACGACGTCATCACCTTCGCCGTCGACCGTGGCATGCAGATCGGAGTAGGCGAAAGACGTGTAGGACAGTCCGTGCCCGAACGGGTAGCTGACCCGCAGGTCCTTGACGTCGTAGTACCGGTAGCCGACATAGAGGCGCTCGCCGTAGATGACAATGCCGTCGGCGCCGGGGAAGTTCAGGTAGGAGGGGGTGTCCTTCAACCGCACCGGGATGGTCTCGGTGAGGCGCCCGCTGGGGTTGGCGCGGCCGAACAGGAGATCGGCGATCGCACCGCCGCCGGCCTGCCCGTTCAGCGAACCGTGGAGGACGGCCATCGCGTGCCGCTCCCAGGTTGCGACTTCGACCAGGCCGCCGTTGGCGAGCACGACCACCACGTCGGGGTTGGCCCGCGCCACCGCGCGCAGCAGCTGGAGCTGGACGTCCGGCAGGTCGAGGTGTTCGCGGTCGTGGCCTTCGGACTCCTCGCCCTCCGGGAGACCGAGGAACATCAGGACGACGTCGGCCTCGGCCGCCTGGGACACGGCTTCAGCATGCAGCGTCTCGTCCTCGTCGCCGGAAAGCTGGAATCCGGGAGCGAACGTGAGGCGAAGGCCCTTTCCTGCGGTTTCCGTCAGGGCATCGAGGGCGCTGTCGACTCTGGTGGGGGTCACCTGGGAACTGCCTGCTCCCTGGAACCTCGGGGTGCGCGCGAACTCGCCGATCACCGCCACGGTTGTCGTGGCGTCGGGGTCCAGCGGAAGAATCGGTCCCTCGTTCTTCAGCAGTACCGCCGTCTCGACCGCCACGCGCTTGGCCAGCGCATGGTGCGCGGTGAAGTCGACGTCGTCGGCGGGTTCCGCCTGCGCGGTGCGGTTGAGGAGCGTGAGCACCCGCGCGACGGCCTGGTCGAGGACGTTCTCCTCAAGCAGCCCGGCCTTGACCGCTTCGACGAGTTTCGTCGCGCTGGCGCCGTTGGTGGCCGGCATCTCCAGATCCAGCCCCGCGCCGACCGCGGCCACCGGGTCGGAGACAGCGCCCCAGTCCGACACCACGAGGCCGTCGAATCCCCACTGGTCGCGCAGTACTTCGCTGAGCAGCCAGCCGTTGTGCGCGGCGTGGACGCCGTTGACGCGGTTGTAGGCGGCCATCACCGTCCACGGCGAGGCGGTCGTGACGATGTGCTCGAAGCCGGCCAGGTAGATCTCCCGCAGAGTGCGCTCGTCGACCTCGGCGCTGATCTGCATGCGGTCGGTTTCCTGGTTGTTGGCGGCGAAATGCTTTACCGATGCCGCCACGCCCTTGCTCTGGACGCCACGTACCAGAGCAGCCCCGAGGTGGCCGCTGACGACCGGGTCCTCGGACAGGTATTCGAAGTTGCGCCCGCACAGGGGCGACCGCTTGATGTTGATGCCGGGGCCCAGCAGAACGGCGACGTCGGCGGCGCGGCTCTCGGTGCCGAGGGCTTCGCCCACCTCTGTGAGCAGGTCGACGTCCCACGAGGCGCCGAGGGCTGACGCGGTCGGGAAACAGGTGGCCGGCAGACTTGTCTCGAAACTGAAGCGCTCGGCTGTCGGATCCGGGCGCCGCACCCCGTGCGGGCCGTCGGTCAGCGTGATCGAGGGAATCCCGAGGCGCTCGACGGCGGCCGATTCCCATGCCGCCTGGCCCGAGAGCAGTGCCGCCTTCTCATCCAGGGTCAGGGCCGCCAGGACGGCCGAGACGTCTATGTCCTTGTGCACAGAGGTTCCTTTTGGATCGTGCCGGGGAGCGGGACGCCGTCCGACGTCAAAGCTGACTCCGGCATGGTAATGCGCATTGTTAATGCGCATTATCAGTGAACATCAGCCATGCCGGAGGCGGCAAGACACACTTCCGCAACGGATCGATGAGACGTGGCTCAGGGCTTCCGAGGAGCGGGGCGAGACCGCACCGCTCGAATCGGATCCCGGTCACCAGCCTTGGAGGTGGGTTCGCGTTTGTTCTGTCGTCTCGAACCGCCAGACGTCGACCGGCAAGCGCTGCCCGTCGACTCCGGACCCGAGCGCACCCGTTCTGGCTTCCTGGCTTCGGGCTAGATCTCTGAGAGCCCGCGACAGTGTCGCAGGCTCGATGCCCATCCTTCCCGGCATCTCGTTTCCGCGTGTTCCGCCAAAAGCTGAGTGGTGCATGGTGCCGATTCCTTGCTAGTGCTTGGTGTCCGCGAGGAGCTGGTCAAGCCATTGCTTGCGCGCTGCGACGGCCTTGACGGCGAGGGCTGAGGCGGGCGCCATCTGCTCGAACCCGTGGTAGCCGCCGGGCCAGACGTGGAGTTCGGCATTCCCGCCGCCGGCCCAGATCGTGGAGGCGAAGGCGACGGCTTCGTCGCGGAACAGGTCGGCGCTTCCGACGTCGATGAAGGTGGGCGGCAGGCCTGTCAGTTCCTGGGCGCGGCCGGGCGCCTCGTAGATCGAGACGCTGTCCGTTCCGACGCGGTCGCCGAGCGCGGAGTGCCAGCCGAATTCGTTGCTCATCCGCGTCCACGGGACGCCGTAGGTGAACTGTTGCGAGGACACGCTGGTCATACGGTCGTCGAGCATCGGGCTCAGAAGAATCAACCCGCTGATCACCGGGCCGCCTTCGTCACGGAGCCGCAGCGCGGCGGCCGCCGCGAGGCCGGCTCCCGCGCTCCCGCCCGCGAGGATCAGGCGTGTGGGGTCGACGCCGAGCTCGTCCGCGTGGTCGGCGAACCACAGCAGGCCGGCGACGCAGTCGTCCAGTTGAGCCGGCGACGGGTGCTCGGGGGCCAGGCGGTACTCCGGCGAGACGACGACCGCTCCCGGAGACTGAGCGAGATCCAGCGCGTCCCCCGCGCCGTAGCGGTCGCCGGCGACCAAGCCGGCGCCGTGGATCCAGTAGATGCCGGGTGCGTTCGGGACCTGCTCTTCCGGCGTGAAAACCGCCAGCGTCAGCTGTCCGTTCGGGGTCGGGATCTCGACGTCCTTGTCCGTGATCTGCCGTCCGGCGAGCAGCGTTTCACGACCGGGCGGCCCATAGGAACGGGCTCGCGACAGCGTCTCCATGCTCAAGCCGGTCGGCGTCCTGTCCAGGACGTTGCCGGGGAATGCCAGCCAGGGTGCCGCGCTCTCGGGGTCGAGTTCGGGCCTGTTCAACGAGTCAGCCATGGTGTCAATCCTCTGCTACTTGATATCGGCGGCGTGGTAGGAGAAGCGTCTGAGCACTCGTACGCCGGCCAGGGACTCGACGCCGACGACGCGGCCGGTGAAGCCGCCGGCGACCTCCGTCGAGAAGTACCGTCCGTCGACCTGCGCCAACAGCTTGAAGTCCCCGTCCTCCCACTGCCCGAGTTCGATCCGGTCGGGCCCGGCCGGGAGCCGGGGGTCCTGTGCCGGTTCGACGGCGCGGATGCACAACGTGACTGGGCCGTCCGTGCCCCGGGGCGCTTCGGCGAGAACGTGGTCCAGCCCGCCGATGACGACGCGCGCGACGAGCGAGGATTCCCGCACCTCGATGCCGGTCCAGTGCGCGTCGTCGAGGCGCAGGACGAGACGCGTGTCGGCGCTGTCGACGACCGCGCTGGCCTGCCATTCGACGTCCCTGGTGCGGACCCCGAGAAGGCGGCGTGCGTCGGCGGGCGTTTCGGCGGCGGTCAGGGCTATGCCGCCACCGTCGGCGGGAGCGACGAACTGCGCGGGGTGGATGCCGGGGGAGATCCACCGCGGGTGCAGAACGGCGGCGGTGAAGTCGTCATCGAATGCCGTGTCGGTCTCGGGCACCTCGAAGTGGTCCTCGTCGAACACCGGCCAGTCGTCCTCCCAGCGGATGGCGGTGAGGAACGACTCACGACCGTTCACATGGAACCCGGGTGTCGTGCCACGCGGCCGTACTCCCAGATGGACCGCGGCCCACTCGCCGTTCGGCAGTTCGACGAGGTCGGCGTGGCCGGTGTTCTGAACGGGGTGCTCCGAGCTGCGGTGCGTGAGGATCGGGTTGGCCGGGTTTCCCTCGAAGGGTCCGGTGATCGATCGTGAGCGAGCGACCGTGACCGCGTGTCCCCGCTCGGTGCCACCCTCGGCGAGCAGCAGGTACCACCAGGAATTCCGGTGGTACAAGTGTGGGCCTTCGGGGTGAGCCATACCTGATCCGCTCCACAAGGGCTTCGGCTCGGACACCAGCGCACCCGAGGCCGGATCGATCCGCGCCTGCGAGATCGGATGCTCCGACAGGCTCGAGGCCCAGGTGAGATAGCAGGCGCCGTCTTCGTCCCAGGTCAGGTCGGGATCGATACCGTGCGCTCCGGTGGTGTACACCGGGGTGCTCCACGGCCCGGCCGGATCCTCGGCGGTCACGATGAGATGCCCTCGACGGAACTCCGCGACGTTCGTCGTGATCATCCAGAACCGCCCGCCGTGATACCGCAGCGTGGGGGCGAAGATCCCGCCGCTGTCCCACCGTGGCGGCAGCACGAGCTGGTCATCGCGATCGAGCACGTTGCCGATCTGCTCCCATCGGAGCAGATCGCGGCTGTGGAAGATCGGCACACCGGGGGCGTACTCGAATGATGAGTTGACGAGGTAGTAGTCCTGCCCGACCCGGCAGATCGAGGGATCGGGGTGGAACCCGGGCAGGATCGGAACACGGCTCATGCGGACACCGACGCCGACTTGTCGCCGGATTCGGCGCTCGCCTCCAGGCCGCCACGCCGGGCGACCTCGCCGAGCCACGCCAGGCTGGGCTTCGGCTTGCGCTCGAAGGTCTCCCGGTCGACCGCGATGAGCCCGAACGTCGGCTTCCAGTGGCCCCACTCGAAGTTGTCGAGCGCGCTCCAATGCACATAGCCGCGCACGTCGATACCGTCGTCGACGGCCGCGAACAGGTGCCGCAGGGCCTCGGACGTGTACGCGATGCGCTGGGTGTCGTCGGCAGTGGCGATCCCGTTCTCGGTGACCACGATCGGGACGCCGCCTGTCGTCTCCCAGGTGTGGCGCAGCGCGATTCCCAGCGCGTCCGGACGGTATGCGGCGCCGGTGAGAGTGTTGTCGGGGGCGTCCGGATGCGGAACGACGCCGTTCTCGTCGACGGCCTGGCTGGAGTAGGACTGGACCCCGACGAAGTCGTCGCCGCGTGCCCCTTCCAGGTACAGGTCCTCCTTGATGAACCGCAGCTCGCGGAGCTTGGCCTCGTTCCCGGGGGTGGCTGTCAGGGCCTGATTCGCGATCGTCCACCCGACCTTGGCGTCAGTCTCGTCCTTGAGGACTTCACGTGCGGCGTGGTGCGCCTCGACCAGCCGCAGCCCCACCTCGGGTTCCGGGTCCGGCAGGATCGGGTGCAGAGGGTCCGCGACGGTCGGTGTGAGCAGCTTCCTCGCCGCGGCCGACCGCACCGGGTCGCTCATCCACACCATGATGGCCAGCATGTTCGGCTCGTTCATGGTGCAGACCCACTCGACGTCGCCGAGGATGCCGCTGGCGTACCGCACGTAGGCCTGGAAGCGCTCGATCGCCTTCGGGCCGAGCCAGCCCAGATCCTCGGCGAACCACCGCGGCGCGGTGAAGTGGTGCAAGGTGACGACCGGGGTGAGTCCGAAGCCGAGGGCGGTGTCGATCATCCGCCGGTAGTGGGCGAGCGCTGCGCGGGAGAACTGGCCGGGCGCCGGCTCGACGCGGGCCCACTCGATCCCGAACCGGTAGCTGGTGAGCCCGGCGTCGGCGAGCAACCGCATGTCCTCGGCGTAGCGGTGGTAGCTGTCCACGGCATCGCCGCTGAGCTCCATACCGGGAGTGCGCAGTTCGCGCTGCCACCAGTCGCTGTTGACGTTGTTGCCCTCCACCTGGTGCGGTGCGGTCGCCGCTCCCCAGAGAAAGCCGGGTGCCAGTCGAGTCATTCTTGAGATCCTTCGTGCTGGAGGGCTGGGTCAGGATGTTTCGGCGTCGACAACGATCGACGCGTCGCACCGGATGTCATCGCTGCTGAATCCGGCGAGCACCGTGATGGCGCCCGCCTCGATGCCGCGGCGGCCGTCGGGCATCGTGTAGTGGAGCCGTCGGACGGGGGCTTCCAGGATGAGTCGGCGGCTTTCGCCGGCGGCCAGGGCGATCCGCTGGAACTGGATCAGCTGTCGGACCGGGCGGACGACCGAGGCGGCCTGATCACGCGCGTAGAGCTGCACTACGGTCTCGCCGTCGGCTTCGCCCGTGTTCGACACGCGGACGCGCGCTAGCATCATCCCCTCGACCAGCTCCACGGCCGGGCCGTCCTGTTCGTCGAGGGCGAGGCTGAACGACGTGTAGGACAGGCCGTGGCCGAACGGGTACAGCGGGCCCTGCTGCTTGAGGTCGCCATAGCCGTGGCGGGTCCCGGTCGGGTGGCCGTACCCGCTCCCGTGGTGATGCCCGTGGTAGATGGGCAACTGTCCGAGGTGCCGGGGGAAGGTGCTGGGCAGCTTGCCACTCGGATTGACCGCTCCGAAGATCGCCGAGGCGATGGCCGAGCCGCCTTCTTCGCCCAGGAGCGGGGCGAGCAGGACGGCGTTGGAAACCTGTGCCACTGGTTCGAGCAGCAGCGGGCGGCCGGAGACGACCACGGTCACCAACGGCTTCCCGGCCGCGGCGAGCGACGCGAGAAGTTCTTCCTGGTCTCCCGGGAGCACCGGCGAGGCTGTCGACTGGCCTTCTCCGGCCGTGTTGGTGCCCACCCACCCGGTACGTTCTCCGACGACGGCGACGACGAGGTCGGCGCCGTCGACGGCTCGGTGAAGCGCTGCTGTGTCCAAGGCCTCGCCGCTGTTGATGTCGAACCGGCCGAACGGTGCGAAGTCGATCGTCGCATCGAACTCGCGCACGGCTTCCAGGACGGTGCGCGCTTCGGGGTGGATCGTCCGGGCGCCTTCTTCGAAGACGGATTCCAGCTCCGGGATCCGGGTCTGGAAGATGTCGGTGAACACGAAGTTCGCCGGGTCCACGCCGGTGACCTTGCCTTCCCGGACGGCCCGCATACCGATCGGCATCTCCCTTGCGGCGACCGAGGTGTAGGCGGCGAAGTGGATCCGCAGCTCGTCCGCTGCCGGACCGACGAGGACGATGCGGCGCGCGCCGGGTGTCAGCGGCAGGATGCCGTCGTTCGCGAGCAGGACCATGCTGCGTTCGGCGATCGAGTGTCGTATCGCGGCGGCAGCCTCGGGATCCGGCAGCGCGGGTTCGGACTGCGGAGGTTCCACGTCCGCTCGCAGGGCCGTCGGGGCCAGGCTGAAACCGGGGATCAACCCGACTCGGGCCTTCGCGGTCAGCACTCTGGCGACAGCGATGTCCAGGACGTATTCGTCCAGCCGTCCGCTCTCGATCTCGTTCAGGATCGCGGGGAAGTTCACGGCGTCGGGCAGCTCGACATCCAAGCCCGCTGTGAGCGCCTGTCGCGCGGCATCGCCTTCGGTGACGGCGGTGCGGTAGGCGACACGCAGCAGGTTCACCGCGTCGTAGTCGCTGACGACAAGGCCGTCGAAGCCGAGTTGTCCGCGCAGGAAGTCGGTCAGCAGCCAGCGGTTCGCCCCTGCCGGGATGCCGTCGATCTCGTTGTAGGAGTTCATGACGACCGCGAGGCCCGCTTCGGTGATCGCCCGGCGGAACGGCTCGGCGTACTCGTCGGTCAGTGCCCTCCGGCCGAGCTGGGTGACGGCGGTGTTGAGGCCGGCCTCTGAGGCACCGTAGCCCAGGAAATGTTTGCCGGCCGCGAGGACGCCGTTCTCCTGATCCGTGCCCTGGACGCCGCGGACGAACGCGACCGAGAACTGGGCCGCCAGTTCCGGGTCCTCACCGTAGGTCTCGTGGACCCGGCCCCACCGCGGATCGCGGTTGATGTCCATGACCGGCGAGAAGAGCAGCTGGACACTGGAGTGGCGCATGTGCTTCGACGTCACCGCCGCGGCCTGTTCGACCAGCGACGGGTCCCAGGTCGCGGCTTGCCCCCACGCGGTGGGGAACTGAGAACCCGATACGTGCAGGAACCCGTTGATGCCCTCGTTGTGGACGAGCGCGCCGATGCCGAACGGCGACACGTCCCGCACGGCGTCCTGGATGGCCGCGAGATCCTTGCGCAGGCTCTCCGCATCGAACCCGAGGAACCAGGCCAGTGACAGGTGACCCACGCCGTGCGGGCGCAGCTCTGGAACAAGACCCGGATCGGGGGTGGGCGCCCGCCCGCCGCCGGCCCGCTGGACGAAGGTCTCCGCCACGCTGAAGCCGGTCAGCTGGGCGATCTTCTGTTCCAGCGTCAGCTTGGCGACGAGTCCTGAGATGCCTCTCCGCGTCTGCGATGAGATCAACATGCTGTTCTTCTCCTACTGCACAGTGACGGTGACTTCGACCGGGTCACAGCCTGTGGCGGTCGCGGTGAGACGGATCTGACCGGCGCCGATCGGGCGGACGACGGCCAGGGCACGACCCTCGTACGTCCATCGTTCCTTGGCGTCGAAGCGCTCCTCCGTCGACGGAACCGCACTGCCGAGGGCGATCAACGTGCCGGCTCCTGACACCTCGACGCTCACCAGTCGGTCGGCCGCGGGGTGAAGGGTCCCGGCGGCGTCCGTGAGGGTGAAGGGGATGTAGGCGAGGTCTCCGCCGGTCGCGTTGACGACGGGCCTGTCGGCTTCAGCCCGCAACTGCACCGGGCCGGTCGCGGACCGCAGGGCGAAACGGCCGGACTCGGCGCCGCCGCGGTAGGCGACGGCCAGGAGCTCGCCCGGTTCGTAGACCGTGTCGAACTCGGTGCGGAACCGGTGGTCCTCGCCGACCGGCCGCCTGCCGAGAGAGCGTCCGTTGACCAGGAGCTCTACCTCATCGGCGTCGCTGTACACCTCGACACTGATCGGTGAGTTCTCGAAGTCGGGCCAAGTCCAGCTGGCGATCGAGTCGCTCCAGGCCCAGGGCGTGCCGGCGTACGTCTTCCCGTGATGCTGCGGCCGTTTGACCGCCACGTAGGGCTGCGCGCGCAGACCGAAAACGATCTCACGGTAGAAGGATGCGGGGCGGCGGTGGCCGGTGATGTCGATGTCGCCGGTCTCGGCCACCAGGTGCGGGTACGGTGCGCTGAAGGCGGGCGGCGGACTGTCCGGGGTGATGTACTGCGGCCGCCCGATGCCGACCTCGCCGAGGTAGTCCCAACCGGTCCAGGCGAAGTCGCCGATGACGTGCGCATGCGCCTTGACCAGGCGCCAGTTCCCGTCGATGTGGGTCGTGAACGTTTCTGTGCCGAGGATGATCCTGTTCGGGAACAGCTCCTGGTCCGGCTCGTACCGCGCCTCCATGTAGTTCATGCCGGCCACGTCCAGCACGGCGAACGATTCGGCGGTGCGCTGCGTGACCAGTTCCGAGGCGCCGATCGCGTTCAGGCCCTGGGCCGGATCGGCCATGAGGGTGTTGATGCCGGCACCCTCGTCGACGGACGGGGCAGCCTGCTGCTTCCTCGCCTTCAGGTCCGCCATCACGGCGAGCATCCCGTTGATCCCGTTGGTGACGTAGCGGGTGCCGTCCAGCGAGCGGACCTTCTCGGCGAGCTCGCGTCCCAGGGCGGCGCCGGACGGCGACCCGACCTCCGGGATCTCGTTGCCGATCGAGTACAGGATGACGCTGGGGTGGTTGAAGTTCTTGGCGACCATCGCCTCGATGTCGCGTTCCCACCATTCGGGGAAGCTGAGGCTGTAGTCGAACTCGCTCTTGCCCGAGGTCCACATGTCGAAGGCCTCGTCCACCACGAGCACCCCGATCCGGTCGCAGGCGTCCAGCATGGCCTTGCTGATCGGCTGGTGCGACATGCGGATCGCGTTGAATCCGGCGTCCTTCAGAAGCTGGACGCGGCGCTCCTCGGCCCGGGAGAACGTCGCCGCACCAAGAACGCCGTTGTCGTGGTGTATGCACGCGCCACGAAGCTTGACCGTTTCGCCATTGATCCGAAGACCCCGGCGCGGGTCGAGGTGAAGCGATCGAATGCCGAAGGTGGCAGTCTCCGCGTCCACCTCTCCATCAGCGTCCGTCAGGGCGACACTGGCGGTGTAGAGCGTCGGCGATTCTGTGCTCCATAGGGCCGGGTCGTCCACGTACAAGCGCTGGCGGACCGTCGCGGGCTTACCGGGCAGCACCGAGACACGCGAGTCATCAGTGGAGACGACAGCGCCGGAGGAGTCGCGGATCTCGGTGCGGATGTCGACGGTCCGGATCTCGATCGAGTCGTTCTCGACCGTCGTCGCGACCTGGACGACCGCCAGCTGCGCCTCGACGTCCGGGGTGGTGATGCGCAGGCTCTCCGGCGCGATCCGGACAAGGCCGCCGACGAGCATCCAGGTGTCGCGGTAGATGCCCGAGCCGGTGTACCAGCGCGAGTCCCGGTGGCTGCGGGCCTCGACGTGGATCTCGTTGTCCTGGCCGAAGCGCAGGAAGCGGTCGGCGTCGATGAAGAACTGCGAGTAGCCGTAAGGGCGCTGGCCGGCGTAGTTGCCATTGATGTGCACGGTGGCGTCGCGATAGACGCCCTCGAATTCGATGAGGATCCGCTTGCCGCGAAGCTCCTCCGAGACGTGGAAGGTCTTGCGGTATTCGAAGGTCCCCCCGGGGAAGTAGGCGCCCGCGCCGCCGTCCATCCCGGATTCGGCGCTCGGCGCTCGCCGCTCCTGCCCGATCACCGCGTCATGGGGCACGATCACCGGCTGGAACGGGAACGAGTGGCCGCCCAGCTCGGCGAAGGGATTCACCTTAGCCCGGGACTGCCAGTCGTCATTGAAAGAAGTACGGATCATGTGATGTCCCTCAAGTGATCTGCGGCCTTGCCCTGGCCGTGCGCGCCGGGTCAGCCGGTCGTCTGCTGGAACTCGTTCTGCCGCGCCGACTCGGCGCGGCAGAACGAGGATCGCCGGGAGTGTCAGGCCGCCTGGCCGGCTTCGACGTCGTCGAGCTTCTTGACCTTCGGGATCAGCAGTACGAGCAGTACTCCGACCGCGCAGCAGGCGGTGACCAGCAGGAATCCCGCACGGAAGCCGGAGTCGCTGTAGAACTGCGTGCCCCGCATCACCTTGCCGCCCCGGGCCATGAGCACGAACACCAGCTGCGAGATGACGACCTGCACGGTGCCCTGCACCATCACCTGTGCGCCGTTGCCTTTTGCCTGATCCTGGGCGCTCACCGCCGCGATGACCATGATCGGGACGCTGGAGACCACCATGCCCATCCCGGTTCCGCTGAGCACACCCCAGCCGATGAGCTGGGCCGCGGTGTGGTGGAACTGGGATCCGAGTCCGTATCCGATGGTCGTCAGGATGCCGCCGCCGGCCAGCAGGATCCGCGCGTCGACCCGCCGGGCCAGGATGCCGGTCGCGATGGCCGCGCCGATCACCAGGATGCTCACCGGAGAGGTGACCAAGGCGTTGTGCGTCGCAGACCAGCCCAGCCCGTCGGAGATGGTGGGGATCTTCGGCATGAGCACCAGCAACTGCATCACGACGCCCACGGAGTACAGCGCGCCGGCGGCGACCCCGGTGGCGAGCAGGACCGTCCAGATCTTCCTCTGGGCCAGCAGCGCCATCGGGAACAGGGGGTCGGCGACCTTCGTCTCGACGACGGCGAAGACGACCAGTGCCACCAGGCCGCCGACGAGGAAGGTGAAGAACTTCCCGCTGGTCCAGCCCCAGTCCGAACCCTGGCCGACGCCGTAGACGATCGCGGTGAGCCCGCCGCCGAGCAGCAGCCCGCCGAGCCAGTCCATCCGGCCGTGCGCCTCGCGGACCGGGCTCTCGGGGAGGAAGGCCAACAGGATCGCCAGACACACGGCCGTGGAGATCGCCATGAACCACAGCGCGCCGCGGAAGCCCCAGGTGTCGATGAGCCATCCCGACAGGAACGGGCCTCCGACTCCGACGATCCCGACGCTGCCCGCGAGCAGCGCGCTCGCCGGCCCGACCAGGCGGCGGGGGAAGACGTCGCGCGCTGCGGCGTAGGCGACGGCCGCGGCGGCGCCGTAGATGCCAGCGAAGGAGCGCCCTATGAGCAGGGTGCGGTAGTCGGTGGCCACGGCGGCGACCAGGTCGCCGATCAGGCCGAGCCCGGTGACGATGACGAGCGTGCGCTTCTTGCCGTACATCCCGGCCGCCTTCACCACGAAGGGCAGGATGAAGACTCCGACCAGCGCACCGGCCTGGGTGAACCAGGCGATCTGGGTGGTGCGGAAGTGGATCGCGATCTGAGCCTGCGCGTTGCCGCTGAGCAGGCCCACGATGGGGTTCAACGCGACCGCCCACAGGAGGGCGAGCAGGATGAGCGCATGGCGCAGCCCGAATCCGGTGCCTTCCTCGGTGGGTTGCGGAGCCAACTTCGTGTCGGACATGGCGGCCTTTCCTGTGCTGGGAGCGAGGGTTCCTTACAGGTGCTGCGTTGTCGAGCGGAGGGGTCAGGAGCAGCTGGGTCCTCGACGTGCGTTCTTCGCGTCGGTCGAGGCGGGGCAGGTCGCCTGAGAAGTGGATCGACAGCCACGCGGAGGCGGTGAGCTTGTACCTCGGTGTGGTAATGCGCATTGCCAATGCGCATTAGTTAACGGCAGGTGTCCGGGGTTAGGCAAGACGCGGCTCCGTAACGAGTCGGTAACGTTGCTGTTCCCGGACGTGGGAGAGCGGACCGTTGCGCATTCAGTGCAGGTTCACCACGGGACACACCCGTTGACAACGGTCGGTTTCGGAACCGGGAGTCGCGACCCGACCCAGCAGAACGCGCCACCAGCGCTTAAGTCGAATGCACCGCCGCCGGCTGTTTCGAGTCGGCGGCGGATGCGTTGCCGATATAAGAAGATTACGCTCATTCCGTGGCAGACGAGGATGGACAGCCCTCAGTCTCGGCCGAGGCGCAGAAGGATCTGGCCTCGCTCAGCGACGCCGAGCTGGACGCCGTCTGCTTCTTCAATCTTCTGTCCGCCTGCGCCGACATGGTCTACTTCAAGGATCTGGAGTCCCGATTCCTGAGGGTCAGCGCCAGCCAGGTTCGGTTCACGGGTGCCGCCGACGCCGCAGCCATGCTCGGCAAGACCGACTTCGACTACTTCATCGCCGATCATGCGCGGGCCGCCTATGCCGCCGAACAAGAGATCATCCGCACCGGGCGGCTGCAGGCTGACGTCCATGAGTACGCCGTTCTGCCCTCCGACGTCAGACGAGTGGTCAGCTCCACCAAGCAGCCGCTGCGCGATCTGGACGGCCGGATCATCGGCACGTTCGGGATCAGTCGCGACGTCACAGCCCGCCAGGAGATCGAGGCTCGGCTGCAGGACCAGTCGGACGAACTCGACCGCCTTGGTCTGGAGTTCAAGACGATTCTCGACATAAGCCCGGAGCCCATGGCGCGTTACGATCGGGACCTGCGCTTCACCTATGTGAACCCGGCGGCCGAAGCGATCTTCGGGGTGCCGGCCGAGGCGATTCTGGGCCACACCAACCGGGAGCTCGGCCACCCTGACGACTTCGTGGAGGAGTGGGAGCGGGTCTTGTCGGGCGTGCTGGCAAGCGCCCACGGCGCTGACGCCGAGTACACGGTCATGGTCGCCGGCACCCTCCGGTACTTGCACGTCAAGCTGGTGCCGGAAGTCGGTAAGGACGGAAGCGTGCGCAGCATCCTGGCGCTGAGCCACGACTACACGGACCGCAAGCGTATCGAGGACGTGCTGGCCGACGAAGCGGTGCACGACCCGCTCACACGCCTGGCCAACCGCAAGTTGCTTCTCGACGGGATCAGGCGTGCGCTCGCGGTGCTGGGGGAGGGCGGGGGCAGGGTCGCGGCCCTTTTCATCGACGTCGACAGGTTCAAGGCGGTCAACGATGCTTTCGGCCACGTTGCTGGAGACAGCCTCCTCATCGCGGTCGCCAGCAGGTTGCGGCGGGCGGCGCGGCGCGGCGACCTGGTCGCGCGTTTCGGCGGCGACGAGTTCGTCATCCTGTGTGAGGGGATCCAAGCCGACGAGGATGTCGCCTTGTTGGCCGAGCGGATTCTGGCTGCGGTGAGAGAGCCCTTCGACAAGGTAGGCAAGACCATCGACATCAGCGCGAGTATCGGGATTTCAGTGACCTCGGACGCCGACAAGGATCCCGAGACGTTCCTCAGGGAGGCCGACAGCGCGATGTACCAGGCGAAGACTCGCGGATCCGTAGGCGGCTCGTACGCGTTCTTCGAGAGCGCGCACCACAGCTGAGGCCGTCATGCATGCCCCGTCCATGGGCATGCATGACGGCGCTATTCCGACGTCATCGAGAACGCTTCACGTGCGTGTCGCGTGGTCAGCTCAGGCGGGTGTAGACCAGCCCGAGCTTGTCGACCTCGGTGCCGGAGCGGCCGTAGAAGCCGGCCAGCTGCCAGCCACTCGGGGTGGCGTAGGTAGTGCAGTCCGACGTCACAGTTCCGCCAGCCAGGGTGCGGCCCTGGTCCGTCGTGTACTTGGTGTAGAACAGCCGGTTGTCGCCGTTGTACTGGCCTTCGCACAGTTCGACCGACGCGATGTGCTCGCCGCTGTTCAGTGTCAGCGACGCCGGGGTACCGCCGGTGCCGCCGTGGGTGAACGACGTGCCGTTGGCCAGGGTGAGCCCGACCTGGTCGACGCGGCTGCCGGCGCTGAGCGTGACCGTGGTGGTGCCGACGCCGGCCGGGATGGCAGCGCCGTCGTTGAACGGGGTGCCGCCGTTGCCGCCGAACAGGTCGCTCTGCTGGTAGTCAGAGTTTTGCGACCAGCTGAAGTCGGTGAGGATGGGGTCCATGTCCGACAGCATCGCGCCGGTAGAGTCCAGGAACTTGGCGTGCTCGTTGTTGTACGCGGTGGCGTTCAGGGTGATCTGCTTGCTGCTGCGGTAGAAGGTCTTGTTGGTGACCTCGCAGGTGTTCGTGATCGCGGTCTCGTCGCACATCAGCGGCGGCGCACCGGCCGGCGGGGCGATGCCGCCCTGCTCCAACTGCACCCAAGAGTCGGTGAGGCCGTTGGCCGCGACGAAATTCGCCAACTGGTCATCGCCGCGGGTGTAACGGCTGTTGGTGTCGCCGGCCACGATCACCGCGTCACCCGCCGAGTTCGCCTGCATGAACGCGGTCAGCTGCTGCCACTCGTTCTGCCGAGCGGTCTCGTCGCCGCTGCTGGTCCCAGCGTTGGTGTGCAGGTTGTAGTAGTCCACATAAACGCCGGGCGCCAGCTGCAGCCGCATCACCGAGAAGCCCTTGGGCGTGAGACAGTCGCCGTTGTCGGCGTGGCAGCTGGACCACTTGGTCCGGCTGAACTCGCTGAACGAGTCGTCTGACACCGTGTTCAAGCCGTCGCCGAACCCGGCCGGGCCGCTGGTCGGGGTGCGGTTGGCGTGGTTGTCGCCGGCGTAGATGTACGCGTGGTAGTTGAAGTCCTCCTGCATGTTGACCACGTCGTAGGGCTGGATCCGCTGCCCGATCTGGGTGGCGGCGTCCTCCATCGACAGCTTCGTCGGCGGCTCGTGCACCACCGGCAGCCCGGCCACGTTGTAGTTCAGCAGCGAGAACGTGCCGGACGTCGCGGCGGCGGAGTGCGCGGCCGGGGCGGTGCCGGCCACGGTGATGCCGAGCGGGATGACGCCGACGGTCAGCGTCGCGGCGACGGTGCGGATCTTCCTCATTCTTGTCGTCCATTCCGTTGCGGGGAGCGGCTTCGGGGGCGAGCCGCCGGTACGGAACGTTAAGAGTCGAACACGTCACGGAGCGGATCAGAGGGCTGAATAGTACTCGTCGGTAGTGTTAACGGTCACACGGTATCGGTGGAAGTCAGGTAATGCGCATTAAATCGCAGGCTTTACCATAGGCACTGGCCGCCGGAAACGGCCGATCCCGGGAACGAGGGCCCATGTCACGACCTGGCAAACGAGCCACCAGCACAGACGTCGCGCGGGCCGCGGGCGTCTCCCAGACCACGGTCAGCTTCGTCCTGAACGACCGGCCTGGTCAGCGGATCTCCGAGGAGACCCGCCAGCGTGTCCTGGAGGCCGCCGAGCGCCTGGACTACCGGCCTCACGGTTCGGCGCGTGCGCTGGCGGCCGGCCGCAGTGATGTCGTGCTCCTGTCCGTCCCCGACCTGCCGATCGGCGCGGGCATCAGCCGCTTCGTCGAGGAACTCGCCGCCGCGCTCGCCGCCCGTGGTCTGACGCTGGTCACCCATCTCTCGGGAGCTCATGGACGACCGCTGCCCGACGTGTGTGCCGCCGTCAACGCCTCCGCGGTCATCGGATTCGAGTCGTTCGACCCCGAGACGGTTCAGGCGCTGCACCGGATCGGTGCCGACGTCGTCCTGCCTCTTCAATCGGATGATCTCCATTCCATGCAGCCGATCGGCCGGTTGCAGGCCGAGCACCTCCTTGCCCGCGGACACCGGTACCTCGGCTATGCCATGCCAGCACACCCCGGCCTCCGTCCGATGGCCGAGGAGCGGCTGCAGGGCGTAAGGGATGCGTGCGCCGCGGCCGGTATCGAACCACCGATGGTTCTGACCACCAGCCTGGACCTCGTCGACGCGGCTCAGGCCGTGACTCAGTGGGCCGCGCAATCGGTCACCGGCGTCTGTGCCTTCAACGACGAGACCGCGATCGCGATCCTCGCGGGTATGCACGACAACGGCCTGACCGCGCCCGCCGACTTCGCTGTCATCGGGTCCGACGACATCCCCACCGCCCGGCTGGCGATTCCGGCGCTGACCACCATCGCTTTCGATCTCCATGCGGTAGGTCGCCGCCGCGCCGAAGCCGTTGTGGCCAGCCTGTCAGGCCTCCAACTCGACCAAGCCGCGCTTCCTCCGGTGGTTCCGCCGAAGGTCATTCAGCGGGCTTCGACCTGACCGGGCTGTCCGGCAGTCGCACGACGGCGGTGCCGGCCTGCGATTCGCCGAACTCCCAGCCGGCGATCAGCGAGCAGCCGATCTCGTCCAGGATGTCGGTGCTGAAGGGCCATGCCTCGGCACCGCAGTAGTAGGCGCCGCTGGCGCGGGCGTCGTCCTGATCAAGGCAGAGCATGCGCAGGTGGTCGCGCAGAGCGGGCAGCGGGACCGCGCTCAGTGTCTCCTCCCACCGTTGCTCGGCGGCGTCGAAGTAGCCCTCGTCGCCGAAGGGCGCCAGGTCGTCGGGGCCCCGGTCGGTGAAGGTCGCGGTCCGCATCGCATGGGCGAGGGTGCCGTCGGTGGCTACTCGCAACACCACGGTCAGCCAGCCGTTGAGCTGCTCGGCACTCTCGTGGGCCAGGTCGACGCCGTGGCGGGCGAGCAACGGTCCCAGGTCCGCACCGCGCACGAGTACCCGGTCGGCACCGTCGATCGCGACGGCCCGTACATCGGCGGCGAAGTCGCCGCGGAAGGGCCGCGGGCCCTTGTGTCCACCCTCGCCCCACGCCCCTGTCAGGTCGAGGAGCTCGGCGTCGAAGCGGAACAGCGACTCGCGGAAGTCGAACCGCCACTTCGCGGGAGAGAACGGGTACCCGTCCGCGCCCGGAAACAGCAGCTCCCCGGGCTCGTGGTCGGTCAACGCCTCGGGTGTGGCCCAGACGCTGGGGAACAAGAACTCGTCGATGCCGTCATCGGCGTAGTAGACGCCGTATACGGCATCAGGGTCCTCATCAGGCCTCCCTCCGAGCAGTAGTCGGAAGGCGTCGTCGAGTGCGGCGTCCCACGCGCCAGGCCCGGTCGCCGGAGTCGTCACAGATGTCATGAGGTTTGCTCCTGGAGGTCGGTTTGCTCGGGCGTATGGAATGTATCTGCCGTCGGCGACAGCGGCGGGGCGTCCGGGTGATCAACAACGTCCCATCGCTCGGTAACGCGCTCGTTACGAACCTGTGACTTGCCAGGGTTCTGGTCCTGCCCTTTACTAATGCGCATTGGCAATGCGTATTGGCAATGCGCATTACTTGAACCATTCGGGACACGTCCGAGCTGCTCGGACGGCATCCCGCGATCCCCGTGCGCCATTGCGCTCTCGTGTCGAGTCGTTTCCATCAGTGATCGAATTCCCTCCATTCGCACCGAGGAGAGCTCCATGCAATCGCTTCACAGCCCGCCCGGGCGGTGGGCTCCGTGATCGCTTCACGGGAGACCGTCGAGCCTCAGGCAGACGCCGCGGGCCTGGCCGCCAGGCTGATCGAGGCCGAGGCCGAGCGCCGGGCGCGCCAGGCCGACGGGCGGCGTGAGGCGCTGTTCGCCGACGAACTGCTGCCAGGTGTCGGCGGCGAGACCGTTTCGCTGCGTCAAGGGCTGGCGGCCGGCGGGCTGGCGACGTTCCTGACTCTGACGGTGCTCGCCGCCTTCGACAATCTGGAGAGCGCGACGCTGGGCGTCCTGGCTCCGGATATTCGGCGGGCGTTCCACGTCAGCAACGGTGTCATCGTGTTCATATCCGCCGCCTCAGGGGCCTTCCTCGTGCTCGGGGCGCTGCCCATGGGCTGGCTGGCCGACCGGTTCCGGCGTGGCCGTGTCGCCGGGATCGCGGGGCTGGTGTTCTCCTCCATGGTTGTCGCCTCCGGGCTGGCGGCCAACGTGTTCCTGCTGTTCCTGGCCCGGTTCGGCGTGGGTGTCGCCAAAGCCAGCACACTGCCGGTGCACGGGTCGATGGTCGCCGACGCCTATCCGATAGGGATACGCGGAAGGTTGGCTGCGATCTCGGGGATGGCCGGCAGCATCGTCGGTGCGCTGAGTCCACTGGCCGTCGGGGGTCTCGCGGCATGGGCCGGCGGGTCGAACGGATGGCGCGTGCCCTTCCTCATCCTGGGTCTTCCGGCTGCGGTCGTGGCGGTCCTGGCCTTGCGCCTGCCCGAGCCCCGGAGGGGCCAGCAGGAGATGACCTCCGTCCTCGGCGAAGTCGTCGTGGACAAGGAGCCGATGCCGATCTCCGTCGAGGCGGCGTTCGCCCGGCTGCTGCGGATCCGGACTCTCAAGTCGACCATCGTGGCCTTCTCGGCCATCGGATTCTCACTGTTCACCGGTGCGGTCCTGACGAACCTGTGGCTCGACCAGCACTACCACGCCGGCGCGTTGCAGCGCGGTGTGCTGGGGACCATCGGAGGGCTGGGCGTCCTCGCCGTCCTGCCGTTCCTCGGTCCCCGCTACGACCGGCTCTATCGGCGTGATCCGTCCCGCGCGCTGACGCTCGTGGGACTGCTGATCATTCCAGCCGCGCTTCTGGGGCCGGTCCAGTGGTTCATGCCGACCGCGCTGAGCTTCACTCTGGTCGGCATCCCTGTCCTGCTTCTGCAGACCGCCGCGTTCACGATGATCAGCCCGGTGCTCCAGTCCATCACGCCCTACCGTCTGCGCGGGATGGGCACGGCGCTGGGCTCCATCTACATCTTCTTCATCGGTGCCACCGGCGGAGCGCTGTTGGCCTCGCTGATCAGCAACGCCTACGACCCGCGCGTCGCGACCCTGGTGGTCGGCGTGCCGTCCGGGCTGCTCGGCGGCCTGCTGGTGGTCCGCAGCTCCACGTTCATCAAGAACGACCTCTCGCTCATCGTCGCCGAACTGCGCGAGGAGCTCGAAGAGCGCGACCGCCGGCTCCAGGACCCCGGCGACGTCCCGGTCCTGCAGGTCCGGGACGTCGACTTCGAATACGGCCACGTGCAGGTGCTCTTCGACGTCGCCTTCGAAGTCCATCGGGGCGAAGTGCTGGCGCTGCTCGGCACCAACGGCGCGGGCAAATCGACGATCCTCAAGGTGATCTGCGGTCTGGGCACGCCCTCGCGCGGCGTGATCCGGCTCAACGGGCGCACGATGACCTACGTCGCTCCCGAGAAGCGCGGGCGCTATGGCATCCACCTGCTGCCCGGCGGCAAAGGGGTCTTCCCGGCCCTGTCTGTCCGCGACAACCTGCAGATGGCCGCGTTCGTCCTGCGCAAAGACCCCGCGGCCCGGGAGAAGAGATTCGCCTACGTCCTGGATCTGTTCCCTGATCTGGCCGGGCGCCAAGACCAGCTCGCCGGATCGCTGTCCGGCGGCCAGCAGCAGTTGCTGGCCCTGGCGATGGTGCTGCTGCACGAGCCCGAAGTCCTGCTCATCGACGAACTCTCCCTGGGCCTGGCCCCGGTCGTCGTCGGTGACCTGCTGGAGGTGATCGAGCGGCTCAAGGCCGACGGTCTGACGATGATCATCGTCGAACAGTCGCTGAACATCGCCCTCGCCCTGGCCGACCGTGCCGTCTTCTTGGAGAAGGGCCAGGTCCGCTTCACCGGGTCGGCCCGCGAACTCGCCGAGCGCGACGACCTGGCGCGCGCGGTGTTCCTCGGCCGGGACGGCGGCTGAGACGATGACGCTCTTCACCCCGCAACTGCTCCTCGACGGCGTCGTGGACGGCCTGATCATCGGCCTGCTCGGCATGGGCATCGTGCTGGTCCACCGGGCCACCAAGGTCATCAACTTCGCGGTCGCGAACATGGGCCTGATCGGCTCAGGCCTTTTCGCCGACCTCGTCCTGGACTTCCATACCCCGTTCTGGATCGCGCTGCCGATCGCACTCCTGGCCGGCACGCTGTTCGGTCTGCTCGTGGACCGCGTGGTCATCCGCCGCCTGTTCTACGCCCCGCGCGTGATCGTCCTCGTCGCGACGATCGGTGTGGCGCAACTGGCCCTGGCCGTCGTCAGCTCCCTGCCGAAGATCCATGACGAGACCCTCTACTACCCGACGGTCTCCGGCGCGGTCTGGCATCCGACCAGCCGGCTGCAGATCAGCGGCACCCAGATCGCCGTTCTCGTCGTCGTTCCGGCGACCGCCCTGGGGCTGTCCTGGTTCCTGAACCACACCCTGTTGGGCACGACGGTGAAGGCCGCAGCCGACAACCCCGAGCTGGCCCGGCTGCAGGGGATCAGCCCCAAGGCGGTCTCGGCGGCGGTGTGGTCGATCGCCGGCCTGGTCTCCTCGCTGTGCCTGATCCTCATCTCCGGCGAGAACCGGTCTGTGACCGACCTGGCGACCCTGGGCCCGACCACGCTGGCCCGGGCGCTCGCCGCAGCGGTGATCGCGCGCATGGTCTCCTTCCGCGTCGCCATGGCTGCCGGCGTGGGTCTGGGCCTGTTGCAGGCGGTGGTCCAGTTCAACTGGCTGGACAACGCCGGGCTCACTGATGCTCTGGTGTTCGTCCTGGTGCTCGTGGCGGTGTACATCGTCAGCCGGAGCCAGCGTGCCGACACCGGCGCGTTCTCCTTCGCCCCGAAGGTGCGGCCGGTGCCCGAGCGGCTGCGCGAGATCTGGTGGGTACGCAACATCGAGCGCCTGACACTCCTTCTGTTGGGGGTCGTGGCGGTCATCGTGCCGCTGGTGGTCAGCCTGCCGTCACGGCACCTGCTCTACACGGTCATCCTGTGCTACGCGATCTGCGCGGTCTCCGTCACGATCCTTACCGGCTGGGCGGGACAGCTGTCGCTCGGGCAGATGGCTTTCGCAGGCCTCGGTGCTCTGACCGCCGCCGCACTGGTCCGGGGAGCTCAGGTCGACCTGGGAAACAGCATCCTCACCATCCACGCGCTGCCGTTTCCCGCAGCCGTGGCCATCGCTGCGCTGCTCACCTCGGCGCTTGCGGCGTTGTTGGGTATCGGCGCGTTGCGAGTGCGCGGACTGTTGCTTGCCGCGACGACGTTCGCGTTCGGGATCGCGTGCGAGCAGTATCTCTATGCGCGTCCGATCTTCATGGACTCACCGGGGTCCGGCACGGCGTCCTTCCCGCGCAGCACAGTGTTCGGGATCGATGTCACCTCGCAGCGCGCGTACTACTACGTCGTCCTGGTCGTACTCGTCGTCGTGCTCATGCTGGCAGGGCGGCTGCGGCGCACCGGTATCGGACGTACGACGATCGGCGTGCGGGACAATCCGTCTACCGCCGCCGCCTACACGGTCGCCGCCGCACGCACGAAGCTGCGTGCCTTCGCCCTGGGCGGCGGGATCGCCGGGACAGGCGGAGCGCTGTTGGCCGCGGCCCTGCAGTCGGTCCCGACCGACCACTACTTCCTGTCGGCCGACTCGTTGTCGCTGGTATCGATCGTGGTCATCGGCGGCCTGGGTTCGACGACGGGACCGGTGCTCGGGGCACTGTGGGTGGTAGGGCTGCCCGCGTTCTTCCCGGGAAACCCGATTGTGCCACTGCTGTCGTCGAGCCTCGGTCTCCTCGTTCTGCTGTTGTACTTCCCGGGCGGCCTCGTGCAGGTCGGCTACAGCGCGCGCGACGGGCTGCTCGCTTGGGTCGACAAACGGATGCCTCCGGCTCCTGCCAAGACCACTCTCGATCCTCCGGTATCGCTCACCATGAGGACGCGCGCTCCGCTTCCGGCCGGCCGGCCCGTGCTGGCCACCTCGGAGATCCGGGTGCGCTTCGGCGGTGTCACGGCGGTCGACGGAGTGTCGATCGAGGTGCACGCCGATGAGATCGTCGGCCTGATCGGCACCAACGGAGCCGGGAAGTCGACGCTGATGAACGCCATCGGCGGGTTCCTCCCCGCGGCCGGCCGCGTCGATCTGCTCGGCCGCGACGTCAGCGGCCTGGCACCGCACAAACGAGCGGCTCTCGGGCTCGGCCGAACCTTCCAGGCCGCGACGTTGTTCCCGGAGCTGACCGTCTCGGAGACCGTCCAGATCGCACTGGAGGCGAGGGGCCGCAGCGGGCTGCTGTCCACGGCGCTGCTCTTGCCGAAGTCGATCCGCGGCGAACGGGCAAAACGCGCCGACGCCCACGACCTCATAGACTTCCTGGGGCTGGGCCGCTACGCCGACGCGTTCATCGGCGAGTTGTCGACCGGCACGCGGCGGATCGTCGAACTGGCCGGCCTGTTGGCACTGGACGCGCGTGTCCTGTGTCTGGACGAACCCACCGCGGGCGTCGCTCAACGGGAGACCGAGGCGTTCGGTCCGCTCATCCGCGAGGTCCGCCGCGAGATGGGCGCTTCGATGCTCATCATCGAGCACGACATGCCGTTGATCATGGGCATCAGCGATCGCGTGTACTGCCTTGAGACCGGCCGGATCATCGCCGCGGGCGAGCCGGCGACTGTACGTCACGATCCGCGTGTCGTCGCCAGCTACCTCGGTATCGACGAGCGCGCCATCACCCGGAGCGGCACCGTTCCGCCTCCGCCAAGCCCTGTCGCGGCCCCCGCCGAGACAGCCGACAGAACCGCCTGATCGTCACCGAGCACAAAACCCTGTCCCCTCTCTCAGAACAGGAAACTCAGCGCGATGACTTCCCAGAAAACCCTTCGCCGCGTGGTGGCCGCAGTCACCGCTGTCGCGGTGATAGTGCTGGCCGGTTGCTCGACCCAATCCAAGAAGGCGGCGACACCGTCCGCGTCCGGGTCCGGAACCTCCGTTTCCTCCGGCCGCTCCTTCCCCACGACTGCGACCGGCGTCACCGCAGACTCCATCAAGATCGGTGTCGTCTACCCGGACTTCAGCACGGTCAAGCAGTACGTGAACATCGATCAGGGCGACTTCCAAGCCTCCTACAACGCGATGATCGCCAAGATCAACGCGGCCGGCGGTGTCAACGGCCGCAAGATCGTCCCGGTGTACGGCAAGCTCGACCTGGTCTCCCCGGCCAACACCACGCAGACCTGCGTCCAGCTCACCGACGACGACAAGGTCTTCGCCGTCATCGGCACCTTCACCAACCCCGACCAGCCGCTGTGCTACGCACAGACGCACAAGACCGCGGTCATCGGCGGTGACGAGACCGCGGCCAGCCTCGCTCTGGCCCAGGCCCCGTGGTTCAGCACCAGCCAGGGTGGCGACGCCGCCGTCGCGGCGGTCGACACGCTGTCCGCCGCCGGAAAACTCACTGGCAAGAAGGTCGCGGTCATCGCAATCCAGGCGGACCAGGCCTCGATGGAGGGCTCGGCGATCCCCGAGCTGAAGGCCAAGGGCATCACCCCGGTCGCCACGGCCGTCATCACGGCCCAACCGAGCGACGCCACCGCCATGGGAACGCAGATGGGGATCGCCGCCCAGAAGTTCCAGTCGGCAGGCGCCGACACCGTCCTCATCGTCGGAGGAGCGGGTGGCGGATACACGGCCTTCGAGGAGCACATCTCCTACCGGCCGCAGCTGATGTACACCTCGGCGGCCGACGCTGAGTCCTACGTCACGAGCAACGGCAAGCACGACTTCACCACCATCGCGAACGCCCTGGCGACCGACCCGGCGACCAGCTTCAGCGACCCGGCGAACCTGGACTGCATGAACACCATTCAGGCAGCGGTCCCGGGCCTGGCTGGCAAGCTGACCGATCCGCAGCTCGCCGCGCCGGGCGCTGCCACCCCGGCGACCTCGGCCACCGCGGCCTGCCTGTACTTGTCATTGTTCAAAGCAATAGCGGACAAGGCGGGCAAGGACTTGAACTACGAGTCCTTCCAGCAGGCCGGAGCGGCTCTCGGCAAGATCCACCTCCCGGACTACACCGACGACGCGAACTACACGGCCACCACGCCGAGCGGGGCCATCCCGGAGCGGCTGTTCGCCTTCGACCCGTCCACGAACCACTACGTCGTGCGTAGTTCCTGAGCGATTCGACGGAACCGCAGTGGCGGCCGCGGCCGCCACTGCGACGCACCCGCACGGTGCACTGAACCAGAACCATGAACAGGAGGAAGCCTCATGCTGAAACCCCGATCCACTGCCACGCGCGAGTTGGTGAACCTCGACGGGCTTTGGCGGTTTGCGGTCGGGGGAAGCATCGCGGCGGATCCGTGGACGGGACCGCTCGACACGAGACTTGAGGCCGCAGTGCCGGCCAGCTACAACGACCTGTTCACCGACAGCGCCATCCGTGACCACGTGGGCTGGGCCTGGTACCAGCGCATGGTGCGTGTGCCGCGCGGCTGGGCGGACGAGCGCGTGATCCTCCGCTTCGACGCAGCCACCCACCACGGGAAGGTGTACGTCGACGACGTCCTCGTCGCCGAGCACGTCGGGGGTTACACGCCGTTCGAAGCGGACATCACCGAGCAGGTCCGGGCCGGTCGGGAGTTCCGGCTCACCGTCGGCGTCGACAACGAGCTGACGAACATCACGATCCCGCCGGGCTCGATCACTGTGGCGGCCGACGGCCGGCGACAGCAGAAGTACCTCCACGACTTCTACAACTACGCGGGCCTGGCACGCTCGGTGTGGCTGTACAGCGTTCCGGCCGTTCACGTCGAGGACATCACAATCGTGACCGGTCTGGACGGGGCTGCTGGGACTGTCGAGTACTCGGTAGAGACGAGTGAATCGAGTGAGTCCGCGTCGGTACGCGTGCGTGTGCTCGACGACACGGGCACCGAAGTCGCCGCGGCGGACGGCGCGAACGGTGTTGTGCGCGTCGACGACGTGACGTTGTGGCAGCCCGGTGCGGCATACCTCTACGACCTCGTTGCCGAGGTGCTTGAGGGAGACGAGGTCGTCGACACCTATACGCAGCCGTTCGGCGTTCGGACCGTCGAAGTCCGCGGCACACAGTTCCTCATCAACGGTGTTCCCTTCTACTTCACCGGCTTCGGCAAGCACGAGGACACGGCCGTCCGGGGCAAAGGCCACGACGACGCCTATCTGGTTCACGACTTCCAGCTCATGGAGTGGATTGGCGCCAACTCCTTCCGCACGTCTCACTATCCGTACGCCGAGGAGGTGATGGAGTTCGCCGACCGGCACGGCATCGTCGTCATCGACGAGACGGCGGCGGTCGGACTCAACATGGCCGTCGAAGGAGGCATCGCCGGCCGGCCGCACCGACCGACGTTCTCGAAGGAGACGTGCAACGACCAGACCCGCGCGGCGCATTGTCAGGCGATCAGAGAGCTGATCGCGCGCGACAAGAACCACCCCAGCGTCGTCATGTGGTGCATCGCCAATGAGCCGTCCTCGAATGAGGAGGGCGCGCGCGAATACTTCGAACCTCTGGTCGAGCTCACCCGCGGGCTCGACCCGACCCGACCGGTCTGCTACGCCGTCGTGATGTTCGCGACCTCGGCGAACGACCGCATCGCCGACCTGTTCGACGTCGTTTGCCTCAACCGGTACTACGGCTGGTACGTCACGCCAGGGGACCTCTTCACGGCCGAGGCCTACCTGGAGGGCGATCTGCGGGCTTGGGCCGAGAAGTTCCCGCAAGCCGGTCATGATGACCGAGTACGGCGCGGACACCATGCCAGGACTGCACTCAATGTGGGACCAGCCATGGACCGAGGAATACCAGCAGGCCTATTTCGAGGCGCACCATCGCGTATTCGACCGGATCGACGCCTTCGTCGGCGAGCACGTCTGGAATTTCGCCGACTTCCAGACCAGCAACGGCGTCCACCGCGTCGGCGGCAACAAGAAGGGCGTGTTCACGCGCGATCGCCAGCCCAAGGCCGCCGCCCACGCGCTGCGCGCGCGGTGGAAGGCGTTGGACGGCAACAAGCCGTCGGCCGGGAGCGCGCCGGGGACGTGAAACAGGACGATTCACCCTCGTTTGCCAGTGCTCTGAGATATCTTTGCTCTGGTGGACGCAGACGTGATGCAGATTGAGCTTCAGGCGGCGAACGATATCGACGCAACCGGACAGCTCTACGACTGGCTCAGGCGCGAGGACCGTCTTCGTGGCCGCATTCACATGGCGTACGCAGACCTCCCTGCGGACGCCATGGGCGGAATCGCCGACACTATCGCGGTCGCAGTCGGTACTGGAGGCATGGGCACGGTGGCCGCCAGTGCGATTGTGGCGTGGCTGAGCCAACGTAACAGTGACTTGACGGTTTCGGTCACTCGCCGCCCAGATGGCGTCACATTGAAGGTTGAGGCACGACAGGCCAAGGACCCCGAGGCGCTACTCCGAGCCCTGGCGGGGTTCCTTGACGGCGAAGCCGCAGGACCGGAGGACGGTAATGCGGCTTCCTGATTCAACCCGCTCGCGGGTAATCTTGATCGGCACAAGCACACACACAACCGATTCCGAACTGACAAATCTCCCCGCTGTTGCCAACAATCTCACAGATCTGGCTTCAGCACTCAGCGATGACAGCTGCGGCTGGCTCACCGCGCAAGCTCAGAACATCATCCTCGACCCGCATAGCTCTCACGACCTCGGCGTTCGCATCACTCAAATCGCCAAGGAAGCAGAAGACCTCTTATTGATCTACTACGCGGGGCACGGCCTGGTGGATCAACGCGGAAACCTGCATCTCGCTCTGTCGGGAACTCAACGCGACTATCTGCGATACACGGCGCTCCCGTTCGAGGGGTTGCGGGAAGCCGTCTCGGACAGTCCGGCCAAAAACCGGGTAGTCGTATTGGATTGCTGCTACTCCGGTCGGGCCATCGACACGATGAGCGACCCTGAGGCGGCCGTGTACGAGCAGCTCGATATTGCCGGGACCTACACGCTTACCTCCACAACGGCGACCGCAATGGCTCTAGCCCCGCTAGGAGAGCGGTATACAACGTTCACCGGCGAGCTCATCAAGCTGCTACAGAATGGAAGCCTCGACGCGCCGGATCCGCTCACGCTTGACCACATCTACCGTCTGCTGCACCGTGCCATGATCCGGTCGGGGCAGCCCCGACCGCAGCAGCGTGGCACCGACACGACCCCTCACCTCGCCCTTGCTCGCAACCGGGCCGTTTACCTCCCTTCGCCCGCGGCCGGCGGGCTCGGCGGGCGACATGGATACTCCGGTGCGCTTGCCGGTATCAACTTGGTCGACCTACTGACACGCGATCAGCTTCTGCTCGTCTTTGAGGCGCGCAGGCGCTTCGGCGGGTCGCTTGACCTTGAGGGCGCGGCTCGCGAGTTGGTCGAATTGACGGTGCCCGAGCTTGCGGGCGTCGCGACGGTCGAACTACTCACATCGGTGCTGCAAGGGGCCGAGCCGTCCCCGTTGTTCACTGGCGTGTCAGCGCGGTCGAAGCTTGTCGCATCCGCAGATGCAGCCGTACCGGGTCTGGCGCCTACGCCGAATTCCGTGAGGGAGGTTTCCGAGGCGGTTTCGACAAGTAGTTACGCACAAGGCCTGCGCAGCGGGCGATCGATCCTGATCAGCCATCTCAGCGAGGGTGACGTAAGCAGCATCTTCACCTCGTCTGATCGTGTTCAGCGCGCTCTTGAGGCCGGTGTCCACTCCTACTTGATGGTGCCTCTGGTCTCACGCGGTAAAGTGTTCGGGGGCGTCGAGTTCTTTCGCTCGGGTAGCGACAAGCCGTTCGGTCAGCCAGACGTCATCCTGGCCGAGGAGATCGCGGCCCTGGCTGCGGGCTGCATGGAAAGCGTCCATCACTCCTATCTGATGCGTGCCGTCTCGCTGGAACTCCAGCAGCGTCTGCTTCCCAGTTGGGTGCGCGTCCCCTCCGGACTGAACATTGCCCACCGGTACGTCCCAGCCAGCGAGTCAAACGGGGGAGTGGGAGGAGACTGGTTCGATGTAGTCGCGTTGGCCGAGGAACGCGCCGCTCTTATCGTTGGCGACGTGACAGGGCGCGGTATGGCGGCCTCGGCGATGATGGGCCAGATACGCGCTGTCGCGCGCGCTCTTCTGGACCTTGGGTTGGAGCCGCAGCAGGTTCTCACTCAACTGGACAGGGCCGTCGCAGATATAGACGGGGGCCGTGGCGACATGTTTGTCACCTGCGTATGCGCCATCTATGACCCTGTCGACAGCCGTTGTATCGCATCCAGCGCCGGGCACCCGTTTCCGGTGTTGGCAACCGCTGACGGGACCGTCGGCGTGGTTCAACTGCCAATAGGGCTGCCGTTGGGAGTCGGGGGACACGAGTTCGTAAGTGAGACCTTCGATGTGCCGGAGAATGGCATCCTCTTGCTCTACACCGACGGACTGGTGGAGACCTACGGGCGCTCCTTCGACGAAGGTGTCGATCTCCTCATCCGCTCCTTGAGCCGTCGAGGGGAGCAGCTGGAGGATACTTGCGATCTTGTGATGCACGCACTCATCACAGACGGAAGGCCTGACGATGCCGTGATCTTGATGGCACAGTCACTGGCCACGGCTACTGAGGCTGGCAAAACGCACATGTAGCCCCGATCGTCGGCGGCGGCCTGTGCTCGCTGCCGGCGCCTGCGCCGGCTTAGGGCTCTGCCCTGCGCCGGAGCCCGTCAGTGATCGTCCCGACGTAGGTCGCGAGAAGGCCGTCCAGCCCGTCGGCGTCGGTCTGTAGCCGGTCGGCGCGCCAGGCCAGGGCCAGAAGCCCGTTCATCGTCGCCCACAATACGGTGGAGATCTGCTCCGGCTCGAGGTCGGTGCGCGTCGTTCCTTCGGCGACGGCGTCGCGCAGTACGTCCGCCAGCTTGGCGTTCTGTTCCTCGATCAGTGCGGCGATGCGGTCGAGGGTTTCCGGGTCGTTCGGCGGATCGACCAGGATGCGGAACTCGTGAGGACGTTCACGGGCGAAACGGACGTAGGCGTTCGCGGCGAGGAGCAGGCGTTCCTCGGAGGTGCCCTCGGCCTCGTAGGCGGCGTCCATGTAGGCCCGGTTCTCCTCCATGGCCAACTCGGCCACCGAGGTGAGCAGCGCGGACCGGCCCCCGACCCTGTTGTAGATGGTCTGCACGGCCACGTCGGCACGTTCGGCCACCGCCTCGAGCGTCAACGCGGCTGGTCCCTCGCTCACGATGATCTCGCGAGCCGCGTCGACCACGGCCTTGCGGGTTGCCGCCGCTCTCCGCTGGGTCCTGGTCACCGTCTGATCCGCCATGCGACCAGTGTAGGCGCCAAAGTTGGAATGAGTTCCAATGTTGGAAGGCATTCCATATACTTGATCTCGTGACGAGAACCGATGTGGCCTTCCGGTCCGGCGACGGCACCTGTGGTGCCTGGCTGTACGAGCCCGACGGCGGCGCATCGAGGCCGGTCATCGTGATGGCCCACGGCCTGGGCGCGGTCAAGGAGATGCGCCTGGACGCCTATGCCGAGAGGTTCGTGCGCGAGGGATACGCCTGCCTGGTCTTCGACTATCGCCACTTCGGCGCCAGCAGCGGGGAGCCGCGACAACTGCTGGACGTCGACCGGCAGCTCGTCGACTGGGCGTCGGCGGTCGCGTACGCGCGCTCGTTGGACGGCGTCGATCCGCAGCGAGTCGTGCTGTGGGGAACCTCCTTCGGCGGCGGGCACGTCATCCTCACCTCTGCCCGCGACCCGCAGATCGCGGCCGCGATCGCGCAGTGCCCCTTCACCGACGGGATCGCATCGTCCCTCGCGATCCCGCCGTGGACGTCGCCGCGAGTCACCGCGGTCGCGCTCGCTGACGCGATGACCGCGGCCTTCGGCCGCCGCGACCCGATCACGCTGCCCACAGCGGGCAAGCCGGGGTCGGTCGCGCTCATGTCCTCGTCCGATGCGTTGGACGGCTTTCTCGGTCTGGTGCCGCCGGGGCTGAAGTTCCGTAACCGTGTCGCGGCCCGCGTGGCCTTGCGCATCGTCCGGCACAGGCCTGGCCGCGCCGCTGGTGATGTCCAGTGCCCCATCCTGTTCGCCCTCTGCGAGACCGACACGGTGGCGCCGGCGCGTGCCTCGAAGCGTCACGCCCGCAAGGCACCCCAGGGGGAGATCCGCTTGTACCCCGCGGGCCACTTCGAAATCTATGTCGGAGAGGACTTCGAGCGGGCGGTGGCGGACCAGATCGCCTTTCTCGCTCGGCACGTCCCCGTCGCTGCTCGACCGATATCTGAGATGCCTGATCCGACCAGGCATCGGCACTAGGAGGAGAGCCTCATGAAGCGTCACCTCGCGTTGGCGCTGACCGGTCGCACGGTGCTCGTTACCGGAGCCGGCAGCGGCATCGGCGCCGCGACATCCCGCGCGCTTGTCGCCAGGGGAGCCAACGTGGTCCTCGTCGATCTCCGTCAGGAACCCTTGGACGAGCTTGCCGCCGTGCTCGGGCCCCAGAGCCTTCCCGTCGCCGCGGACGTGACCGACCGGGCCGCCGTGGGCGTCGCGGTCGCCGCCGCCGTGGCGCGTTTCGGCTCGCTCGACGTGTGCTTCGCCAACGCGGGTATCGCTGCCTCCAGCCCCACCACCGTTCGCAGCAGTTCTGAGAAGGAGTTCGAGCGCATCATCGAAGTCGATGTCCTCGGTGTCTGGCGCACGGTTCGCTCATGCCTGCCCGAGGTCACCAAGGCCAACGGCCACATCCTGGTGACCAGCTCCGTCTACGCCTTCTTCAACGGCACAGCCAACGCGCCCTATGCGATGTCGAAGGCCGCCGTCGAAAGCTTCGGTCGCTCGCTTCGAGGAGAGTTGGCGGGGACCGGGACCACTGCGGGCGTTCTGTATCCCGGCTGGGTGAACACGCCCATTATCAAGGCCTCCCACGAGGACCACCCCGCGGCCCAGGAGCTGATCCGCCTGGCCTATCCCCGTCCGTACCGCTCGCCGATCGCCCCCGAGCGCGTCGCCGCAGCGGTCGTCCGGGGCATCGAGGGCCGCAGCGCCCGCATCATCTGTCCCCGTCGCTGGGCCCCGGTGTCCGCTTCTCGCGGCGTCGTCAACATCCTCAGCGACGCCCTCATCGACAGGCACCGCCGCATGCAGGCGCTCATCCGCCAGCTCGAGGGGTAGGTCCCGACCATCGAAGGAAGAACCATGTCGCGCTATGACCTCGCCGGACGCACGGTCGCCATCACCGGCTCCACCGGAGGCCTCGGCACCGCTATCGCCGAGGCGCTACGCGTCCGCGGCGCCAACCTCGCGCTGCTCGACATCGACGAGGATGCCGTGCGTCGGCAGGCGGATGCGTTGGGAGGCGAGACCGTAGCGCGGGGCTGGGCTGCCGATGTCCGCGACTTCGACGGCCTTCAGAGCACGATGGCCGAGGCCGCCGAGCACTTCGGACGCCTCGACGTCGTCGTGGCCAATGCCGGCATCGACACGATGGCGCCGCTCGCCACGCTCGACCCTGCCGCCTTTGAGCGCGTCATCGACATCAACCTCACCGGCGTGTGGCGTACCTTCCGCGCGGGGCTGCCGTTCGTGCAGCAGCGTGGCGGCTACCTTCTGGCGATCTCGTCCATGGCGGCCTTCGTCCACTCCCCGCTCCAGGGTCCCTACACCGCCAGCAAGGCCGGTGTCTGGGCCCTGTGCGACTCGACCAGGCTTGAGGTGCGCCATCTCGGCGTCGGCGTCGGAAGTGCTCATCCGACCTTCTTCCGCACTCCGTTGATGGATCAGGTCGTGGCCGATCCCGCCGGCAGGACCCTCTGGGGAGGCAACGAGAAGGGCTTGTGGAAGATGATCCCGCGCGACCAGGTCGTCAAGGACATCGTCACAGGCATCGAGCGCCGAGCCGCCGTCATCGTCAGCCCTCGGAGGAACACCCTGGTGGCCCGCGCACCCGGCATCTTCCGTCCGTTGATTGACCGCATCGGCTTCCGCGGGACCACCGTCCCGGACGCCATCGACCTCGCATCGAGCACTGGCTGGCGTAAGCCGCCTTCGACCCTTGCCTAGAATCGAACATATGGTCTTATTTCGCCGATCGCGTTAGAATGCCAAGAGAAGGAAAGAGCATATTTCCGCGAGAACCGGTTTTCCGGCCTTGCCGGGTCGGAGCGAGGAGTTCCGCATGCCCGACCGCTCGCCCGATGAACTTTTCCCTGCTGAGTACATCAAGGGGTCGGCGCGCCAGGCCGATGGTCAGTCAAAGGCGGCCGGCCGCCAGATGACGGACGAAGAGTGCCGTGTGGCACTACGGGACACCGAGGGTCTTCTTCATCGTTCCTACTCCGAGTACTCGCAAGTGATCGTCGCGTACCGGGAGGGCGGTCCGATCTTGGTGGCCGAGACCCAAAAGCGGCTGCAGGATTACCGGTTGCCGAAACGCGACCACGAGAGAGAGCTCCTCGAAAAGGCGGAGCAAGTTGAGGCTGAAGTCGATCGCTGGCTACCGCATACCGTCCAGTTCACCCCCTTGCTGGCTGTCGTCTCGGTCGGTATGGACTCCGCGTTGACGGAATTGATGGCCGTAGCCTTAAGGAAAATACGAGAGCTCCCTAGCCTCGGCAGCGCCCTGGAAACCGTGGAATCTACCTTCGAGCTGCTTGGCCGGACTCTTAAGGCTCTCGAAAGTGCGGCGACCGAAGGCGACGCGAAGGCGTTGGAAGCGCTCCCGACGGACATTGAATTGAGCGAAGCGAGCGCCAAGTTCAAAGAGATCGACGACGACCTGGGTCACGCGAAAGACGCTCTCAACGTCATGGCGGCTTATGCGGTAGTTGCCGGTGTCCAGGTTGCGGCAACTTTTCAGGCGATTGCTCGGTATATCGAGTCGAGAAACGCCTATCTGATAACCTTCTTAGAGGCAACTGATCGCTCTGGAGAGCCTGAGGGTGCGACGAGTTCCGTTGTTGTCCGGGGCGGCGTCATTCAAGGCGCTTATGACGCTATCGCAACCGCTGTGGGGCAGTACGCACCTATCATACTTCCCAAGATATTTACGCAATTCCCGCTCATTGGCGGCGGCTTTGCGATATTCGACGTCGCGCGGACGATGAATGAGAAACGCAAGCTGGTAGAGGAGCGTAGGCGGCACTTTGAGGAGCTTGCCGAGGCGCACAGGGCGCGCGGCGACACGGACGAAGTGTATTGGCTCAAGGACCGCCTGAAAGACGACCGGGGTGCCGTCGACGAGCTGGTGAAATCTACGCTTGATATGTGTAGCGGCCTTACGGGCTTGGCTCTGGCCGCGCAGGCGGCCTACTGAGCCGGTGCGCGGCCGCCGCCGACGGCTTCGTGCTTTATCTCGTGGATCTGTGCCAGGCTGATCCCGATCGTTCCGTTGATCGCCTTGGGGCTCTCACCGTGTTCGAGCAGCCGCCGCACGGCAGATCGTGCTCGATGCTCAGAGCCGGCCGCGTCGGCTGCTGCTCGGGTCTCGACCTCGTCGCCGTGCTCCTGCGCGTCGAAGTAGTCCGCGAGGATTTCGCGTAGGGTTTCTTCCCGGCGGCGGAACTCTTCGGCGCGGTGCGCCAATGCGGCGTCCGCTTTGCGTAGGGCGGCTGAGTCGCGGCTGTCTTCGGCGGCCGGCGGAGTATCCGGTCTCCCGCTGGTCCGGACCACCACGCCGTTCAAGAACAGCTCGACGGCATGTCGCAGGTGCGCTTCCTCGGCTTCGGGCGTGCGGTAGATGCCGTACGCCGCGAGCCATGCGGGCAACGCGCCGACCATGGCGAAGAACTGCTCGGCTGCGAGCTCGACGTCGTCGACGGCCACGGTGCCGTCGCACTCGTGCCGGCGGAGCAGGTCAATGATCATCCGGATCTTCGGTGACCAGGTCACAGCCTGGGAACTCACGGCGAAGTCGGGGAAGCGCGGTGCCTCGGCGATCGCCATCCGGCTCAGCCGGACGATGTCGGGGTCCACGGACCGGGCCAGGATCGCCCGCGCGATCACGGTCAGCGCGTCGGCCAGGTCGTCCGGCAGGGGTTCCGCGACCCGATCGTCGCGCTCCTGGCGGGTCAGCGCCCACGAGCTCACGGCGACGAACAGCGTGTGCTTGTCGGGGTAGCGGGAGTACAGGGTGCTCTTGGTGATTCCCGCGGCCTGCGCGACCGCCTCCATGGTGGTGCGGTCGTAGCCATATTCCAGGAACGTGTCGACGGCGGCCCGCCGCAGCCTCTCGGTCAGCCGGGCCGCCTCCTCCGGAGTCGGTCGTCCAGCCCGGGTGCGTGCGGCCCCAGTCGTGGCTTCCATGCGGCAACTGTACGTTTCCGTCTGCCACGCATCAACGTCAGTGCTGGTGGGACGACTTCATTGACCTTAACCAGACGGCCTCGTATGGTTACAGGCGGCAGTACATTCGGTCTCAGTCGCTCGGAGGCAGATCGATGGCGCACTTCCCCAAGCCCCCCGAGGGCAGCTGGACCGAGCACTTCCCGTCGCTCGGCACCAGTCCCGTCTCGTTCGAGGACTCGATCTCACCCGAGTACTACGAAACGGAACGCAAGGCGGTCTTCGAACGTACCTGGCTGAACGTCGGTCGCGTCGAGCAGATCCCGAAGCGGGGCAGCTACTTCACCAAGGAGATCCACGCGGTCGGGGCATCGGTGATCGTCGTTCGCGACGCCGGGGACCGGATCCGCGCGTTTCACAACGTCTGTCGTCACCGCGGCAACAAGCTTGTGTGGAACGACCTGCCGCACGAGGAGACTCGCGGTACGGCACGGCAGTTCACCTGCAAGTACCACGGCTGGCGCTACGGCCTGGACGGCGCCTGCACGTTCGTCCAGCAGGAATCGGAGTTCTTCGACCTCGACAGGTCGGAGTTCGGGCTCGTGCCGGTGCGCTGCGAGGTGTGGCAGGGGTTCGTCTTCATCAACTTCGACGACACGGCCGCGCCGCTGAACGAATACCTCGGGCAGTTCGCGCAGGGCCTCGAAGGCTATCCCTTCGACCAGATGACGCAGGTCTTCAAGTACCGGGCCGACATCGGGAGCAACTGGAAGCTCTACCTCGACGCCTTCGCCGAGTTCTACCACGCACCGGTCCTGCACGCGAAGCAGTACGTGAGCGACGAGTCCACCAAGCTCTCCAGCTACGGCTACGAATCGCTGCACTACGGGATCGACGGGCCCCATTCGATGCAGTCCGCGTGGGGCGGGATGTCGCCGCCGAAGGACCTGCGCATGGTCAAGCCGATCGAGCGTGTCCTGCGCAGCGGTAACTTCGGCCCGTGGGATCGTCCCGACATCGAGGGCCTGGATCCCCTCCCGGCCGGTCTCAACCCTTCCGGCCACCCGGCGTGGGGCCTGGACTCTTATGTCTTCTTCCCGAACTTCATGATGGTGGTCTGGGCGCCGGGCTGGTACCTCACGTACCACTACTGGCCGACGTCGTACAACACCCACATCTTCGAGGGCACCTGCTACTTCGTGCCGCCCAAGACCGCGAGCGACCGTCTCCGGCAGGAGCTGGCCACGGTGACGTTCAAGGAGTTCGGCCTCCAGGACTGCAACACGCTCGAGGCCACGCAGACCATGCTCGAATCCCGGGCGGTCACGCACTTCCCTCTCAACGACCAAGAGATCCTCATCCGGCACCTGCACAAGACCGCCGGCGAGTACGTCTCCGCGTACAAGGAGCAGAACTAGGTGAACGCGAGAGTCGCCGTGGTGACCGGGGGAGCGTCGGGTATCGGCCTCGCGGTCGCCCAACGCCTGGCTCGCGACGGGGTCCGTGTGGCTGTCACCGACCTGAACGGTGAGGCCGCGCGGGCCGCCGCCGAGAAGATCACGGCTGAAGGCGGCACGGCTGCCGGCATCGAACTCGACGTCGGCGACCGGGCTGCCGTTGAACGCGGCTTCGACGAGGTGCGGCGACAGCTCGGCCCGGTGGCGATCCTGGTGAACTCCGCCGGCAAAGAGGGATACCGGCGGTTCCTCAACATCAGCGTCGAGGCGTGGGAACAACTGCTGAGGATCAACCTGACCGGCACGTTCCACTGCTGCCAGGTCGCTGTGCCGGACATGATCGAGGCGCGCTGGGGCCGGATCGTGAACATCTCCTCCTCGTCCGCTCTCGGTGGCCAGCCGTTCATGACCCACTACGTGGCCTCCAAGGCCGGCGTCATCGGCTTGACCAAGGCCCTCGCGTTGGAACTCGGGCCGGAGGGCATCACCGTGAACACCATCCCGCCCGGCTTCATCGACACCCCGATGCTGCGGCGCAGCGAAGAACGCGGGCTGCTCGGCGACAGCGTCGACCACCACGCCTCACAGACGCCGGTGCGTCGCCCGGGCCGTCCCGAGGACATCGCCGCCACCGCCGCGTTCCTCGTCAGCGACGAAGCGGGCTACATCACCGGCCAGGTCATCGCCGTCAGCGGTGGCCGCAACACCTGACCCCTCCGGCAGAGCCGAAAGCAGGGAGCTAAGCCATGACTGAAGAACTCCTCGTCTCTGTGGACGGGCACATCGTCGAGCCTTCCGATCTCTTCCGCACCCGCCTGCCGAAGCAGCTCAGAGATCGCGCGGTGTGGGAGGAGGACTTGACGATCGAGCCCCTCGGAGACGATGGGCGGACGCACTTCCGCAAGCTCCACACCCCGGGATTCGAAGGCTGGACGAACTCCGCCTACCCGCACTTCGACGGCTCGCCGAACACGGGTCATCCCGACCGGATCATCGAGGACCTGGACGCCGAGGGTGTCTGGGCTCAGGTGATGCACCCGAACCTGTCCTTCTTCGGGCTGTACTCGGACGACCATGAGCTGTCGATCGCGCACGCCCGCGTGTACAACGACTACGTCGCCGAGACCTTCGGCGCCTACCGCGCCAGGATCGCCCCCACCGCGCCGATTCCAATGACCCATGTCGACGATGCGGTGGCGGAGATCGAGCGTGCCGCGGGACTGGGGTTGCGGGCGATACTTCTGCCTGCTGTTTCCCCGGTGCCGTACCACAACCGGGAGCTCGACCGGGTATGGGAAGCGGCCCGGGCCAACGGAATGGTCGTGGTTTTCCATGTCGCGACCGGCGGTGTGAAGGTGGACAAGAAGGCGTCTCCCACGCTCCGAGGTCTCATCGAAACCGTCAAGACGCAGAGCCGGGAGCTGGACGACGAAGCCATCGTCAATCGAATGGTCTTCGCCGCGACGTATCAATCGCTGGCTCCCCAGCAGATCATCGCCTCGCTCGTGGGCGGCGGCGTCACCGAGCGGTTCCCGGACCTGCACTTCGTGCTGGTCGAGTTCAACGCCAACTGGCTCGTCTCGCTCATGGCCGCGCTGGACAAGGCCTGGACGCTGGGGGTCGGCCAGGACCGCGACTTCTGGGTCGGCACCTGGGACGACGCCCGCGCGGACAACGACCAGCCGGGGATGGCGCAGGTGTTCCGGCTGAACGAACGGTGGCCGTATCCCCTGAAGCCGAGCGAGTACATCAAGCGCCAGATCCACGTCTCGTTCCAAGAGGATCCCGTGGCCGTCGCCTGCCGACACATCACCGGTCTGTCCACCCTCGTGTGGGGCGTTGATTATCCCCACCCGGAGGGGACCTTCAGACGTACCCGAGAGGCCATCGCCAACCAGTTCCAGGGTGTCGACGCCGACGACCGCGCGGCGATCCTCGGTGGCACCACCGCCCGGCTCTTCGGGCTCGAGACGCCGGCCGTCGTATGAGCGCCGTGGGCGAGAGCCTCAGCGAGGATCACCCGGCGCTGCGACGGCTGCTTGACAAGGACGCGCTCGTCGACCTCGTCCATCGGTATTCGTACTGCGTCGACCACCAGCTCTCCGACGAGCTTTCGGCGCTCTTCACAGACGACTGTGTCATCGACTACGGTGCCGGCTTCGCCCCCGTCGTCCGTGGTCGAAGCGCCTTCCGGGCGATGCTCGCCAAGAACGATGAGCGCCCGGGCTACCTCGCCACCAGCCATCACAACGCCAACGTCCTGGTCGTGTTCGACACTGACGACCAAGCGACCGTGCGGACATCGGTGTACGCCTGGCATCGCACGACGGCCGGGGCGACTCCGCAGGTCTGGGGCCACTACCACGACGTTGCCGTGCGGACGCCGGAGGGGTGGAAGCTTCGCGAACGGAGACTGCACCTCCTCGGAGTCGACATCGAAGGCTGGGACGGCGATTACCATCGCGCCGCGCACACGTGCCCCGCGATAGCTGCACCCGGGGTCCCGACCGGCTGGTGACCCTGTCTGTTTTCCTGACCCGATCCGACCAGAGCTGAGCGCAAAGGACGTTTGGAAGACCGTGAACGATATCAAGACACTGAATTTCTTCCTGGACGACGATCTCGTCGCGGATCCGTATCCGTACTACGAGGCGATGCGCGGGCAGTGCCCTGTCTCCCGGGAGCCACACCACGGCGTGATGCTGGTGACCGGCTACGAGGAGGCGACGCAGGTCCTGCAGGACTCTGAGCGGTTCTCGTCGTGCATCTCGGTGACCGGTCCCTTCCCGGGCTTCCCGGTCCCGCTGGAAGGAGACGACGTCTCCGCCCTGATCGAGCAGCACCGCGACGAGCTGCCGATGAGCGACCAGCTCCCGACGTTCGACCCGCCGACCCACACGGACCACCGCGCGTTGCTGATGCGGCTCATCACGCCGAAGCGGCTCAAGGAGAACGAGGAGGCGATCTGGCGCCTCGCCGACCGTCTCCTGGACGAATTCCTCACCGGCGGACAGGGCGAGTTCATCAACGGCTTCGCCAGCCCATTCGCGCTCCTCGTTATCGCTGACCTGCTCGGCGTGCCCGAAGAGGATCAGCAGGGGTTCATCGAGGGCCTCCGGCACCGGCCGCGCTCCGAGGCGAGCGTCGGTGCCATGGGTGAGGCGATGGCGCACTCCCCGATGGAGTTCCTCTACGCGAGGTTCACCGCGTACATCGAGGACCGCCGCCGCGAACCCCGCGACGACGTGCTTTCGGCCCTGGCCGCCGCGAGGTTCCCCGACGGTTCGGTCCCCGAAGTCATCGACGTCGTCCGGATCGCGGCCAACCTGTTCTCCGCGGGCCAGGAGACGACCGTCAGGCTCCTCAGCACCGCGCTGAAGGTGATCGCTGAACGCCCCGACCTCCAGGAACTCCTGCGCAAGGAACGTCACCGCATCCCGAACCTCGTCGAGGAGTCGCTTCGGATCGAGAGCCCGATCAAGGGCGACTTCCGTCTGACCCGGGTACCGACCACCGTCGGCGGAGTCGACCTGCCGGCCGGCACCATGCTGATGGTGATGAACGGCGCCGCCAACCGGGATCCGCGCCGCTTCGACGATCCCGCGGTGTTCGACATCGAGCGCTCGAACGTCAGGCAGCACATCGCGTTCGGCCGCGGCGTCCACACGTGCCCGGGTGCGCCGCTGGCGCGGACCGAGGCCCGGGCCAGCATCGAACGACTCCTCGACCGGACGGCCGACATCAGGATCTCCGAGAGCGCGCACGGTCCCGAAGGCGCTCGCCGCTACAGCTACCTCCCGACCTACATCCTGCGCGGCCTGAGCGAACTGCACCTCGAGTTCACGCTCGCCGAGGAGGAAGGCTGATGAAGGTCGTCGTCGACGAGGACCGCTGCCGGGGTCATGCTGTCTGCTGTTCGCTGTTCCCCGAACTCTTCACGCTGACCGATGACGGCTACGCGTCGGCGGTGGAGCCCGAGGTCGCGGCAGAACACGAGGAGGACGTCCGCAACGCCGTCGCGCAGTGCCCTGAGCGCGCCATCTCGGTGAGCTGAAGCGCCCTGTGCCTGAGCTCGAACTGTCCTGCGGCCTCCCGCCCGGCCCGGATTTCGCCGATCTGACCGTCCTGGCCGAGGAACTCGGCTATGCGAGGGTCTGGATCTACGACTCGGCGCCGTTGTGGGAGGACCCGTTCGTCCACCTGGCGCTCGCCGCGCAGTGCACGTCGCGCATAGGTTTGGCGACCGCTGTCCTCATCCCCGACCAGCGTTCTGTGATGACCATGGTGTCCGGGATTGCCACCATCGCCCGGCTGTCCGGCGGACGGTTCCGGGCCTGCTTCGGCACCGGATTCACCGCGCGCCTGGCTGTTGGGCAGCGCCCCATGACGTTGGCGGCACTCGCTGAATATGTCACGGCTGTGCGGCGGTTGCTGGCCGGGGGCATCGCTGTGGTGGACGGCGCTCCGACCAGGATGATGCACGCGGACGGCCTGGCCGCGTCCCGGCCGATCGAGGTCCCGCTGTGGGTCAGCGTGTTCGGCCCGAAGGGCGCGGCGCTGGTCGGCGAGGTCGCCGACGGGGTCATCGGGCCTGCGCACCCCACGCTCCCGGCAGCCATGATCATGTCCGGTACCGTGCTCGGACCGGGTGAAGATCCGGCCTCCGACCGCGTCGCTGAGGCGATCGGACCGTGGCGGGTCGTCGACTGGCACAACGCCTACGCCAAAGGCGGCGCCGAGGCGGTCGACGGCCTGGCCGGCGGTCAGGCTTGGCGCGCGGAACTGGAAGCGCTCGCCCCGCACGACCGGCGGCACCTGCTGACGTTCGAAGGCCACGTCACCCACCTCCCGATGCGGGACCGCCGGCTGCTGGAGCACGTGGACCGCAAGACCATGGTCGGTGACCGAGCCCGGATCGCCAGGCAGCTGTCGCGTCTGTCCGACGCGGGCTACAGCGAGGTCGTCTACACGCCGACCGGGCCTGATGTGGCCCGTGAGCTGCGGGAATTCGCGTCTGCCTACTACCAGTGAACGCTGTACGCAGCCAGCGCCTGTACGGCATCGGCACGCATGACAGGCCGTTCCTACTGCGATTTCAGTAGTGCGAAGTGTCGGCATCGGCACGACGACGCGAGAGCCGTCGCCGGACACGCTGGTGGGGTAACCGAAATCAGATGCGGAGACCCTGTAATGGCTACATTCCTTGCTCGACTAGGCCGTCTGGCCTTCCGACGGCGCTGGGCCGCCGTCTTCGTGTGGGTACTCGTGCTGGTCGGCGTAGGAGCCGGAGCCGCCCTCGCGCCCAAAGCCGCCGACAGCGGCTTCTCGATGCCCGGTACCGAGTCACAGAAGGCGTTCGACCTGATCCAGGAGCGGTTCCCCGGCGGGAACGCCGAGGGTGCGACCGCGCGGATCGTCTTCGTCGCGCCGAGCGGGCAGAAGATCACCGCGGCCGGGGCCGAGGCGGCCATCGACGCCACGGTGACGGAGGCAGCCGCTGGTCCGCAGGTCGCCAGCGCGGTCAATCCTTTTCAGGCGCATGCTGTCAGCCAGGACGGGTCGACGGCCTATGCGACTGTCAACTACACCGCGAAGGCAGCCGACCTGACGGACGCTGCCAAGGCGTCGTTGCGGACTGCGCTCCAGCACGGCCAGGCCGCGGGCCTGACGGTCGAGGTCGGCGGTGACGCGCTGGCCAAGCAGCCGGCGGCCGGCGGCGCGACCGAGGGACTCGGCATTCTCGTGGCCGCGCTTGTACTGCTGATCACGTTCGGCTCACTGGCCGCGGCCGGGCTGCCCTTGCTGACAGCGATCGTCAGCGTCGGCGTCGGCACCGCTGGAATCCTGGCACTGGGCAGCGTGTTCGGGCTGTCTTCGTCGACCGGCACCCTGGCCACGATGCTGGGACTCGCGGTCGGCATCGACTACGCGGTGTTCATCGTCTCCCGCTACCGCGAGGAGCGTGCGCGGGGGCATGCGCCACAGGAAGCCGCCGGGCTGGCGGTCGGTACTGCGGGGTCGGCCGTCGTGTTCGCCGGGCTCACCGTCGTCATCGGGCTGGCCGGGCTCACCGTGGTCGGCATCCCCGGTCTGACCAAGATGGGGCTCAGCGCCGCCGGCGCCGTGGTGGTGGCCGTGCTCGTCGCATTGACGCTCGTTCCGGCCCTCCTCGGGATGTGGCCGCGTGCCGTGCTCGCCCGCTCGGAGCGCCGTGAGACTCGCAAGGCCCGCAAGCGTCTCCGGAACGGCGGAATCGCCAAGCCCAACGGCGGAACGCGGTGGGCCAGGTTCGTGCTGCGCCGTCCGCTCCCTGTTCTGCTGCTCGCGGTTGTGGGCCTGGGCGTCATCGCCGCTCCCGTGACGAAGATGCACCTGGGTACCGCCGGGGACGAGTCCAAGTCGACCGCGACCAGCGAACGCCGTGCCTACGACGACCTCGCCAAGGGGTTCGGCCCCGGCTTCAACGGCCCGCTGACTGTCGTCGTCGACGCCAAGAACGCCAAGGACCCGAAGGCTGCCGTGGCCGAGACCGTGCAGCGGATCACTGCCACTCCGGGCGTCGTGTCCGTCTCGGCTCCTCGCTTCGACGCCGCCGGCGACGCTGCGATCTTCTCCGCCGTCCCGTCCACGGCACCAGACGACCAGAAGACCGTCGACCTCATCAAGACCATCCGCGCAGAACGCCCTGCGCTCCAGTCCACCACCGGCTCGACCTTCGCGCTCACCGGCTCGACCGCCGTGAACGTCGACAGTGCTGCAAAAGTCCAGGCTGCGTTGATCCCGTACCTCGTGGTCGTGGTCGGCTTGGCCTTCGTGCTGCTGATGATCGTGTTCCGGTCGTTGCTGGTTCCACTCAAGGCGGCGCTTGGGTTCCTGCTGTCGGTGCTGGCGGCGCTCGGCGCGGTTGTCACGGTCTTCCAGCAGGGCCACCTGGCGAGTCTGCTCGGCGTGCACCAGGCCGGCCCGATCATGTTCCTGATGCCGATCTTCATGGTGGGCATCGTGTTCGGGCTCGCGATGGACTACGAGGTCTTCCTCGTGACACGTGTGCGCGAGGCCCACGTTCACGGCGAACGCTTCGATCAGGCGATCGTCTCGGGCTTCCGGCACAGCGCTCGTGTGGTGGCGGCCGCCGCGCTGATCATGACGGCGGTGTTCTCCGGGTTCATCGGCGCCGACGATCCTATGATCAAGATGATCGGGTTCGGTATGGCGATCGCGGTCCTGTTCGACGCGTTCGTCGTCCGGATGGCGATCGTGCCCGCGGCCCTCGCGCTGCTGGGGGAGCGGGCCTGGTGGATGCCGCGCTGGCTGGACCGGTTGCTGCCGAAGGTGGATGTGGAAGGCAAGGCGCTGGAGCGGGTGCCCGCCACCGAGCGGGACGCTGATGAGGCCGACACCTCGCACCAGGATGATCGCGACGTCGACTGGCAGCGACAGCCAGTCTGACAGTGGTACGCCGGAGGTGCCGTGTGCGACAGACACACGCGGCACCTCCGGCCGATTCACCGGACCATCGGTCACGATGGTCATAGCTCCTGATGGGAAGACCGATGACCGCAAGCTGGCAGCGCTATCTCCGCGACCATCCGCGCGCCGTCGACCGGGTGTTGGCGGTGCTGGTGTTCGTCGCGGCCGGCCCGGCGAGCAGATTCGCCGTCCGGCCTGCCGGTTGGTGGCCGGTCTCGCTGTGCGCTGCCATCTCCGGTGCGGCATTGTTGTGGCGCCGAACCCACCCGCGTGAGGCCGTGATCGTGACCGGCGTCTGCGCCGTCATCCTCGCCGCCCTGGGCTACTTGCTCAACATCCTGCTTCTGGCCCCGCTCATGGTGACGCTCTACACCATCGCCGACCGTGCCGACCGGCGTACCGCTCGCCTCTACACCGCCGTCGCGGTCGCGGCAGTGGTGGTCACTGCGGTGATCGCGGCGCCGCCGGGCCGCCAGGTGGTGCTGGAGACGATCGGCCCGATCGCCTGGTTGCTGATCCCGGCCGGCCTCGGTTACGTGGCCAGATTGCGGACGGCCTATCTGGAAGCGATGCAGGCCCGTGCCGAATACGCGGAGCAGACCCGGGAGGACGAGGCCCGGCGCCGGGTCGCCGACGAGCGTGTGCGTATCGCACGCGAGCTGCACGACGTCGTCGCCCACCACCTGGCCTTGGCCAACGCGCAGGCCAGCGGCGTCGCGCACCTTCTGCATTCGCATCCGGACGAGGCCGAGAAGATGGTCAACGAACTCGCCGGGACCACCTCCTCAGCGTTGCGTGAGCTGAAGGCCACGGTCGGCCTGCTCCGCCTCCCCGATGACACCGAGGCGCCCCTGGAACCCGCGCCGGGCCTCGATCGGGTGCCGGAGCTGGTCGAGGCGTTCACAGCGGCCGGCCTCGCGGTCGCCGTCTCCGTCGAGGGCCATGCGCAGCGGCTCTCGCCCGGGGTGGACCTCACCTGCTATCGCGTCGTGCAAGAGTCGCTGACCAACGTCGCCAAGCATGCCAGCGCTGGGAACGCAGAGGTTCGACTCGTCTACACGCGTGATCGTCTGCGTATCACGGTCACCGACGACGGTGGCGGCGCATCCGCCATCCACCGGTCGTCCAACACCGGCTTCGGACTCATCGGCATGCGAGAACGCGTTCAGTCCGTCGGAGGGACCCTCCGTACCGGACCGAGGCCTACTGGTGGGTTCGAAGTGGTAGCCGAACTCCCGCTGTATCCCGTCGCTTCTGAAGAAGGAACGCTTCCGTGACCCCCGAGCCGCCCCCGAAGATCCGTGTCCTGCTCGCCGATGATCAGGCTCTGCTGCGGGCGACGTTCCGGATCCTTGTCGACTCCTGTCCCGACATGGAAGTGGTCGGCGAGGCCGCCGACGGTACCGAGGCGGTCGCCTCGACCCGGGCCCACCGTCCCGACGTCGTGGTGATGGACATCCGGATGCCCGGAACCGACGGCCTGACCGCCACCGCCGAGATCTGCGCGGATCCGGAGCTGGTGGACACCCGCGTTCTGATCCTCACCACCTTCGAGATCGACGAATACGTCGCGCGGGCTCTGCGCGCCGGGGCCAGCGGGTTCCTCGGTAAGGACGTCGGTGCCGACGTGATGCTGGACGGCATCCACACCGTGGCCTCTGGAGAAACCCTGCTCTCGCCGCAAGCGACCCGGATGTTGATCGGCCGATTCCTCGCCGCGCCTGATCCCGACGACCGGCTCGGCTCTCCGGAGGCACTGGCTGAGCTGACGGCGCGCGAGCGGGAGTCTATGGCGTTCGCCGCCGAAGGGCTGTCCAACGTCGAGATCGCTGAACGAATGTTCGTCAGTCCGCTGACCGCACGTACCCACATCCAGCGTGCGATGACGAAGTTGCAGGCTCGCGACCGCGCGCAGCTGGTTGTCATGGCCTACCAGTCGGGGCTCGTCAAACCGTAACCGCGACCGTTCTGCGGCATGAACTCTCCCCGTCGCTGCCGGATTCTCGACCTCGTCACCATACCGTACGTACGGTACGGTGACGAAGAAGAGCGGTACTGAAGAGCCATCAGTAAGGGGATCCCATGCCAAGGCAGATCGAGAACTTCATCGACGGGAAGTCCCGTCCGGCTGCGGGCGGGCTTTGGCTTGACCTCGTGGACCCGGCCACAGAGCAGGTATCGGGCCGTGCGGCCTTGTCGCGGACAGAGGATGTCGCCCTGGCGTATGCCTCGAGCGCTGAAGCGGCGAAGGAGTGGAACCGGACGACGCCGGGGGAGCGCTCGCACCTGCTCGCGCAGCTGGCGGAGGCCATCGATGCGCGTTCTGACGATTTCGTGGAAGCCGAGAGCGCGGACACGGGCAAGCCCAGAAGCACGCTCAAGGAGTTCGAGATCGACACCGCGGTCGAGGATCTGCGCTTCTTCGCCGGCGCGGCCCGCAGCCTGGAGGGTCGGGCATCGGGGGAGTACATGAGGGGACATACCTCGGTGATCCGGCGTGAGCCCATCGGGGTCGTCGGACAGATCGCTCCGTGGAACTTCCCGCTGGTCATGGCCGCGTGGAAGATCGGACCGGCGCTCGCCGCGGGCAACACCACCGTCTTCAAGCCGTCGGAGACGACACCATCGAGCGCCGTACTGCTCGCAGAGATCGCTTCGGAAATCCTGGGGCCGGGGGTTCTCAACGTGATCACCGGGGACCGCGAAACCGGCCAAGCGCTCGTCGACAGTCCGGTGCCCGGGATGGTGTCTCTGACCGGCTCGGTGCGCGCCGGCCGCCAAGTCGCCGAGGCCGCGGGGGCGCGGCTGACCAGGCTGCACCTGGAGCTCGGCGGCAAGGCGCCGGCAGTCATCGCGGCCGACGCGGACGTCGAGGCCGTCGCAGGTGCTCTGGCGCTGGCCTGCTTCTTCAATGCCGGGCAGGACTGTACGGCCGCGACCAGGCTCATCGTCCACCAGGACCGCTACGACGAGTTCGTCGAGGCACTGGTTACGGAGGCGAACCGGATGCGCGTGGGCGGTCCGTTCGAGGAGGGCGTCTTCTACGGGCCCCTCAACAGCCTGGGCCAGTTGCGCATAGTCGAGGGGTTCCTTTCCCGGCTCCCGGATCACGCCCGAGTGCTGGTCGGAGGAAAGCGGCTCGACCGTGCCGGCTACTTCTTCCCACCCACGCTCGTCGCGGACGTCCGTCAAGACGACGAGATCGTGCAGAACGAGGTCTTCGGGCCGGTGGTCACGCTGCAGCGGTACTCGACCGACGACGAGGCGCTGGCGCTGGCGAACGGGACCGAGTACGGGCTGGCCGCCTCGATCTGGACCAACGACCTGCGTCGTGCCGCGCACTTCAGCCGGGAGATGCAGGCTGGTTGCGTCTGGGTGAACTGCCACCTGCCGCTCGTCCCGGAGATGCCCCAGGGTGGCTACAAGCAGTCGGGATACGGCAAGGACTTGTCCGCGTACGCGGTCGAGGAGTACACGCGGATCAAGCATGTCATGACCTTCACGGAGAACGAGTTCGTGCGGCTTGGAGACGACGGGCTGGTCGTCTCCTGACGTTTCCGGGACTTTACGTCTGTCTCGCCGGTGGCTCCACCGCGACGCAGTGGGGCCACGCGCAGGTCAGAAGGGTGCGGCACCCTCTATTCAGATGAACCGTACGTACGGTACGGTTCCAGTCCTCGGGCCGACCAGCGGTCCGATCACGGTATGTGAGGGAACGCCATGGCATCTATAGAGGAGGCGTCAGCCGACGTCGGCGTTACAGAAGCTCCAATGGCGAAGATGAGCCCCTTGCGGGCGATCGCCATGGGCGTCGTCAGTATGCAGTACGGACCAGCCCTGTCGGTCTACGGCGCTTACGTGATGATCTACTCGCCGAAGACCCCGGGACTGACCATCCTGATCACGGTCGTGCTGATGCTCGGGGTGGCGAAGGTCATCACCTTCTTCGCCCACCGTCACGTCGGCAGCGGCGGCATCCTGACCTACATCGCCAGGGATTCCGGCCGGCGGACGCCTGCCTACCTGGCGACCGCGGGCCTGTTCAGCGGCTATGTGGCCGTGCTGGGGTCCACGGTGACCGCGACCAGCGTGTTCGTCACCGGCGTCCTGTACAACCTCGGTGTCAAAGGGGCCGCCGGCGAGCACTGGCAGCTGGTGATACTCGTCCTCATCGCGGTCTGTACGACTGCGGTGTGCCATCGGGGGCTGGAGGCGTCCTTCTGGGTGGCGGCCACTCTGGGGCTCGCGTGCGTCCCGGTGGTCGTCTGGGTGATGATCCAGTACAGCGTGAAGCACGGCGTGCATTTCGCTCCTCTGTACAGCCTCTCAGGGTTCGACCTCACGTCCACGCTGTTGGGTGTGGTGTTCCTGTCGTCTGCGTTCATCGGATTCGACGCCCTCGCGACGCTGGCCTCCGATACTGAGGAGCCGCGCAGGAACGTGCCGCGGATTCTCAACGCCGTCGTTCTGGCCGGAGTCCCGGTCCTTGTCCTGAGCCTTCTGGTCGAGTCGCCGATCGCGAACACCGACGCGTTCGCCGCCGGTGACACCGTCTCCTCGATCATGGCCAAGCAGGGCGGTGTGGGGTGGATGGCTATTCCCGTCGACGTGCTCATCAGTGCCAGCATGATCGCGGCGGCAGTCGCCTTCCAGAGTTTCGCCGGCCGCTTCTTCGCCACCATGGGCTCCGTCGGCCTCCTGCCGCGTGGCCTCAGCGTCGTGGACCCCCAGCGGGGGACTCCGAAACGAGCGAATCTCGTGGCCGGCGCGTTGTCCCTGGCCATTCCGGTCGCCACAGCGATGCTTCTCCACGGCAGCCCGGCAGACGCCACCGTCTACCTGGGCGCGGCGATCGGCTACTCATGGGGCTACGCCTACATCGTCGTCGCCCTGGTCGCGGTGGTGGTCGTGGCGCGGCGGGCGAGAAATCACTGGCCGGTCGCGGTCGCCGGGGCCTTGGCCGCCGCGGGCTTCATCGCCTTCGAAGCGAATGGCCTGCGCGACGGCTTCAAGACCGCCGATTCGACTCAATCGTGGATCTGTGCCGGTGCCGTCGTGCTGCTGGCAGCCGGCTTCCTGCTGGTCCGCAAGATACGGGGTACCGAGATCGATCTGACGGCCATCGATGACGTCGAGTAGACCTCCCGGCGTGGCCGGGGAGGTGGGAGCGACGAACGTCGGGCCGGGGAAGTTGGTAGCCTGACTTGGTGAAGGCGACAGACGCGGCCGACGGGGGTTCCCGGCAGCTCATTATCCGAGCCGCGCTCGTTGTTGCGCTCCGAGAGAGTCCGGCGGCCGTCACGGTCGACGCCGTGATGAAGGAGACGGGGCTCAGCCGTGGCGGTGTGACCCACCACTTCCCCTCGCAGCAAGCCCTCCTCAAGGAGGTCCTCGCCGCCAGCTTGCGCCGGTACGCGAAGCAGTTGGGTGCGGACGACCCCGCGCCGACTGAGAGCGCCAGGACCGCCGCTTACGTGTCGGCGACGTTGGACGCCGACAGTCTCGACAGGGTCGCACTGATGCTCGGTCTGGCCGAGGCGCCGGCGCTGCTCGATGAGTGGATCGCGCTGTATCGCCGGCTGGACGACATCGAGCGGCAATCGGATCAGTCGCCGACGGACGCCTATCTGCGCCGGCTCGCCGCCGACGGGTTGTGGTGGACGCGCATGACGGATCCCGAGAGGTTCACGCCAGAACAGTTCGAAGCGCTGCTTCGAGGCGTGCTGAGCTGGACGCCCAGTCTTGACGCCCGGGCTGAAGGAGTCCGGGCGTGAAGGCCAAGCAGCGAATCCTCGACGCGGTGCCGGCCATCGCGACCACCAAAGGCCTCTCGCACGTGACCTTCGCGGCCATCAAGGAGGAGTCAGGGGTCAGCAAGAGCGGCATCCTGTATCACTTCGGGTCCAAGTCCGAAATCGTCCAGGCGCTCGTCGATCTGATGGTCGAGAACGGTTCGGCCGTCGAGGCGATCGGTGACGACCCGAGCCTGGTGCGGCAGCGGGACCTCGCCTACGCGCGCTGCAACTTCGACCCGGCATACTCGGCCATCCCGCTGCCGTGGGCGTTGGCCATCACGACGGCGCCGGAACTGACCGAAGAGCTGTCGGATCAGGCTCGCAGGATCGACGCGCTTGAAGCAGATTTGCCGCAGGACGAGTGGGTTCCGACCATGCTGACGCGGCTGGCACTGGACGGCCTGTCCTGGAGCGACCTCATCGACAAGGAACGCTTCACGCCTGAAGAGCGCGACGAGTTGTTCACGGCGCTCGTCGGCTGCCCGGAGGAGCAGGTCCACCCTTAGGGGGTGGTTGAGTCCCACGCACTCTCAGGCCAAGGGGTACCGGGCGAGACCGTCGCGGGGCCGGTAGCCGAGCCAGCGTCCACGCGACCGCCGATGCCATCGCGTGCCTGGTGGCGCGTCAATATCAGAATCCCTGTGCCGCGAAAAGCAGGTACATCCATGTCATCTGTGGATGAAGCGCCCTCAAAACTGTACCGTACGTATGGTACAGTCTCGCCGAAGTTTTGAATCCTCCGACGTCACTGGCCCGGCATGGTGCAGGCGCCTGATCGAGCAGGGAGAAGACCGCATGTCCTCACCACAAACCGACGCCGACGTCGTTGTCATCGGAGCGGGGCTCAGCGGCCTGGTGGCCGCTCGTGACCTGAGTGCTTCCGGGCGGACGGTTCTTGTTCTCGAGGCGTCACAGCAGCCCGGCGGGCGGACGTTCGCCGATGAGCTTCCCGGGCTCGGCGTCCGGGTCGAAATGGGCGGGACATGGATCCTTGAGGACGATGAGCCCGCGATCACGGCCGAACTGCAGCGATATGGCTTGGAGCTTGAGTACTCGCCCGAGCCGGAGCGGTTCGTCTTTCGCCACCAGGGCCGGCTTTCCGATGCCTCTTCGCCGTCGCCGAGCCGACAGCGCGAGCTCGCCGCGGCGATCAGCGAGGCCGTGAGCGTCGAGGGCAGCGAACCGACGGTGCAGGATGTGCTCGACGGCCTGGAATCCGACGACGAACTTCGGACTTGGATTCGAGCCTGGACGAACTTCGTGTGCGGCGCGCCGCCCGAGAAGGTGCCGGCCGCCGTGTTCAGGGACGTGCCTGCTGAATACCTGGGTGCCATGGACATGTACAGCGCCAAGCTCCACGCGACCACGGATGCTCTGATCGCAGCCCTGATCGCGGACGCTGGAGTCGAGCCGCAGCTGGGCGAGCCGGTCCTTGCGATCGATCGTCGCGGTGACCGTGTTGAGATCCAGACGAGCCGTCGGACTGTAACCGCGGCCGCCGTGCTCTTGGCCGTTCCCGTCAACACGTGGTCCGAGATTCGCGTGACGCCTGCGTTCGACGGTCAGAAGAAGGAAGTGATCGAGACAGGGCACTGCGGCCGATCGACCAAGGTGTGGATCGTCGCGACAGGGCTGGAGACGGCGGTGAGAGCAGTCGACCCCGACGGCGGCTTCTCGTATCTGCGCACCGACCGCGTCCTGCCGGACGGCCGATCCGTACTCGTCGGCTTCACGTGCGAGGACGAGCTCGCACAGGTCACGACCACAGCGGTGCAAGTGCTGGTTGACCGTGTCCTTCCGGAGTTCACCGTGGACGCTGTGCACAGCTTCGACTTCAACGAGAGCCCCTTCTTCAAGGGCGCATGGGCCAGCTATACCGAGGACATCAGCCCCACTCGCTACGCGGTTGCTGAGCCGCCGCTCTTTTTCGCCGGCGCCGACATCGCAGAGAACTTCGGCACGATCGAGGGCGCCGTCGTCAGCGGTGCTCAGGCTGCAGAGGACATCGACCACCACCTCACGCAGCGCGAATCCGCTCGCTGACCTATTTCGATGACGACGATGACGACAAGGACGTGGATGGCATGAAGGAACCCCATAAGACCTCAGTCTTGGTCATCGGCGCAGGCGTAGCGGGTTTGACCGCCGCTCGCGACCTCCGCGAGGAAGGCGTCGGCGTCGTCGTGCTCGAAGCCCGCGACCGCGTTGGCGGTCGGATCCACACGCGCAAGGACCTGGCCCCAGACCCTGTGGAGCTCGGGGCCGAGTTCGTCCACAACGCCACGAACCCGGTCTGGAGCGAACTCGAGTCGATGGGGCTCGCCAAGGGCGCCTACCGGGTGGAACCGCCCGGCGGGCACGGGGTCTATCCTCTCGACCCTCGGTGGGAGGTGCTCCTCAAGGCCGGGGCACAACTCACCCGCGACATCAACGTGGCCGACTTCGTGCGTGACGTCGAGGACGCCAACCCGCACCTCGGTAGTTTTGCCGACCTGCTGTGGTTCTTCGAGTCCAGGGAGAGCCTGGACAGCACGAGTGCGTTGCACCTGATCCTCGAGATCCAGGCCAACCAGCAGGGCGGCGAGTTCATGGGGGAGAACGACTACAAGATGCCGCAGGGTTGGAGCCCCTTCGTCGAGGCTCTGACCCACGATCTCGACATCCGTCTCGGCCACCCGGTCGACCTCATCGACTGGCGCGGCGAACAGGTCACGGTCCGAACGCGGGTGGACGGGCACTCACGGTACTTCATTGCGGACAAGGTCGTGGTGACGCTGCCCTTGGGCGTGCTGCAAGCGAACTCGGTGACGTTCCTTCCCGAGCTTCCTGAGTCGAAGCTATCGGCGGTCCATCAGTTGTCGAACGTCGACGTCGTCAAGACGATGTTCGTCTTCCCCGCGGACGTGTGGGGCGACAACCCACAGATGATCGATGCTGATGACGGCTCGAACGACAACGGATGGCTCTGCAACGCAGGCTCTGCCTATGGCGGCTCCGTCGTGGGCGTTTGGGCAGACAGCGACTTTGCCCGAGAGCTGTTGTGCATGGAGCACGACGAGATGGTCGCTCGGCTCAAAGCCGGTCTGCGAAAGATCTTGAAAGACCGCTACGTCGAGCCGACGTCCGTTGTCGCGCACTTGTGGGCAGCCGATCCCTACGCGCGGGGCGCATACAGCCACACCCCTCCGGGAGCCGCACTGGATGTCCGGGAGCGCTTGGCTGACGAGGTCGACGGCAAGCTCTACTGGGCAGGCGAGGCGACCGCCACCTTCCGGGCACGTACGGTCCAGGGCGCGTATCTGAGCGGCCGGCGCGCGGCGCACCAGATCGTCAGGGCTTCCGTACCGGTGAGCTGAGCTGACACACGCGTCGTGAAAATCCGGTCGCGAGCTCTGTCGTTCTCCAAGGCTGTCGGGTATCTTCACGTGTAGCGAGAGTGTCATTCTCCTTGGTTGAGATTGAAAATCTCGCCTCGTGGCTGGGGCCGCACGTACGACCCCTGTGTTCCTAATGCACCGAGGAGTCCTGATGAACCTTGACGACATGATCCTTGTCAGCATCGACGACCACGTGGTCGAACCGGCCGACATGTTCCAGCTGCACATGCCCGGGAAGTACGCCGAGTACGTGCCCAAGCTGATCACCAACGACCAGGGCATGGATCAGTGGGTCTATCGCGACAAGCCGGTCGGGGTCACCGGCTTGAACGCCGTCGTCGGGTGGCCGAAGGAGGAGTGGGACAAGAACCCGACCCGCTACGCGGAGATGCGTCCTGGTGTCTACGACATCCACGACCGGGTCCGCGACATGAACGTCAACGGCATCCTCGCCTCGATGTGCTTTCCGACGTTCGCCGGTTTCAGCGCCGGGGCGCTGAACCGGGTCAAGGACGAGATCACCGTCGCGATCATCTCGGCCTACAACGACTGGCACATCGACGAGTGGTGTGCGACGTACCCGGGCCGCTTCATCCCGAACGCGCTGCTGCCGCTGTGGGATACCGACGTGACCGTAGCGGAGATCAACCGGGCCGCGGCCAAGGGCTTCCGCGCGGTCACGATGCCTGAGCTGCCGCACATCGACGGGCTTCCCAGCTATCACGACGGAGACTACTGGGCGCCGGTGTTCTCGGCGCTGGCCGAGACCGGCCTGGTGATGAACCTGCACATCGGTCAGGGCTTCGGTGTGCTCAAGATGGCCTCGGACGCGCCGATCGACAACCTCATGTGCCTGGCGCCGACCGTCTCCCAGGTCGCCGTCCAGGACCTGCTGTGGGGCCCCGCCTTCCGGAACCACCCCGGCCTGAAGGTGGCGCTGTCCGAGGGCGGGGTGGGCTGGATCCCCTTCTACCTGGACCGCTCCGACCGGCACTACACCAACCAGAAGTGGCTGCGCCGCGACTTCGGCGGCCGGCTGCCCAGCGACGTCTTCCGCGAGCACGTGATGGCCTGCTACGTCACCGACCCGACCTCGCTGAAGCTGCGCCACGAGATCGGCATCGACAACATCGCCTGGGAGTGCGACTTCCCGCACTCGGACTCGATCTGGCCGAACGCCCCGGAGTTCGTGCTGGCCGAGCTGGAGTCCGCGGGGGCCGACGACGCCGACATCGACAAGATCACCTGGCAGAACGCCTGCCGGTTCCTCAACTGGGAGCCGTTCGCGGTGACTCCTCGGGAGGAGGCGACGGTGGGGGCGCTGCGGGCTCAGGCCACTGATGTCGATCTCACCATTCGTTCTCGCAAGGAATGGGCCGAGCTTTACGAGCAGCGGGAACGAGTGGCCTGATGACCTCGCTGAAGACCGGGCCGGGTGGCTGTCAGAGCTGCCCGGCGAGCAGCCGGTCGGCGTGATCGGTGGTCAGGACCCAGATCATGCGGATGTTGAAGAAAGTGTCGGGCGATTGCAGCCACGACGTCGGATCGGCCAGTACGGCGTTGATTTGGCTGCGGCTGAGCTGAGGCGCTGGGCGGAGACCGGAAACCACCATGTTCGGAACCGCCGGACCCACGAGCAGATGCGAGCTCTGGTCCCGCAGTTCGCCTCGCCGGCCGCCGACCTGATCGATCGCGATCTCATCGAAATCCGCGAGCCGCTCGACTGCGGCTGGGACGGCGCCCTTCAGTCATCCACCCAGACCGAGCTCGCCGGCACGAACCCCGGCCTGGAATCGGGACTCGGCCTCCAGCAGCCGCATCATCTCCGCCACGCGCCGCCGATACGTCCTCAGCGACAGCCCCATCCGGCGGGCCGCCGCCTCGTCGGTGAGTCCGGTCGTCAGCATGCGGAGCAGGGCCTTGCCGTCGGCGTCGATCACAGGGAGGTCTTGGCCGAGGTAGTCCTCCAGGTCGATGGCGCCCTCCCAGGCCGCGTCGAACATCGAGTACACGGCGTCGATGAGCGCTGTCGACGTCGTAGCCGTGAATTCGCGCTCGCCTCGGACGGTCGGGCCGGCCAGGATCATCGCCTTTCGGTCGCTGATGATCGTCTCGTGCGGGAGGTCGGCGGCGCAGATCCGCACCTGCGCTCCGTAGGCCCGGAGCTCGAGCAGATGCAGACGTTGTTCCTCGGAGGCGAGCGCGGTGGTGCTGTAGAGCTTGCGGACGGCCAGGCCGCCTTCCATCATCGACCGCATCTGGTCCGCCGCCGCCGGCCGTGCCGCACGGCGGGACCAGGTGTTCAGGTTCGTCGCGGCGCAGACGAACTCGTTCTCGGGTTCGGTGAACAGGTGGCCGACGCGTGCGGCTAGTTCCTGTTCACTGTGGAGGGTGATGGTCGTTTCGGCGGGCACAGGTCTCAGTTTCCGCGTCGGGCTTCGCGTCGGCAACATTGGCCACTTGCTGCCATGCGCTCGTTCGCGCGAACGGTCTTGGCAAAGCTTGAGGCATGACGGAGAACATGGTGAACGCGGCTGACACACCGAACACGACGACTGAGAACACCGATATTCCGACCTTCGCCCTCGGCGGCGACCTCGACGTCCGACGCGTCGGATTCGGGGCGATGCGCTTGGCCGCGGGCACGTTCGGCGGCCCGGCCCGGGACCCGGAGGACGGAATGGCGGTCCTGCGGCGTGCTGTGGAGCTCGGTGTGAACCACATCGACACCGCAGGCTTCTACGGCGTCGGCGAGGTCCGCGCCAACTCCATGATCCGTGAGGCGCTGACTCCCTACCAGGATGATCTCGTGATTGCGACGAAGGTCGGACCGATGGTGGACGACTCCGGCGTCCCCCGCTTCGAGGCGGCGCCCGACCAGCTGCGCGGCCTGGTCGAGGCTGAACTCCGCGCTCTCGCCCTGGAACGGCTCGATCTGGTCTACCTGCGAGTCGGTGGCACAGCGGGCCCGGGCGGCGCACCGGTGGCCGAGCGTTTCGCCGTGCTGGCCGCCCTGCAGCAGGAAGGCTTGATCCGTCACCTCGGCGTCAGCAACGTCGACCTCGAACAGTTCGAGGAAGCCCGGACGGTCGCCCCGATCGCCGCCGTCCAGAACCACTTCCACGTGCAGCACCAGGTTGCTGCCACGCTGCTCGGCCGATGCGCCGAGCTGGGGATTGCCTTCGTCCCCTACTTCCCGATCGGCGGTGGATTCCAGCCGCTCGACTCTCCCGGAGTCCTGAAGGTCGCGGCGCGCCTGGACGCGACGCCGGCCCAGGTGGCTCAAGCCTGGCTGCTCGCGATCTCCCCGAACATGCTGCTGATCCCGGGTACCGGGTCGCTGGAGCACTTGGAGGAGAACGTCGCAGCCGGTGCGCTGCGGCTGTCGGCCGAGGACTTCGCTGATCTCGCGGACGATTCCACGCGCGACGCCACAGCTCACTGAGCAGTCCAGCCGCCGTCCACGGTGAGCGTGGTCCCGGTGACGAACCGGGAAGCGTCCGAGGCCAGGAACACCGCGGCTCCGCCGAGCTCCTCGGCGGAGCCCACTCGGCCCATCGGTGTGCTGCGCACGATCCGCTCGCCCCACCGGCTGGCCAGCAGTCCGGAGCTGAGGTCGGTGTGGAAGTAGCCGGGCGCGAGGGCGTTGACGCGCACCCCGCGGTCGGCCCATTCGACCGCGAGCGTCTTGGTGAGTGCCTCGACGCCGCCTTTGCTGGCCGCGTAGGCGGCGATCCGATCGAACCCTGCTCTGGCGTGGACCGACGAGACGTTCACGATCGAGCCGGAACGCTGCTCCAGCATCACTTTGCTGGCCTCGCGACAGCAGTAGAAGGTGCCTTGCAGGTTGACGTCGAGGACTCGCAGCCAGTCGTCGTCGGTGACCAGCTCACTGCGGGTGAAGTGGGGACTGATGCCGGCGCAGTTGACCAGGGCGTCAAGCCGGCCGGTCCGCTCGGCGATCTGCTCGACCATGGCGCGCACCGCGGTCGAGTCGGCGACCGATCCGGGCAGCGTCAGTACTTTGCCGCCAAGGCCGGCGAGCTCCGATTCGAGATCTTCGAGGTCCGACACCGTTCGTGCCGTGACCGCCATGGTCGCCCCGGCTTGGCACAGGGCGACGGCGATCGCGCGACCCAGACCCTTTCCGGCTCCGGTCACCCACGCGGTCTTGTTGTCCAGGCGCAGTTCGTCGTTCACATCGGACATGGCTCAGTCCGCCGTCGGGATGTCGCGCAGGTGCCGCTTGAGGACCTTGCCCGAGGGAGTGCGGGGCAGCTCGCCGATGAAGTCGAAGCGGGCCGGCACCTTGAACTTGGCCAGGCGTGCCAGACAGAACTCTCGCAGCTCTTCGGTCTCCGCGCCTGATCCCGGGCGGAACACCACGAAGGCTCGGGGGACCTCGCCCCAGCGAGGGTGCGGCAGGCCGATGACGGCGGCCTCAAGGACTGCGGGGTGCTCGTAGAGGACTCGCTCGATTTCGGGAGTAGCGATGTTCTCGCCCCCCGAGATGATCATGTCCTTCTTCCGGTCGTCGATGTACAGGTAACCGTCCTCGTCGACGTGGCCGATGTCGCCGGTGTGGAACCAGCCGTCGCGGATGGCTGCCGAAGTGGCCTCCTCGTCGCGCCAGTACCCTGCGAAGACCTTCGGGCCGCGCAGCGTGATCTCGCCGAGCTCGCCCGCCGGGGCCTCCTCGCCTGCCTCGTCGACGATCCTGATCCGGGTGTGAGGAACCGGGCAGCCGACCGAGCCCAGTTTGGACAACGCGTGCTCGCGGTCGAGGAACGTGTCGCCCGAGACTGTCTCCGTCAGCCCGTACGCGTCGGCGAACCAGGCGTTGGGGAACGCGGTCATGATGCGGCGCAGCACCGGTTCGGGGGTCTTCTCGCCGCCACCCAGGATGACACGGACCGAGGTGCCGTCGAACTTCTCGCGGTCCGGGACTTCCAGGACCGCGTTGACCATGGCGGGCGGCAGCCACACGTTGGTGATGCCGTGGTCCTGGATCGCCTGGAGGGCGCCGGGCGCGTCGAACTTGCGTTGCAGGACCACTCTGCCGCCGGCGAAAAGGGTCGCCAGTGCCGGCATGTCCAGCCCGGCGACGTGATACAGCGGGCCGCAGACCAGGGTGGTGTCCGCCTCCGTGAGGCCGAACTGGACGATCAGGGCCAGGTTCTTGGCCTGCAGGTTCCCGTAGGTGATGCGCACGCCCTTGGGGCGCGAGGTGGTGCCGGAGGTGTACATCAGCCTCTGGAGGTCGTCGAGGTCGACGTCCACCGGTTCGACCCGGGCGCCCCGATGGCGGGCCAACAGGTCTTCGTAACCGGTCCACGGCTCTTCTAGAGTGGCGCCGCCCACCAGGATCCGGTGTTCGAGGTCGGGCAGGCCGCCGGCCAGCCGGTCCAGCGCGGGGACGAACTCCGGTTCGGTGACGATGGCCTTCACCTGGGCGTGGCCCAGGATGTACCGCCATTCCTCCTCGGACAGGCGGTAGTTCAGCGACAGGAAGACCGCGCCGAGCCGGTTGGCCGCGTAGACCACTTCCAGGAACTCCGGCTGGTTGTACAGGAGCAGACCGATGACATCGCCGCGCCGGATGTCCAGCTCGGCCAGACCGGCCGCCAGCTCGTTGACGCGCGTGTGCATGTCCCTGACCGTCAGGCGCCGTTCGCCCTGGACGACGGCCGCCGCGTCGGGCCGTTGCGTCAGGTGGTAATCGAGGATGCTCGCGAAATTATGCACAGGACTCTCCTGCTCAGAGGTGGTCTGTTGCCACCTCCTGCGATTTAGTGTACCCATTGGTCTATAAAACCGATGCGCCGAACTCTATGCCGGTGCGCAGTCCTCGACAACCCTTCGCACGCTCCCGATTCCGGGGTTTCCTCAGGGGGTTTCCGTGCCACGTATCCGCCTCGACACCGACGGCCCGGTCGTCACGGTCCGCCTCGACAACCCGCCGATGAACGCCTTCGACAGCGCGCAGCGAGATGAGCTCGCCGCTTGTGTAAGGGATCTGCGGGACGCACGCGGCGTCCGAGCCATGGTGCTCCACGGCGGCGACCGGCTGTTCGCAGCCGGGGCGGACATCAAGGCCCTGGCAGCCATGGACCCCGATGAGGCCAGAGGCTGGAACCGCGCGCTGCAGCGGACCTTCGACGACGTGGCACGGCTGCCGATGCCGGTGGTCGCGGCGGTCACCGGCTACGCGTTGGGCGGCGGCCTGGAGCTGGCCCTGTGTGCCGACTACCGGGTGCTCGCCGAAGACGCGATCCTCGGCCAGCCGGAAGTCCAGCTCGGCATCATGCCGGGCTCGGGCGGCACTCAGCGGCTCGCCCGGCTGATCGGTCCGTCCCGGGCGAAGAACCTGCTGATGACCGGCCGCCGGGTGGGCGCCGAGGAGGCACTGCGGCTCGGACTCGCGGACGAGGTGGTGCCCGCCGGATCGGCTTACGACGCCGCGCTCCGTTACGCCCGCAAGCTCGCAGAGGGGTCGTCGGCGGCGCTGGAAGCCATCAAAGAAGCGGTGGACCACGGTGCCGACATCGACATCTCCGCCGGGCTCGCCCTGGAACGAGCGCTGTTCGCAGGGGTCTTCGGCACACCGGACGCGGCCACCGGGATCCGCTCCTTCATCGAGCACGGCCCCGGCCACGCCCGTTTCGGCGGCACGGCTCAGGACTAGGCGCGCTCGAGATCTCGACGACGGAAGAAAGGGGCGGGGTGCGTGAAAGCACTGCGTTGGCACGGTGCGAGGGACCTCCGGCTGGAGGACGTGGCTGAGCCCCCGGAGCCGATGCCGCATGAGGCCGTGGTGGAGGTGTCCTGGTGCGGTGTGTGCGGTACGGATCTGCACGAGTTCCTCGAAGGCCCGCACATGATCCGCAGCGGTCCGCACCCGTTCACCGGGGCCAGCCCGCCGCTCGCCCTCGGCCACGAACTGAGCGGCACCGTCGTCGCACTCGGTGCGCCCGCGCCCGGGGTCGAGGTGGGCGACCGGGTGACTGCGGATCCGTGCTGGCGCTGCGGCGTGTGCTACTGGTGCACACGCGGCGAGTACCACCTGTGCCCCCAAGGCGGCTCCGTGGGGCTCGCTTCGCCCGGTGCCTTCGCCGAGCGCGTCACCGTTCCGCTGGCCGGGTTGACGCGGCTGCCGGACAACGTCGACGACGGGATGGCGGCCGTGGCCGAACCGCTGGCCGTCGGCCTGCACGCCGTGACCCGTGCCGGCCTGCGACCGGGCGACAACGTGCTCGTCCTCGGCGGCGGCCCGATCGGGGTCGCGGTGGTGCTCGCCGCGCGCCTGGCCGGCGTCGCAGGGCTCTACGTCAGCGAGCCCCTGGCCGGACGACGCGAGATGCTTCTGGGTCTCGGCGTCACCGAGGCCTTCGACCCGCGCGAGACCGACGTGCGCCGTGAGGTGTTCCTGCGGACCGGCCGTATCGGTCCGGACGCCGTTTTCGACGCGACCGGCGTGCCGGGACTCGCCTCGCAGGCGGTCGCCATCGTCCGCCGCGGCGGACGGGCTGTGCTCGCCGGCGTCGGTCACGGCAGCGTCGAGTTCGACATGGGGCAGCTCGTCTTCTACGAGCGCTCCGTGCTCGGCACGCTCGGCTACAACTTCGACATCCCCCGCGTGATCGACCTGATGAGCACCGGGCGCCTGGACGCCTCGGCGCTGATCACCGGGCGTTTCGAGCTCGCGGCCGGCGCCGCGGTCTTCGAGGACCTGGTCGCCGACCGGGCCCGGCACCTCAAAGTTCTGCTGACCCCGAAGGGACTGTGACATGGATTTCGACCTCCCCGAGGAGACCAGGGACCTGCAGGACGTCGTGCGCGAGTTCGCTGCGAAGGAGATCACCCCTTTTGCCGCGCAGTGGTCCGAGGACGAGCACTTCCCGGCCGAGGTCTTCACCAAGCTCGGCGGCCTCGGCCTGATGGGCATGCTCGTGCCCGAGGCGTACGGCGGCGCGGGCTCCGACACCGTCTCGTATGTCGCGGTGATGGAAGAACTCGGAGCGGCGGACCAATCTGTCGCTTCCTCCTGGAACGCACACTCCACCATCGCCTCACTGCCGTTGCTGGCCTACGGCACCGAGGAGCAGAAGCAGCGCTGGCTGGCGCCGCTGGCCCGGGGCGAGGCCATCGGGGCCTTCGGCCTGACCGAACCCCAGGCCGGCTCCGACGCGGCCGGCATCACGACGACCGCCAAGCGGGCGGACGGTGGCTGGGTGATCAACGGCACCAAGATGTTCATCACCAACGCCGGGACCGAGATCAGCCAGGGCGTCACGCTGCTGGCCGTGACCGGCTCGGGTGCGGACGGAGGGAAGCGGTACGCGACCTTCTACGTCCCCACGGGCACAGCCGGCTACTCCTGCGGCCGCAAGATCCGGAAGCTCGGCTGGCATGCCATGGACACCCGTGAGCTGGTCTTCGCGGACTGCTGGGTTCCGGACGACCATCTCATCGGTGAGGAGGGCAACGGGCTGCGGCAGTTCCTGTCGGTGCTCGACAAGGGGCGGATCAGCGTTGCCGCGCTGGCTCTGTCACTGGCCAAGGCATCGTTGGCGTTGGCGGTGAAGCACGCCAGGGAACGGCACCAGTTCGGTCGCCCGCTGACGGACTTCCAGGCGATCGGCCACAAGATCGCCGACATCGGCACCGAGTTCGAGGCCGCCCGCTGGATGGTCTACCGCGCTGCCTGGCTCGCTGATCAGGGCCGTCCGTACAGCACGGCGGCAGCCATGGCCAAGTTGTACGCCTCGGAGGCCGCCAATCGCGCGGCGTCCGAGGCGGTGCAGATCCACGGCGGCTACGGATACGTCCGGGAGTCCGAGATCTCCCGGTTCTACGCCGACGCCAAGATCCTCGAGATCGGCGAGGGGACCAACGAGATCCAGCGCAACGTCATCGCCCGCGCGCTGGTGAAGCAGCCGTGACGCCGTTCGCGGTGCGCTGTGGCGCACCGCGGTTCCGGTCAGTCGCCGACGAGGACGGCCTCCCACTCCTTTTCCGGGTCGAGGGGCTGGTCCGGCCGGTCGCGTTTGAACTCCGCGGCCTGCTTCTCGACGTCCGGCAGTCTTCTGCCCGGTGCGGCGAAGCCGCGGAACAGCGTCGTGCAGTACTCGCGGGACAGGAAGTCGGCATCCCACCGGCCGTCCGGCCGCAGCCACTGGTACGTGTGGTTGTGCATGTTGAGGAACTGCAGGGTGGCCAGGCGTGTGTCGAGCTCCCGGAACGTGCCCAGCTCCACGGCCTCGGTGAGCAGGTCGGTGATCATCTGCTCGAAATCGGTGCGCTGGCCGAGCAGGGTCTCCAGGTGCTCGCCACTGAGGCTGCGGTAGTCGTGCTCGTAGACCCAGATGTGGTCGAGCCGGTGGAAGATGATCTCCAGCAGGGCCTCCGACAGCAGTCGGAGGCGGAGCAGCGGATGCGCGTCGAGCTCGGCGATCTGCCGCGCCCGGACCAGCAGGGGGCGCATGACCCGCGACTGGATCTCGACGAGCAGGTTCTCCTTGGACTGGATGTAGTAGTACAGCGCGCCTCTGGCGAGCCCGACGGCCTGGCCCAGGTCGCTGACGGAGGTCGCCTCGTAGCCGTGGCGGGCGAATAACTCGGCGCCGATGTCGATGATCTTCTGGCGCCTGATCTCGAATCCCGGTCCGTGGCCCGGTGGTCGTGGCATCGGCTGTCTCCGCGGGGTTCGGGTGGGTTCCGGCAGTTGGTTGGACCAAACGGTACATGAAATCTGATCGCGGGTGGCGCGCGCGGCGCGGTGCCCGCGCGAGCATTGCGAGGACGCATGACCCAGCCATCGCAGCCCGCCGACATGGAGCTGCTGGAGATGTACCGCCGGATGCGGCGGATCCGGCGCTTCGAGGAGCGGGCGTCCGACCTCTACAAGGCCACCGAGATCCCCGGCTTCCTGCACCTGTCGATCGGGCAGGAGGCCAGCGCGGTCGGTGCCTGTTGGCCGCTGACCGAACGGGACGGGATCACCTCCACTCACCGCGGCCACGGCCATGTCCTGGCCAAGGGCCTGGACACGGCGTCGATGATGGCCGAGCTTATGGGCAAGGACGCGGGGACCTGCCACGGCCGCGGCGGTTCGATGCACATCGCGGATCCGGGCCTCGGGATCTATGGAGCCAACGGCATCGTCGGCGCCGGCCTGCCGATCGCCGGCGGGGTCGCGACCGCGGCCAAGTTGCGGGGCGCCGGCGACGTGGTGGTGGCCTTCTTCGGCGACGGCGCGGTGGCGCAGGGCATGTTCCACGAGGCGGTCAACCTCGCCGCGGTGTGGGACCTCCCGGTCGTCTTCTTCTGCGAGAACAACCACTACTCCGAGTTCTCTCCCGCCTCGACACAGCACCGGGCCTCGCTTTCCGCCCGAGCCGCCGGGTACGGCATCGCTTACGAACACGTCGACGGCAACGATGTCGTCGCGGTTGCGCAGACCATGGGCGAGATCGTGAGGCGGCTGCGCGGTGGTGGCGGTCCGGTCTTGGTGGAGGCTGAGACCTACCGCTGGCACGGGCACTACGAAGGCGATCCTGAGCGGTACCGCTCACCGGAGGAGGTCGCGGCCGCGAAGGAGCGCGACCCGCTGCTGATTGCTCGCCGTCGCCTCGAAGCCGTCGGCGTGGGCGTCTCGCTCGTCGACGCTGTCGACGAGGAGATCGACAAGGAGATCGAGGCGGCGATCGACTGGGCGAGGGGGATGCCGGAGCCTGCCGTCGAGAGTCTGTACGACTACGTGTCGGCACCGCGACCGGCGATTCCCGAGCCCGCGCCGGTGCCGGCCGACGCCGAGATCTTCCGTTCCATGGACGCCGTGCGACTGGCCCTGGAACACGAACTCGCGGCCGATCCCGACGTCTTCATCGCCGGGATCGACGTCGGTGACGGCGGCAACGTCTTCGGCCTCACGCGCGGGCTGGCGCACGCCTTCCCGGGCCGGGTCCGCGATACGCCGATCAGCGAGAGCGCCATCCTCGGGGCCGCGGTCGGTGCGGCCATGGCCGGCATGAAGCCGGTCGTGGAGGTCATGTACATGGACTTCATCGGCGTCTGTCTGGACATGCTGCTCAACCAGGCGGCCAAGCTGCGCTTCATGACCGGGGGCCGGGCCTCGCTTCCGCTGGTGGTGCGTACCCAGTTCGGCGCGGGTCGCTCGTCCGGCAGCCAGCACTCGCAGAGCCTTGAGGCGCTGCTCGCTCACATACCGGGGCTGACCGTGGTGATGCCGTCCAACCCGGCCGACACCTATGGCCTGCTGCGCGCCGCGATCCAGGACCCCAACCCGGTGGTGTTCGTCGAGAACCGGCTGCAGTACGGCTTCAAGGCTCCTCGGCCGCCGGTCGACCACCTGGTTCCGTTGGGCAAGGCCAAGGTGGTCCGGGAGGGCGCCGACGTCACGCTCGTCTCATGGTCGCGGATGGTCCAGGACTGCTTGCGCGCCGCGGAGCAGCTCGCCGGCGAGGGCGTCAGTGTCGAGGTGATCGACCTGCGCACGATCTCGCCGCTGGACCGCGAGACCGTCCTCGCGTCCCTCGCCAAGACCAGCCGCCTCGTCATCGTACACGAGGCGGTACGGGACTTCGGCGTCGGCGCCGAGCTGGCCGCGATGGCGGTCGACGAAGGGTTCTGGCACCTGGACGCGCCGGTCACCCGTGTGGCGCCGCCGGCGACACCCGCTCCCTACGCGCCTTCGCTGGAGCGGGCGTGGCTTCCGTCGGTCGACACCATTGCCGAGACCGTGCGGCGGATCGCCGCCGTCTGATGGCACTACGGGCGACGATGACTGGAGCCGATATAGGCTTCGCTATGTAGTTTTGAGTAGGCCCACGGAATGGGTATGCGCTGACCCTCGAAATTTCTGTAGCTGTAATCTGGGGAAATAACGGAAGAGACCGAGTCCAAGCGGAAGATCGCGCAGGTCTTCACCTCTTCTGGTTTGAGATCACGGATGATCTTGACTGCGGCGGCCATGTTGGCGCCAGTAAAGAGGTGGTTGTCCACGATCAATACGCGGCGCCCCTTGAGAGTGGGCGGCAGGCCGCTGGTGTCCAGCAATGGCTCGCCGGCTCGGGCTCTGCCTGCGGTTGGGGCATCGATGAAATACAGTATCTTGATTCCGAGATTCAGAGCCAGCACTGCCCCGGGGACGGCCCCGTCTCCCAGTGCGACGATGGCATCAGGTGGCGGGTTCTGGTGCTGAATTTGCGCGGATACGTCCTCGATGCCTCGCAGGGCGATTTTCCAGGTGTACCGTTTCTTGAGTGAAACGGTGACGCCGAAAAGCGTCGAAACTCCAATCACGAGGCCTGCTATGCCAACTACAAAGGAGATCGTTTCCAACGCCATCCCCCGCATATCGCTCGAGGCTCGGGTCGCACTGAACACGGATCCCATGCCCGATTTCTCTAGTGATCGAACGCCTCGCCGGTGGTCTCAGGCGCGCGTGGGCTACGGCCGGCACATTTGGAGTTGCGCGGCACACCGTGGCGGGAGGTACTGCGGCGGCTTCGCTGATCAGCCCATGTAGTCGCTTCATGGAGTGGAACGCGGGCCAGAGCCAGGCGAAGACGCCGCAAGCACGTCAGACGGTTGCGACCGGTGTGAGTGGGCTGCCCTGGACACCGGGGAGGCGCAGCGGGGGAGCGGTCAGCAGGAACCGGCTGCGGCTGTGTTCCCGCAGCCAGGTGGCGAGGTCGTGCAGGTACCACAACTCGCCGAGCGCGACGCCGAGCTTGAACAGGCAAAGGTGGTGGATCGGCAGCAGCGTGTGTCGCTCCCGGTTCCGGTCCGGGACCAGCCCCTCGACCGCGTAGTTGTCCGCCACGAGCGCCGAGATCTGCGACTCGGCGATCCAGTCCAGCAGCGCTGGGTCGTGGGAGTCGAGGTAGGGGGCCGTGGCGTGGATGGCCACGGGATCGGGGTCGCGGCCCCAGGCGAGGACCTGGGTGGCGAAACCGGTGTGCAGGAGGAGGACGTCGCCGGGCTCGACGACGACGTCGTCCGCGGCCATTATCTCCAGGAGGGTCTTGAGGTTGACCGGCTGCCACTGCGAACCCAGGTGGTGGGCCAGGTCGACCAGCACGCCCCGGCCCTGGACCCCGTGTGCCGCCATGTGCTCCAGGCCGAGGTGGCGCGCGAAGCTGAGGCTTCCGCTGCCGTCTCCCTTGGCGTCCTCCTGCGGGCCGACGATGTCGGTGCCGGCCCGGAAGCCGTTGTAGTAGACCGGCTCGTCGACGCCGTCGCCGTCGGCGTCGAACTCGGCACCTTGGTGGGCCAGCGAATCCCACTGGGTCGAGTACTGCAACCACAGGGTCACCACGTCGTCGGACCAGACGTCGATGAGGCTCGGCGCGATCGACTCGCGGGCGATGACGTTGTAGAAGGTGTCCTGCTTGTACTGCAGGTCCTCCGTGGGCCTGAGGATCGGCGGGTAGCGACGCTGATTCAGGGCTGTCCCGCCGGGATAGTCCAGCGGCAGGCTCAGGCTGAAGGCGATCCCGTGCTGAACTTCGCGGACGCCCTGGAGAACCTTCTCGGGGGTCATGAGGTTGATGCGCCCGAGCTCGTCGTCCTCACCCCAGTCGCCCCACGTCGATCCCGGCGGACGCTGCTGCCAACGCTTGGTCACGGTCGAGCCTCCTCTTGGCGCGGGTCGTCGCCGACCGGCTCCGGCAAGCCATTGTGATGTCTTGGCAACGAATATTAGACTGACTGGTCGAAATATCAAATGACCTCGGAGGGGCCATGACTGAGTCCATAGAAGTGTCGGTCGCCGTGGGCGTGCGGGCGGCCGTTGCCGCGTACGCGCAGGCGCTGGACGCCGGACGGACCGACGACCTGGTCGAACTGTTCACGCCGGACGGTGTCTCGGACATAGCCGGCATCGGCGTGTTCGAAGGGCGCGAGGCGCTCCGTGCCGCCTACGCCGGCTTCGCGCCGAAGCGCCCGCAGCTGCACCTCGTGTCCAACACCGTCGTCACCTCATGGACCGAGAGCGAGGTGACGGCGGTCAGTGACCTGGCGTTCTTCCTGCGCGGCAAGTCTGGATGGGCGGTGCAGGCCGTCGGGCGTTATGACGACACCCTGCGCCTTCACGAGGGCGTGTGGCGGTTCCAGCGAAGAGTTACGACTTTTCTGCCCTAGATGCTGATGAAGACCTTGGCTTCTGACGTCGTCGTTTCGTCGGAGGGGTCAGACTGCTGTTTGTCCGGGGGAGTGGACCGCTGAGCTGGTCGAGTTCGATGTGTGGTCACGTGCCCGGGGGCTGACCCGAGCTGGGGGAGTGTGCTCGCATTGCCGCCCGAGCATCGGGAGCAGCTGTTCCCGGCGTTGATGTTCGCCGACGCGTTGGGACGGTCGTGGCTTCCGGGCGGTCCAATCGTTTCTTCGCCGTATCGCATGAGGCTATTCGGAAGTCGGGCATAAGCCCTCACCTAGTCGCCGGGAACATCGCCAGACCTGAAGTTCCTTTGCGAGCCTGGACGTCGGGGAAGCCCGTGCCGCCGCGGGTTTGATCAGGCGGCCCGCCCGGCCGAACGGAACTCGGTCGGCGTGACGCCGTACGCGCGGCGGAAGGCTCGAGTGAAGGTCGTGGTGTCGGTGAAGCCGCACGATGCCGCGACCGCGGCGACGCCGGACTCGCGGCGGCGCGGGTCACCGAGCGACTGCCGGGCCCGCTCCACCCGCTGCTCGCGGATGTACGCGGCCGGCGAGGTACCGAGATCGCGGAAGAGCGACGTCACGTAACGTACCGATACGTGATGCCGGTCGGCGATCGTGCCCGGTCCGAGCGCGGGATCGGCAAGGTTTTCACTGATGAATGCACGCATCATCAGCAGCAGGGCCTCTCGGCCCGCTGCCTGAGGGGCCGCGGCGCCGCTTGCTGACCGGAGCGCTGTCGCCAGCAGCTCGCCGGCCGTATGCGCGAGTTCGGCGCGCTGCAGCGGGTCGTGAAGTTCGTCCTCGACCTCGGCGAGCTCCCGAAGGAATGCGGAGAGCACGCGCAGCGTGGGATCCGCCATAGGCAGCGGTCGTAGACACATCTTGCTGGCATCGCCGAACCAGTGCCCGACCTCCTCGTGCGAGACCTTCAAGACTGTCTGGCCGACCGGCGTGGGCCACCTGAACCGATACGGGCGTGAGGCGTCCCACAGCACAGCCTGCCCCGCAGGGACCTCGGCGGAGCGTCCGTCCTGCTCCACCAGGCCGGCGCCGCCCCGCTGGTGCAGCACGAGCATGTAATCGGACCTCGGGGCCCCGGACACATGCTGTCGTGAGCGCAGAACGTCCATCGGTTTCGACACCAGCCGGGCCATGGCCGTCGTCGGCGAATAGACGGTGGTGTCCACGGTCCCGCGGAAGTCGGACGCGACACTGTCGATACCGCAAGGCGCGAAACTATCACTGCAGATCTGCGCCCATTCCTCGGCGCTCGCGGCGGTGAGAGTACTCATGCCGCAAGGATCCGTAGCGTCGGTTTCGGCCGTGTGAACGAATTGTTCCGCGGACTTTGCGTCATGCGCGGTGCCGCTCAGCGTGCCCAAAAAGCCGACGCAACCGTGCCCGCAACGCCGGTTCCCACTTGACGGCCGCGGTTACCTTTCTGGCCACAGCACTCGCAGCCAGCAGTGGGCGGCTCCCGCCCACACCGAAAAGGAGCGACATCGTGAGCAAGCCCGAGTTCTTCGTCACGCCCGGCTATGGCGAGCGCAAACTGGAGCTCTTCCACTATTCGCAGGCCGTGAGAGTCGGAAACCGGGTGGAGACCGCCGGGCAGGGCGGCTGGAACGACGACGACGAGTTCCCTGAGGGCATTGCTGACGAGATCGCTCGGGCGTTCGAGAACGTCGAGCAGACTCTGGCCCTCGCCGGCGCGGACTGGCAGCACGTAGTCCATGTGAACTCCTACCACTTGCCGCTCGACGAGACGGCAGTTCAAACGATGGCGGAGCGCTTCCGCCACTACCTACCGGGCCAGGCGCCCATCTGGACGTGCATCGGGGTGCCGGCCCTGGGCGACCCCAGGATGCGCGTCGAGATCCGTGTCACCGCGGTACTTCCGGAATGACAGCAGCGGAGCTTGCCATGACCGTGCCCCACACCGTCGTCTTCGCCACCCGCCGCAAAGCCGGCCTGACACGTGAGGAGTTCGCTGAGCACTACCGCAGCGTTCACGCGCCACTGGCGCGAAGGCTCCCGGGCCTCCTTGAGTACCGCCAGACTCTGCTGCGAGCGGACTATCAATGGCACGGTCAGCGGTGCGAATACGATGCCATTTCCGTCTATGTTTTCGAGAGCGACGAAGCCGCCGAGGCGGCCTGGACGTCTCCCGAAGGCGTCGCCGTCGACGACGACACGGGACTGTTCATCGACTGGGATACCGTCATCGCCTATCCCGGCACCGTCACTGACATTTATCGCCCTATGTGACATGCCTGGTGCTGCTCTGCACAACGGGAAGCAGAGCCGAACGCGGCATCAGACGGGCGCATCCCCACAGTCACCCACGGCTCGGGCGGCGCATGAACTCTGATACGCACGCCAACTCCCCTGATTAATCCGGGGTCGATCCTTGTATCCGCCACTCAGGAGACCCGCCATGTACGACGAACAGCAGAGCGAGACAGTCAACGGAAACACCCCAGGAACGCGCCGAGTCGAGACCCATTCCACGGACTACATCCCGGGAAATGAGCGCCACGGCACCGTGTGGCAGCAGGCACCGTTCTGGTTCATGATCAACGCAAACGTCACCACGGCCCTCACCGGTGTCATCGGTGCGGGTCTTGGCCTGGGCATCGTCTGGTCCTTGGTGGCGATCACGGCCGGGGGGTTGTTCGGCACGTTCTTCACGGCGTTCCATGCAGCTCAGGGCCCTCAGCTGGGCCTGCCCCAGATGATCCAGTCCCGGGTGCAGTTCGGCAGCCGAGGTCTGGTCGTGCCGTTGGCAGTGGTGGTTCTGATCCAGTGCGGCTTCGGCGTGTTCTTCGTCATCCTCGGCGCGAACTCGCTGTCCGGCATGACCACGCCCCACAACGGTCCTTACGAGGTGCTCATCTGTTCAACGGCTGCGGTCATCGCCATTATCGGACACGACCTGGTGCACCGCGTGCAGCGCTATCTGTCGATCCTGGTACTTGTCACTTTCGCCCTCGTGACGGTCGGAGTGCTCAGCGAGGTGGACCTGGGCGGACTGGTCGGCGCCGGGGGCTTCGCGTGGACGGCGTTCCTCGCCCAGTTCGGCGCTTCGGCCGCCTACCAGATCGCACTCGCGCCCATGGTCTCCGACTACACACGCTACCTGCCGAAAGAGACAGGTACGAGGCGGGTGGTCGCCATGGTCTTCCTGGGCTCCCTGGGCTCCGCGACATGGCTCGAGATGCTCGGCGCCACCGTAACCACTGCGCTGCCGCACATGGATACGGTGGAGGCGATCCGGCATTACGGGGACGCATTCATCGGCGGCCTGGGCTGGATCACCCTCGCCGTCACGCTGTTCTCGGTGATCGGTGTGCTGCCGACGACCTTTTACAGCGCGGCCATCAACGCTCTCAGCATGGTGGACGCCTTCCGCCCGCTCCGGCCTTCGGCACGATCGCGCGTCCTGGTCATCGCAGCGCTGACGGCCCTCACCTATCTCGCCACCGTCGGGATCCCCGACCACTACCTGAACAGCTTCTCCAGCTTCCTTTCCTTGCTGGCCTACCTGCTGGTTCCGTGGACCGCGGTCAACCTGGTCGACTTCTATCTGATCCGGCACAGTTCCTACGCCATCAGCGAGATACTCGCCCCTGGTGGCGGTGTCTATGGCCGGTGGGGCGTGCGGGGACTCGGATCGTACGCGATCGGGCTCGCCGTGATGGTGCCGTTCTTCTCCACCTCCTTGTTCACCGGCCCGGCCGCCCGCGCGCTGGGCGGCGCTGACATCTCGCCGCTGATCGGGCTTCCCGTCTCCGCGCTGCTGTACTGGCTGCTCATGCGCGGCGCAGACCTTTCGGCGGAGCGCGACGCCATCGTGCGTGACCCCGAGCGCCTTTTGGCTTTGCACGACAGGGCGGCCGTCCCGGTGCTCGGGACCTTTGTCCCGGCAGCTCCCGGGCAAGCCACCGCGTGACAGCAGGGCCCAGGCCCCACCGAGCCGGCCCTGCACGCCCGAATCACCGGCCAATCCGAAGCATCCTGCACCGAGCGAGGTACAGAACCATGGCAGTCGACGACTCTTCCACGGACCCGGCCCGCCGACCGCTACCGGCGCTTAGCCTGCGCCACGTCAGCAAATCCTTCGCCGGTCAGCGGGCACTCGCCGATGTGTCCTTCGACGTCCCCCGCGGGGAAATCACCGCGCTGCTGGGCATGAACGGCTCGGGCAAGTCGACGCTGATCAAGATCCTGGCAGGTGTGTACGAGCCCGACCCCGGCGGCATCCTGCACGTGGCGGGCGAGCCGGTGACCCTGCCGATGCGGCCGGCCCAGGCGCACGCCCACGGCCTCCGCTTCCTGCACCAGGACGTCGGTCTCGTCGGGGCGCTGTCCATCGCGGACAACTTCGCCCTGGCGGAAAGATTCCGTACCCGGGGCCCGTTCATGGCGATCGACCGCCGGGCGCAGAACCGGCACGTCGCACGGGCGCTGGCGTTCTTCGGGATCGACCGGGACGCGGCGAGTCTGGTCTCGGCGCTGGATCCGACGACCCGGACCATGGTCGGCGTGGCGCGGGCCTTCCAGGACCAGGACGACTCCGCACAGTCGGCCGAGGCAAGTTTCCGCAAGAACATCCTCGTCCTCGACGAACCGACCGCCTCTCTGCCCGCAGAAGAGGTCGGCACCGTCCTGAGGACTCTGGAGCGCCTGCGGGCCGCCGGTGGCACGGTCATCTACGTCAGCCACCGTACCGACGAGGTACGCCGTATTGCCGACCGGCTGCTCGTCCTGCGCGACGGGCGCCTCGTCGCCGACCAGGAGTCGCAGGGACTCAGCTCCGCCGCGATCGTCTCCCTCGTCATCGGTCGTACCTTCACTCCGGAGGCGAGGGCCGAACGTCCCCAGGTCCAAGCGGACCGTGATGCCGCGCTGACCGCCGACGGCCTGTCGGGCCGGAGACTGAGAGACGTCGGACTACAGGTCCGTGCCGGAGAGATCCTCGGTGTCGCAGGGCTGGTCGGTTGCGGTCGTAGCGAACTCATCCGGATCCTTGCCGGCGCCGAGCAACCCACTGCGGGCCGGATGACTGTCGACGGCAAGCCGTACGCCCCCGAGGCGCCCGCCGACGCTTTGGCCCGCGGCGTCTCCTGCGTACCGCAGAACCGGCACGTCGACGGCTGCGTGCTGCCGATGACCGTACGAGAGAACCTTTCTCTGGGACGGCTGCGCAGTTTCGTCACCGGCGCAGGCACGCTTCGTGCGGACGCGGAGCACGCCGATGCAGCCCGGTTGATCGCTGACTACTCGGTCAAGCCGGCCGACTCCGCGCGGCCGATCGCCACATTGTCCGGAGGCAACCAGCAGAAGGTCGTGGTGGCTCGCGCGGCGAGCCGCCGAGGCCGGGTCCTGCTGCTCGACGAACCCACCCAGGGTGTCGACGCCCTGGCCAAACAGGAGATCGCGACCTCGATCAGAGCGTTGGCATCCGGCGGCACAGCTGTGCTGCTCGCCTCCAGCGACTTCCAAGAACTCGCAGCCCTGTGCGACCGGGTGTTGGTTCTGGACCGGGGTGCGCAGGTCGCCCTGGTCGAAGGCGACGACATCAGCGAGGAGCGGCTCACGCTCCTGTCCACCAGGGCTCACGCACCGGCCCACCTGAAGGAGCCCACATGACAACGTCGGCCACATCCGCGGCATCCACTGCATCGCAGCAACCAGATCTGCCGGAGCAGGCCCCGTCCCCGCCGCCACGCACCTGGCGTACAGCCGCGAGCGGTGCGGTGTCCGGCTACGGCGCCCTGATCTTCCTCGCTCTACTGGTCGCGACGTTTTCCGTGGCGGCTCCCGATACCTTTCCCACCTGGGACAACGCCAAGGCGGTCCTCGCCGACCAGTCCATCCCCGGGATCCTCGCCCTGGCTGCGATCCTCCCGCTCGCGGCGGGCGAGTTCGACCTGTCCCTCGGCGCGATCCTAGGGTTCAGCGCGATCTTCTCCACCTGGGCCTCCAACGCGGGACTGCCATGGCCGCTCGTCGCCCTGCTCACCTTGCTGGTGGGCTGCGGAACCGGTTTCCTCAACGCGTTCCTGGTGGTCAAGGTCGGAGTCAACGCGTTCATCGCGACACTGGGCGTCGGCACACTGCTCGCCGGCGGCAACCTCATCCTCACCAACAGCTCCCTGCTGACCCTGAATTCGGGCTCGTTCGCCGATCTGACCATTACCAAGCTCGGCGGCGTACAGACTGTCCTCGGCTACTTCCTCGCCCTGGCCGTGGCGCTCTGGTTCGCGATGGAGCGCACACCGTTCGGCCGCTATCTGCGCGCCACTGGCATGGGACGGGACGCGGCTCGACTTAGTGGAGTGCGCACCGGCCGCTATCTGACCACCGCGTTCGTCGCCGCAGGAGCGCTCGCCGCCATCGCGGGCCTCCTGCAGGCGTCGAGATCGGGCAGCGTGCCACCGGGTATCGGACCGGACTTCCTGCTCCCCGCCTACGCCGCGGCCTTCCTCGGCGGCACCACGATCAAGGCAGGCTACTTCAACGTCTGGGGCACTGTGGTCGGCGTTTTCCTGCTGGCGGTCGGCTCCAACGGTCTGACTCTTCTCGGTGCCCAGACCTGGGTGACCAACATCTTCAACGGAACGGCCCTCATCGTCGCGGTCGCCGCCTCGGTACTCCTCGCTCGCAGCCGGGCCACCCACACCTCGTCCTGACCCCAGTCGGCTTCCATCGCCCCAATCCAAGGAAACAACCATGACCGCTCTCAGATCACGCGCGCTCACCGTCCTGCTCGGCGTCTCGCTGTCCGCCGCATTGCTCGCCGGCTGTTCCAAGACGGACAGCAGTGCCTCCGGATCCTTTTCCGCCGCCGGACTACAGGCGGCGACGGACTACGTCGGAAAGTACCGAGCCGACGTGACGTCCGCCAGCCTGCCCGCCTCGTCTCCGCCCGTCGCGCCGGGACGTTTGATCGTGACGATCCCGTGCAGCTACGCAGCCGAGAACTGCAAGCGCGGAGTCGACGCCTTCGCCGAAGCCGCCAAGGCGGTCGGCTGGGAGACCAAAATGATCGACCCCGCCGGTGATCCCGACAAGGGACGCGCGGCCGTGCAAACCGCGATCCGGCTCAAAGCCAACGGGATCTTCTTCTTCTCCGGCAACGGCGATCAGCTCAAGCCCGCCCTCGACGATGCCCGTGCCGCCGGCCTGGCACTCGTCGACGCACAGGGAGGCCCCTTCAAGCAGGGGCAGTTCGACACCACGGTGGAACCCGACGCCTACGACTACGGCATGGTGATGGGTGCCCAGATGACAGTAGCGACCAAGGGCAAGGGCAAGATCCTGCTGGTCAACGATCCCGAATTCCCCTCCGTCGTGCAGTACCACGAGGGCGTTCTGGCGGCGCTGAAGAAGTACTGCCCCGGATGTAAGGTCACGGACGACATCCACTTCCAGATCGCCGGCCTGTCGACGACCCTGCCCACCCAGTTCCAGGCGGCACTCGCCGCACACCCCGACACCGACATGGTCTGGGCCGCCTACGACGCCGCGGCCACCGCCGTCATCCCCGTCATCCAGCGCAGCACCAACGGCGACAAGATCCAGTTGGTCTCCTCCGACGGCAACGCCGCGAACCTCGACGACGTCAAGAAGGGAAAGGTGCAGACCGCCGACGTCGCCACATCGACCGAATGGAACGCCTATCAGGCACTGGACGAGATGAACCGGATCTTCAACAAGGAGAGCGTGCCGCTCACCGTCACCAGCCCATTCAAGCTGATCACTGGGGACAACCTCACGACTGTCCCCTGGAACGGCGACGTGGACTGGCGGGGTACATACCTCAAGCTGTGGGGCCGGACAGGCTGAACCCCTTCGGCTAGAAGCGCAAGGCGTAGGAGATCTCTGGGGCTTAGGGACCGCGGTGTTCGGATACCTTCGTGAAGACGAACGCCGAGTAGTCGCTCTCGACGGCTCCAGCGATCACCTTCTGCAGGTTCCGCCGCCCCTTCGGATTCAACAGCTGCGCGACAGGCTTGCCGGGGATGTTGGCTCCGTAGAAGTAGCTGCTCTCCAGGAAGGGGGACTGTGAGCCGGAGTCGTTGACCATGTCGGTCCACTTCTCCTCGGCAGCGGGGTCCGTCTCGATGACGTCCTGACCGTGGTCGCGGGTGCGAACGAGCGCGTCGGTGACGAAGTCCACCTGGTCGCTGGAGTACCGCGGGTTGTTGCCCATCGCGCCGTGCGGTCCGCCTGGGAAGAAGAAGTTCGGGAAGCCGGCGGCTGCGACGCCGAGATAGGTGCGTGGGCCGTCCGCCCAGTAGTCCTCGAGGGCGAGGCCTTGCCGCCCGCGCACGCCCAGCCGCTTCAGCGCACCGGTGCCGAAGTCGTAGCCGGTGGCCCAGATGATGATGTCGATGTCCTGCACGCCGTCGGCTGTTTCGATTCCCGACTCGGTGATGCGGACGATCGGTGTCTCCCGGAGCGAGACCAACGAGACGTTCGGCTTGTTGTACGTCTCGAAGTAGCGGGTACCGAAGGGTGGCCGCCGCCCGGCGTAGCCGTGGTCCTTGGGTATCAGCTTGTCCGCGGTCTCGGGGTCTTCCACGATGCCGCGGATCTTCCCGGCGATGAACTCGCACCACTCGGCGTTCGCGACGGGATCGGTGAGCAGGTCGACGTAGTGTTCGGTCAGCTTGGTGAAGCCTGGGCTATTCCACATCTTCTCGTAGAACTGCTGCCGCTGTTCCTCGCTGTCCTGGTGGGCCTTGCGCAGGTTGGCGGTGTGGAGGAACCCGCTCGGCGAGCTGCCCAGCGTCTCGCGGATGGTCTCGTAGTCCGCCTTGAGGGCCGACTGCTCCTCGGCAGTGATCGGCGCGTTGTTGAGCGGCGTGCACCAGTCCGGGGTCCTCTGATAGACCGTGAGCGAGGCCACCTCGTCGGCGATGGCAGAGACGATCTGCACGCCGCTGGATCCGGTGCCGACGAGGGCCACGCGCTTGCCGGTGAAGTCGATGGGGGTCGTCGGCCAGCGGCCGGTGTGGTGTTGCTCCCCTCGGAAGTGCTCCTGCCCGGGAACCTCCGGGATGAACGGCACCGAGAGGATGCCGGTCGCCGCGATGAGGAAGCGTGCGCGCACCGAGGTGCCGTCGTCGGCCTGTATGGTCCACGTCCCGGCCGGCTCGTCGTAGACGGCTGACGTCACCTTGGTGTTGAAGTGGATGTCGCGCCGCAGGTCGAAGCGGTCGACCACGTAGTTGAAGTAGCGCTCGATCTCGGGCTGTCCGGCGAACCGCTCCGACCACTCCCACTCCTCCCACAGCTCCTTCGAGAACAGGTAGCCGTAGGTGTAGCTCTCGGAGTCGAAGCGCGCCTCGGGATAGCGGTTCCAGTACCAGGTGCCGCCGACCCCGGCGCCGGCTTCGAGCAGTCGCACCGAGAACCCGGCTTCGCGGGCTCGGTACAGCTGGTAGATCCCGGTGACGCCGGCTCCCAGGATCAGGACGTCGATGTCGACGTTGTTTCCAGCGCCGGTGTCCTTCGCCGCCTCGCTCATGTGCCCTCCAGGGTGGCCCGGGACCATCTCTCCCGGGTGGGATCGCGCAAAAATAGACCGACCGGTCGTTATAACGTCAGCGTAGAGGGGTCGACGGATCCGATCAATGGCCGCGCCGCGGTGTGCTGTGAGCTGGGTCTCCGTCCCCCGCATTGATTGTACCGACCGCTAGGTCTATTTTTCGTCTGACAGACATCGCACTCAAGCGGCAACGGAGTCATGCGTGAGGATCGAGGACGACGCCACGGGGATTCGCGGGGTTCTGCCATGACGGCCCCGGCCCGTGTGCTGGTGGTCGGTGCGTCCGCGGCGGGACTGGCCACCGCCGAGGCGCTGCGGCGCAAGGGATACGCCGGCGGGATCTCCGTCCTCGGCGACGAGGCGCACGCTCCCTACGATCGGCCGCCGCTGTCCAAGCAGGTGCTGTCCGGCGCGTGGGAGCCGGCGCGGGCCGTCCTTCGCCCTCCCGAAGCCCTGTCGGCGCTGGACGCCGAGTTCGTCCTCGGCGACTCGGCGATCGCATTGGACGTGGAGGCCCGGACCGTGCGCGTCAACAGCGGACGGGACCTGCAAGCCGACGCGATCGTCATCGCCACGGGAATGCGAGCGCGCAAGCTCCCCGGACAAGATCACCTTTCCGGCGTCCATGTGCTGCGCTCCCTCGACGACGCACTGGCCCTGCGACAGGCCTTGTCGGCCTGCTCGCAGCTGGTGGTCGTCGGTGAGGGCGTCCTCGGGGCCGAGATCGCGGCCACGGCGCGGACCTTGGGCCTGGACGTCACGATGACCGGACCGCAGTTGGCGCCGATGGCATTGCAGGTGGGCTCACTGGTGGCGGGAGTGCTGGCGGAGCTGCATACCGAGCGCGGCGTGAAGTTGCGGCTGGGGGACGGTGTCGCAGGGCTCGTCGGCGAAGAGGGCCGGGTCGCCGGTGTGCGGCTGGCTTCCGGTGCGGTTCTGCCGGCCGACGTCGTGGTGGTCGCGATCGGCGCCACTCCGACGACGGAGTGGCTGACGGACAGCGGTCTGCGTCTGGACAACGGCGTGGTCTGCGATTCGCGGTGCCGCGCGGCAGAGGGGATCTACGCGGTCGGCGACGTGGCCCGGTGGCACCACGAGCAGCTCGGCCGGTTGATCCGGCTGGAGAACCGGACAAACGTCACCGAGCAGGCCGATGCCGTCGCCGGCGCGATCCTCGGAGAAGACCGTCCGTACGTGCCGGTGCCGTACTTCTGGACCGATCAGTTCGACACGAAGATCCAGGTACACGGCGTGCTGCCGGTCGACGCCGAGGTGGACGTCGTCGAGGGCGATGTGGCGGCGCGGCGCTTCGTCGCGCGGTACCACAGCGGCGGCCTGGTCACCGGCGTCCTCGGCTGGAACATGCCCAAGCAGGCCCGCCTGTGGCGGCAGAAGGTCGTCGACGCGCTCCCCGCCCTGGCTCCCACCAACTGAACGATCAGGAGAGGTCTTATGAAGGTCGTCATCGACGAGGAGAAGTGCGTCGCGGCCGGGCAGTGCGTCTCGGCCGCCATGGACGTGTTCGACCAGCGTGACGAGGACGGCGTCGCCGTGCTGCTGATGGAGAATCCGCCGCCGGAGCGGGCCGACGACGTCCGCAACGCCGCGGTGATGTGTCCGGCGCTGGCGATTCGGATCGAGGAATAGCGTGCCCCCCACCATTTCTGGAGGAAAGACCATGGCTGACTCGGACACCGGCGCGACCGCCGCCGGCATAGCCGTTCCGGAGTACCCGACCCCCCGTTCCAGCCAGTGTCCGTTCGCCCCGCCGGCCGAGCTGCTCGAGCTGCGGGACGCGAAGCCCGTGGCGCGCGCCCGCATCTGGGACGGCAGCACCCCGTGGCTCGTCACCGGGCACGCCGCCCAGCGTGCCATTCTGACCGATCCGCGGGTGAGCACGGACGAGCACGTCCCCGGTTTCCCGTTCCCGACCCAGGCCATGGCCGAGACGGTCGCCCACAGGCCGCTGACCATCTTCAACGCGGACGGGGACGTGCACGCGCGGATCCGGAAGATGATGACGAGCCCGTTCACGCGCAACCGGATGGAGAAGCTCCGGCCGGCCATCCAGAAGTACACCGACCAGCTCATCGATCAGATGCTGGCAGGTCCCAACCCGACCGACCTGGTGACCACTCTGTCGCTGCCCCTGCCGTCGCTGATGATCTGCGAACTGCTCGGCGTGCCCTACAGCGACCACGACTTCTTCCAGGAACACGCTTCCGTGGCGACCAAGCGCGATGTGACCGCCGAGGAGAACGTCGCGTCCATGCAATCGCTCGGCGGTTACCTCACCCGGCTGCTCGAAGCCAGGATCGAGGAGCCGGGCGACGATGTGCTGTCAGACTTCGCCGCGCGGGTGAAGGTGGAGGAGCTGACCATCGCCGACGCCACGCTGCTGTGTATGGTGCTGTTGATCGCCGGTCACGAGACCAGCGCGAACATGATCACGCTGGCCACCGCGCTGCTGCTCGAAAGCCCGGAGCAGCTGGCGCTCCTGCAGACGGCGCAGAACCCGCAGTTCGTCGCGAACGCGGTCGACGAGCTGTTGCGCTACCTGACCATCGCACACCTCGGCCAGCGCCGGATCGCCCGCGAGGACATCGAGCTCGAGGGCGAGACGATCCAGGCCGGGGACGGCATCGTCGTCCCGCTGCCCGCCGGCAACTGGGATCCGGCGGCGTTCCCCGAGCCGGACCGTCTCGACCTCACCCGTGAGGCCCGGCACCACGTCGCCTTCGGCTGGGGCCCGCACCAGTGCCTGGGGCAGCAGCTCGCCCGGATCGAACTCCAGGTCGTCTACGGGACGCTCTACCGGCGCGTGCCGACTCTGCGCCTGGCGGTCTCCCGGGACGAGCTCGAGTTCCGGGGCGATTCGCTCGCCTACGGCGTCTACGAGCTGCCCGTGGCCTGGTAGCGCATCGGGGCCGGAAGGCGCCGGTCTCTGGACCAGCCGGTCCCTGGAACGTCAGCGCGCGACGAGGCGCGAAGTACGACGAGTGGCACGAGCGGGAGTCACCTATGAACGAGTTCGGTTTCGAAGGACGGGTCGCGGTCGTCACCGGCGGCGGCCGGGGCATCGGGCGCGCGTACGCCCGCCTCCTGGCCGAGCGGGGGGCGAAGGTCGTCGTCAACGACCTCGGCGGTTCGATCGAGGGCGAGGGCGCCGACAGTGGGCCCGCGCAGTCGGTCGTCGAGGAGATCGCCGCCGCCGGCGGCGAGGCGACGGCCGACACCAGCGACGTGTCGACGGTGAGCGGGGCCGAAGCGATCATCGAGTGCGCGCTCGACCGCTTCGGCCGGGTCGATGTGCTGGTCGCCAACGCCGGAATCATCCGGTGGGGCGGCCTGCCGGACGTCGATCTGGCGAATCTCAAGCAGCACCTCGACGTTCACCTGATCGGCTCGTTCAACACCCTGCGCGCCGCGTGGCCGCATTTCATCGAGCAGGGTTACGGCCGAGTCGTGCTGACGACCTCTACCGGCGTGTTCGGTCTCGAGAACAACCTGTCGTACGCCGCGGCGAAGGCCGGCGTGATCGGCCTGGCCCGCAGCGCGAGACTTGCCGGCGAACGCCATGGGATCAAGGTCAACGTGATCGCGCCGGCGGCGCAGACGCGCATGGCCGGGGGCGAGCCGTTGGGCGACGATGCCCAAGCTGTCCCCGGCCGCCCTTTCATGCCCTCGGATGCTGTGGCGCCGCTGGTGGGGTTCCTGGCGCATGAGAGCTGTCCCGTTAGTGGAGAGATCTATACGGCCGGCGCCGGCCGTTTCGCGCGGCTCTTCATCGCCTCGACAGATGGCTTCGTGCACGAGGATGGCCCAGCCACCGTCGAGGACGTCGCCGAACACTGGGACGCGATCAACGATGAGAAGGACTACTACGTCCCCTCGGATTTGATGGGGTGGTCCGGATCGTTTCTCAAGCACCAGCTCAGCGCTGGAACAGGGGCCCGATGATGCCGGCCATCGATCAGTTCCGCCGGGTCGAGCCCGCGACGCTGGCTGCTTTCGATCGGCTGCCGCGGTGGGATCCTTCGAGCATCGCGACGCTGCGGGCTTCCTACGCGGCGGTCAGCGCGCGACCGGTGCCTCCGGACCCGCGGGTCCAGCGCAGCGACGCGGTCATCCCGGGTTGTGACGGGCGGCCCGACGTGGCGGTCCGCTGGTACCGCCCGGTGGACGCCGGTGCCGGTGAAGCGTTGCCCTGCCTGGTCTGGCTCCACGGTGGCGCCTACGTCATGGGCAACCTGGCAGAGAACGACGACCGCCTGGACCGGATGGTGATCGAGCTCGGCTGCACGGTCGTCTCTGTCGACTGGCGCCTCGCCCCGGAGCACCCCTATCCGGACGGTCTGGACGACGCGGAAACGGTCTGGCGCCGCGTTGCCAAAGACCCGGCGGCGTTCGGCGTCGACGCGGAGCGGATGGTCGTCGGCGGGGCGAGCGCGGGCGGCGGCTTGGCGGCCGCACTGTGCTTGCGTCTCCGGGACGCCGGCGTGCCGCAACCACGACTGCAGCTGCTCGTCTACCCCATGCTCGACGACCGCGAGCTGACGGCGTCGATCCGCGCGAGCGAGGACCCGGGCCATTGGGGCCTGTGGCACCTGTCGGCGAACCGCTTGTGCTGGCAGGCGTATCTGGGCGGTCTCGCGGGCGGCGAGGTCCCACCGACCGCGGCGCCGGCGCGCGCCGAGGATCTGAGCGACTTGGCGCCGGGCTTCGTCGGGATCGGCGACGTCGACGCGTTCCTTGATGAGAGCGTCGACTACGCGGTGCGTTTGTCGCGCGCAGGCGTACCTGTGGAGCTGCACGTCTATCCGGGGGTTATTCACGGCGGGTTCGTCGCGCGCCCGAGTACGCAGCGGACTACGCAGTTCCTGAGCGACGTGTATGAGGCGCTGGCGACTGCGTTCGAGTAGAGGCGGTGGCCGTCCCGGAGCCGGTACGCCAGACTCGGGTTCCGTGCGCGACGATGATGAACCGGTGCCCGAACGCTTCCGTCCGGTCCTGGAGCAGATCGCCGAAAGAATCGCGGCGGGCGACTACGACTGCCTCACGCGGGACTTCTCTCCATACGCCGACGCTCCGGTCCACGACCTTGGCGTGTGGGCGCGCGATTATCCGGCCACCTTTGTGGCCTTTCCGCCGGAGGCATGGCAATACGCCCACGTGTTCCATGACCGCGAGCGTGGCGAATGGATGATCGACATCGAGCTGTGGTCTGTCGAGGAGGGCCGCAGCGACATGATGCTCGAGACCGTCATTCGCGAGCACGACGGCCAGGTCCAGGTCGAGATCAGAGATCTTCGCGTGCCGTAGTTCGGGCAGTACCTCCACGTCTCCGCTCAGGGCGAGTGCACGATACGTCCTGAGCGATAGCCGCTGCCGAACTCATGGACGGGCTGGAACGGGCTCAGTGTTCAGCGCGTCTGCGCCTGGAGGTTCAGCGCGATGTCGGTCAGCATGTCTTCCTGCACCCGGCGAGTTTCCGCCGGCCGGCCTCGATGAGGATCTCGCGCGCGACGCGCACCGGGCGGTTTTGGAACGGCCGTACCAGGTCGGCGCTGGCGTCGGCGCGGGCAGTCGCGGACTTCAGGAGGTCGGCGCGGGCGACATGGAGAGCTCCCCGGTGCGCAGCGCCGAGGTCACACCGCCGTCCATGAGCAGGTCGGCGCCGGTGATGAAGCCGGCGTCCGGCCCGAGCAGGAACGCGGATACCACAGCGACCTCCTCGGGGGTGCCGAAGCGTCCGGCCGCGCAGGTGGTGCGGACGTGCTCGAACCACGGGCCGCGGGGTCCGGAGAGTTCGTCCAGGGCCAGCGGGGTGATGATGACGCCGGGGCTGATGGCGTTGAGGCGGGCTCCGCGCTTGCCCCACGCCGCGGCGGCCGTCTGGACCCGCAGGGAGTTGGCGCGCTTGGACAGTGCGTAGGCATGCACCGAGGAGCCGATCTGGTCGGGCTGCAGGAACGGCAGGCTGAGCAGATCGGCGGTGTCGGTGGTGGCCAGAGCGTGTTCGACGTCGGGGGCGTAGGGGCTCTCGCGGTGCCCGGCCATGCTGGCGATCACGATGCCGGCGCCGCCGGGGGCGATGACGTGGGCGAACGCGTCGAGGACCATCGCGGTGCCCAGCAGGTCGACGTGCAGGACGCGTTCCGTGCTGGCCTGGGTGGGCGAGACGCCCGCGGTGTGGATCACCTGTGTGACCGGGCCCAAGGCGGCTGCGGCGTCGGCCAAGGACTCGACCGCGCCGCGGTCGGAGACGTCGGTGACGCGGGTGGTCACCTCGTAGCCTTCACCGCGGAGCTGTTCGGCCGCGGCCAGGGCGTTCTTCTCGCTGTAGTCGGCGAGCAGCACGGTGCGGCCGGTGCCGACGCGGCGCGCGATGGCCACTCCGATGCTGCCTGAGCCGATGACGACAGCGACTTCGTTGCTCATGAGGAGGTTCCTTCCGGGAGGATTTCAAAGGTCGTAGCTCGGGCTTTGTCCGCAGTGATCCGGGCTACCGGACCGGGGTAGCGGTTGTATTTGGAGCGGTAGGCGGCGTCGATGCGGTCCTGAAGGGCATCGGTAGGGTCGACAACGGCGAACACGACGTCGCTGGCGATGCCGCTGGAGGTGAGGTGTCCTTCGTGGCTGGCGCTCGCCGTGCGGTACCAGGCGCCGGCGGCCCCGTTGACCGAGCGGATGTACACCTTCGAGCCGACCCGGACGGCCCACACGGTCCTGAGCGCGGCCAGGGCGCCGTCGGAGCGGCGCGGGGCGATGTGCACCTCGTCGTGCCTGTCGATCTCGGCCAGGTCGCTTTCGGTCCAGGCAGTGGTGGTCATCACTCCTCCTCGTCTGGTTGCTGCTCGTTGACGATCCTCGCTGCCATGGGGCGATGCCCACGGCGGCGACCCGTTTGGGTGCAATTCGCGAGAGCTGCGGCGGTCATGTGTGGCACTGCCGGTGGTCGTGGTTGCGTAAGTAAGTCAACGCGTCTTGGCCACGCGCGGGGAGTGACTGTTCTTCCAGGTAACGGCAGTACCTCCTTCGTGCGGCCGTCTTGCCGCTGACCGCGCCTACCCTGGATCTCATGGACATCCGAGCGGAGCACCGAGCCCAGGTGAAGGAGTTCCTCGTCTCCCGGCGTGAACGCCTCACCCCGCAGCAGGCCGGGCTACCCGCCTACGGCGGGAGCAACCGCCGCGTTAAGGGGCTGCGGCGCGAAGAGGTCGCCCTGTTGGCGGGTGTCAGCGTCGACTACTACGTGCGTATGGAGCGCGGCAACCTCGCCGGCGCCTCGGACGCGGTCCTCGACGGCGTCGCCAACGCTCTGCAGCTGGACGAGGCCGAGCGTGCCCACCTGTTCGACCTCGCCCGCGCTGCGGGGCCCACGACCGCGCGGGGACGCCGGGTGAAGAGCGACGGTGTCACCGACGGGCTGCAACAGGTCCTGGACGCCATCACCGAGGCTCCGGCCTGGGTCCGCAATGCCCGGCACGACCTGCTCGCGGCCAACCAGCTGGCCCGCGCCCTGTATGCGCCGGTCCTGGCCGACCCGCGCCGCCCGGCGAACAACGCCCGCTTCGTCTATCTCGACCCCGCGGCCCGCGAGTTCTTCAGCGACTGGGAGCGCGCCGCGGACGACATAGCGGCCATGCTCCGTTCTGAAGCCGGACGCAACCCCCGTGACCGTCAACTGATCGAACTCATCGGCGAGTTGTCCACCCGTAGCGAGGACTTCCGCACCCGCTGGGCCGCCCACAACGTCCGTTTCCACCGCGTCGGTCGCAAGCGGCTGCATCACCCCGTGGTCGGCGCCCTGGACCTCGATTTCGAGGCTATGGAGTTCCCGGCCCACCCCGGCCTCACCCTGCTCGTCTACACCGCCGCGGCCGGCACTCGCGCGGCCGACGGCCTCAAAGTACTGGCGAGCTGGGCCGCCACCGCCGAACAGGCCGGAGAGCTTGCCCACCACTGACGGTGAATAGCTGGCGGCATAGCGCAACGGCTCGGCCCTGACGCGCGATGAGAACATCCGACGATGCCCTGTGTACCTCGAGCCCGGACTTAGGCGGCGCCGCGGCGATCGGCTCACGACCGCTAGCGGGTTCGACAGCTATATCGATGACCAGCGCGGCTTGGCTCGTATCCGGCCTGAGCCGTCCGGCTCATGGTCCATAGCGACGAGGCCGAGTTCTCTGACGCACGACTGTCTTCCGAGTGCTGGAAGCCTCGGGAAATCATTGGACTGTCGGACGGGATGACGCTGGTCCATCGAGTGCACCGAGAGCGCCTCACCAGTCAGCACGATCGGGAGCACATCCAGCACGTGTCCATGCGTGTCGTACACCGGAGTCAGCGACCGCTCACATGACCGGCGGAGTAGTTCAATCTCGGACGGGTGGAGGCGTGGCCGTGAGGTGGTGAAAGCAATCCAGCAGTCGATACCGATCGCTCGGATTGAGTCCTGCACGCTCTCCAGGAGTTCGAGGTCTTCGGCAGTGAGAAGTTCGCGTGGCTTAGGAGCGTCGGGGTGGCCGGCCTTGGCCTCCCCGATGACGATCGCGGGCATCGCAAAGTCTTGGGCCGCGATTACGAAGTCCAACTCGCGCGCCTGACCGTCCTTTGTCAGCTCGGCGCCAACGACATGAAGTGGCGTATTGCCGTCCAGCATCTGTTCGAATGCGGCCGCGAATACGGACAGCGCCGCCATCACCGGGACAGTCTCGTTGAAATGGGCCGGGTCGAAGGCTTGTGTTGCGCGAAACTCCCATGCCATCGGGCTCCCAGGCTTCTCGGCCAAGTAGCGGGCCAGTGGCAGCGACGCCGCACAGAGCTCGCACGTGATCAAGTCTCCAAGCGATGGCGGCGGGATCCTCACTGCGCTGCCGCAACCCATGCATGTCAGACGGGCTTGGGGCTGGAGGACCCCGCAGCTCCCAAGGACACCGAGAACGGCATTGGCGTAGTCCTCGTGCGGTCTGTTTCCCCCAAGGCCCGCGACGCGTTCCCACCCACCAGCGTACTTCGTCGCCAATCCCAGCAGAGTCTTCACGTTGACGCCGTCTCGGCAATCCAGTGCCTTACGAACGACCCCGCGTACCGCCGGCTGGTTTGCCAGGCTGTCTTCTCGTGCTCCACCGAGCAGGCCGATGCGATGTTGAAGTCGTCGGCCGTTCTCGCCGATGCGTGCTGCGAAGCCGGCTTCCGACAGCAGCCCGACAATGAACGGCTCCGCGCGGAAGAATCTGAGGTCAACCGACTCATTCGCAACGCGGGTCGGGAAAACGTACCCGCGATCACGGGCCCTGAAGAATGGAGTGAGAAGGTCGTGGAGCCGAGCCGTTAGCCGACGTGCCGCAGGGATGATCGCCCGAGTACCGGCAGGCAGTCCCGACTCACTCAAGACCTCAACTATCGCAGCGACCATACCTAGGTGGGTCCACGATGAGCGGCGAGGTAAGAAATCCAACGATGGTACCGGCACCGAAATCGAACCGTGCGAGAGGTCAACGTCAGCGTTGAAAGACCTGGTGTGCCGTGTCGTCATTGGGCCGAAGCATGACTCGTCGAGGCCCTTGTCGTATTGCTGGAGCCTGAATCGTCCATCGTCAACCAGGCTCACGAGCCGTCGTGGAAGGTCGTCCTCCCAGCTGTGCCAGACGGCGATAGCAGTTGGCTTCCCGGGCGGACCGTCAGCAGCAACCTGAGCCAGCCATCTGGCGAGGGCAGGTTCAAGGATGTCGGCATGCTCATGCGCCCACGGCATGACCTCGTGCCCGCAGGCACGGAGGTTCCACCATGACACCAAGTCACTTACGCTATCGGGTTCGATGACAACGATTCCTCTGTGCTGTGAGTGTGGCTCCAGCACGACTTCTTCTCTTGTCACCGAGAGCTGATCGATGGTCGACGGCGGATCCGGTGGCAACAGCAGTCCCCGTCCCAACCGTATCGGTGATGCGATCCGTTCCCACGCCATACGGTCGGCGATTTGTGGCGCTTCACTTCCGAACTCGCCGAACCAGATGGCCAGAACCCTGGTCATTGGGTGGTCGGGCTCCCAGGTGACGTAGGCAGTTCGAACGGTCTCGAGTCGCTGCGTCCGGAACCAGTCGAACAAAGCGGATGCCGGAAGCAGATGATTGTCGAGCCCGGAGTCGTCTCTTAAGAACGGCGATCGGTTTTGAAACGAGCTCCAAGCAAAACCTGCTGTTGATGCGAGCCGACGAGCTGCGCCGCCGGTGCCAACGGCATGCAGAACATCGACTCCCAGCGCGACTGCCTCACTTAGCACGCGCGCTTCATCTTCCGCCTGGAAGATTGGAAACCCCACGCCGCCCCAGGTGCTCGTCGCCAAATTCACCGCGCGGCGAAGCGACTCCCAGTTACCAGGGTCGATGATCAGGCCGACGCGCACCGGCCGGAGGGCTACTCTTCCCGCGATGTATCCAGCAGACATCGTGCCAACTTCATCTAACTCATGACCGATGGAAGCCATCAGGATAGCGATAGACGTATCGCGGCATAGGCCATTTCCTGCCGTGGCGTTTTCGCGACGGTGCCGGGGACCACCCGTTGGCGTGCGGCCCCTGAAGACCTTGTGGCGAGCGTGTGATCCGCAAGGTCGAGATCGAGGACTTGGTAGCCTGGCCGCCGAGCTGAGCGGAGTGCCCGGACGGGGTCGACCAAGCGACCACACGAAAGAGCCCCCGAAACGACCTAGCGGTCCCGCCGACGATCCGGCGGGACCAGAGTGATCAGTGCGTCTGAGCCTGCAGGTCCAGCGCGATATCGGTCAGCATGTCTTCCTGCCCGCCGACGAGCTTGCGCCGGCCGGCCTCGATGAGGATCTCGCGGGCGTCCACGCCGTAGCGCGATGCCGCGATCTCCGCGTGACGCAGGAAGCTGCCGTAGACGCCGGCGTATCCGATCGTGAGAGTCTCCCGGTCGACGCGCACCGGGCGGTCCTGGAGCGGCCGGACCAGGTCGTCGGCGGCGTCCTCGAGTGCGAACAGGTCGCAACCGGTCTTCCAGCCCCGGAGGTTCGCCACTGCGATGAACGCCTCGATCGGTGCGTTGCCGGCCGCGGCTCCCTGTCCGGCCAGCGAGGCGTCGACGCGGATCGCTCCCTCCTCGACCGCGGCCACCGAGTTGGCGACGGCGAGTGAGAGGTTCTCGTGCGCGTGGATCCCCACTTGTGTCGACCCGTCGAGGACGTCTCGGTACGCCCGCACCCGTTCACGGACGTCGTCCGTGGTCAGGCGGCCGCTCGAGTCGGTGATGTAGACGCAGTGCGCGCCGTAGGACTCCATCAGCAGGGCCTGCTGAGCAAGCTCTGCGGACCCGATCATGTGGCTCATCATCAGGAACCCCGAGACGTCCATCCCCAATGCGCGCGCCTCCGCGATGTGCTGTGCCGACACGTCGGCCTCGGTACAGTGCGTAGCCACGCGCACTGAACGCACGCCGAGTTCATACGCGCGCCGAAGCTCGGTGATCGTGCCCACGCCTGGGAGCAGCAGTGTCGTGATGACGGCGCTCTCCGCGCTCTCGACTGCGGCAGCGATCCATTCCCAGTCCGTGTGGCTCCCCGGACCGTAGTTGAGGCTGGAGCCGGCCAGGCCGTCGCCGTGGCTGATCTCGATCGCGGCGACGCCTGCGCGGTCGAGGGCGCGCACGATCTCGCTGACCTTCTCCGGGGTGATCCTGTGCCTGATCGCGTGCATGCCGTCCCGGAGGGTCACGTCCTGGACGTAGATCTCATTCTGAGTATTGATCCCGGCCGTCATCACACCGCCACCTTCGGCCGGTTCGTGATCCGTTCGGCGACACGCATTGCCGCCGATGTCATGATGTCGAGGTTCCCGGCGTACGCCGGGAGGTAGTGAGCCGCGCCTTCGACTTCGAGGAACACTGTCACCTTCCAGGCGACAGCGGCGTCCGGGTCGATCAAGGTCGCCACGTCGGTCTTCTCGACCGGGGTGAACTGGACCTCTTGGACCAGGCGGTACCCGGGGACGTACGTCGCCACCTCGGCCGCCATCCCTAGGATGGACGCCCGCACGGCGTCGTGGTCGGCGTCGCCGATCAGGCAGTAGACCGTGTCCCGCATGATCAGCGGAGGCTCCGCCGGGTTGAGGATGATGATCGCTTTGCCGCGGCGTGCGCCGCCGACCGCCTCGATGGCGTGCGCGGTGGTCTCGGTGAACTCGTCGATGTTCGCCCGGGTGCCGGGGCCGGCGGACTTCGAGGACACCGAAGCGACGATCTCCGCGTAGGGGACTTCGGTGACGCGGGAGATCGCGGCCACGATGGGGATCGTGGCCTGACCGCCGCAGGTGACCATGTTGATGTTCGGGGCGTCGAGGTGTTCGTCGAGGTTCACCGGCGGGATCACGAACGGACCGAGTGCGGCCGGGGTCAGGTCGACCAGGCGGCGCCCGTACGGTTCCAGAGCCCGGGCGTTCGCCACGTGGGCAGCCGCGCTCGTGGCGTCCAGGACGATCTCCACGTCCTCGAACTCCGGCATCGCTATGAGGCCCTCGACCCCGTCGGAGGTCGTGGCGACTCCCAGCCGCGTCGCTCGGGCCAGCCCGTCGGAGGCGGGGTCGATACCGACCATGGCGGCGACCCGGAGAGTCTCGGATCCTCGCAGGATCTTGATCATCAGGTCCGTGCCGATGTTCCCGGAGCCGATGATGGCGACTCCGGTTTTCTCGTCTTTCATGCTTCTGCTTCCTTCTGGGAGAACCGTGCCGTCACGGTCCCGAGCGGTGCGATGACGGCTTCGAAGACGTCGCCGGGATCCACGGACACCATCGGGCCGAGCGCACCGGAGAGCACCAGGTCGCCGGCGCGCAGCGGCGTTCCGAGGTCGATGGCGGTCGCGGCGAGCCACGCGAGGGCGTTGAGCGGGTCGCCCAGACAGTCTCGGCCGGTGCCCTGCGAGACGACCTCGCCGCCGCGGCGCATCGCCATCGTGACGTCCACGGGCTCGAAGGCTCCGGGCGGACTTCCGATCGCTCCGAGCACGAAGACCCCGGACGAGGCGTTGTCGGCGATGGTGTCGGTGATCCCGATCCGCCAGTCCGCGATCCGGGTGTCGACGATCTCCAGGGCCGGGAACGCGAACGCGATCGCGGCGCGGACGGCGGCGGGATCGGAGGCGTCGTGGATGTCGTGCGAGAGCAGGAACGCCACCTCGGCCTCGGCCTTCGGCTGCAGTAGCCGGCCGATCGGGATCTCGTCGCCGTCGTTGTAGCGCATGTCGTCGAAGAGCACGCCGAAGTCCGGCCGGTCAACGCCGATCTGCCGCTGCACGGCCGGCGAGGTGAGGCCGATCTTCCGGCCGACGATGCGCGCTCCGGCGGCGAGCCGTCGTTCGGTGAGTAACTGCTGCACCCGGTAGGCGGCATCGATGTCGTCCGGGCCGATCAGATCCGCGACCGGGGCACAGGCGACTCCGAGCCGTGCGGCGTTCTCCAGCCGCTCGGCCGCGGCCTCGACGACGTCCTCGGTGACCTTCACGCAGGCCTCCCCAGGAACTCCAGCACGATCTGGTCGAACTGTTTCTGCTGCTCCCACTGCGGCCAGTGACCGGCGTCCTCGATGAGACGGAATTCCCCCGACGGGATGCGCTCGGCCATGTCCAGTCCGGCCTTGGCGGGGCCGGAAGGGTCGTCACTCGTCCAGATGACCAGGGTTGGCGCCGTGACCGCCGCCAGTTCGTCGTCGGTCACCAGGTTCCGCCGGCGGATCTCCGGGTCCTGCAGGCACAGGATGTGCCGCATGGACTCGGCGAACCCCGGCCTGCTGTAGATCTCGCGGCGGATCGTGACGAGTTCGTCGGTGACCGAGCCGGGATCGGCCATGAGCCATTCGAGCCGGGTGCGGACGCGCTCCTGGCTGGGATCGTCGGCGGCGGCCTGGCTCAGGGCGCGGATGCGCTCCATGACCTCCGGCGTCGCCATGGTCCCACCGGGGGTGTTGAGCACCAGTCGGCCGACGCGGTCGGGATAGCGTGCTGCGAACTTCACCGCCACCCATCCGCCGAGGGATTCTCCGCTCAGATGGGCGCGCTGGACGCCGAGCGTGTCCATGAGGCCGATCAAGTGGTCGATGTAGTCGTCGATCTCCAGATCCGCCCCAGCCGTCGTCGTCCAGCCGTGACCGGGATAGTCGTACGCGATGACGCGGTACTCCGCAGCGAGCGCCGGGACGTTCTTTGTGAACGCCTCCAGATGCCCGCCGGTGCCGTGCATGAGGATCAGCGGCGTCCCGGAACCACTTTCCAGGACCCGGGTCGACCATGGGCCCACGGGGACGTGCCTGATCGAGTAGTCCGTGCCGGCGAGTCCGGTCCAGACGGTGTTCACGCGGTGCTCTCCCGGTGGGTTGAAGTTGAGGTCGCGGTCGCTGCGGGCATCGGATCGGGTGCGCCGATCGCGAGGGCGAACGCCCGGACCATGTCGGAGGCGGCGTAGGCGCGGCTGGCTCCGGCGACGATCCGGTCGGGGCGGAGGAGTAGGACGGATTCCGCGTGCGCGTCGAACCAGCGCTTGAGGGAGCCGTCGAGGTCGCCGACGATCAGGACGTCGTCGTCCGGCACCGCCTCATCCCAGTCGAGTTGCACACCGGGCCGGGCCGCGACGAGACGGACGCCGGCTTGCCTCAGCCGGCGCTGTGCGTCCTCGTCGAGGATCGCGCCCGGATCGTTGTTCCACGCGACGAGAGCGAACCAAGGGCCCAGGGCGTCGTCGAGCCTGACCGGCGACCTCTCCCTGGTGCCGACTGTTGGCTGGATGAACAGCCGTCCCACTGGCGTCGGTTCGGTGATCGACCCGGCCCGCGTCAACGCTCCGTCCTTCATTGTGGGCATCGGCTTGAACCGCATCTGCACGATGTACGCCTTCGTCTTCGGCACGGCCGACAGCGCGCGGAACACGGCATCGCGCGTCGCTGCCCCGACCTTGTTGGTCATGGAGACCATCCGGCCGACCCACGCCGACAGCTGGATCATCGCGCGAACGTGCTCCCGGCGCTCGGAGTCGTAGCTGTCCAGCAGCTGGTCGCCGGCCTGGTCCCGGAGCACCATCGCGAGCTTCCAGGACAGGTTCAGCGCGTCACGGATCCCGCTGTTGTACCCCTGTCCCTGCCAGACCGGCATGATGTGTGCCGCGTCGCCGACCAGGAACACTCGGCCGGATCGGAACCGCTCGGCCATGCGCGAGTGATGGGTGTAGACGCGTCGACGGATGATCTCCACCGGGGCGCTCGCCGGCACGAACGGCTTCAGCAGCGATCTGACGAACTCGTCGGTCATCGCTTCGGCCTCGGTTTCGCCGGGCTTCAACATGAACTCGAACCGCCGGATGCCGTGCGGGATGCTGATCGACACGTACGGACGCCGGGGATCGGCGCAGACATACGCACCGGGCTGACCGAACGGGTCGTTACGGATGTCGATGACGAACCAGTTCGCGGTCGCGGTCCGGCCTGCGAAGTCCAGGCCCAGGGTCCTGCGGGTGGCAGAGCTGCCGCCGTCGGCGCCCACGACGTAGGACGCCCGGACAGTCCGCGTACCGTCCGGACCCGAGACCGTGAGGTCGACACCGTCAGCGTCCTGGACGAACCCTGTCACCGGCGAGGACCAGTGCACGTCGACGGCGTCGAAGCGGCGCAGTCCGTCGAGCAGCACCCGGTCGGCGAGCGGCTGGACGAATCCGTTGCGCCGGGGCCAGCCGAAGTCCGCCGTCGGCGGCGCGATCCTGGCCAGGTCGCGCTGCTTCCGGTCGACGAACACCAGCAGCTGGTGCGGGACGGTGTGCGGCAGGACGGACTCGACGAGCCCGGCTGTCTGGAACGTCCGCAGCGTCTCGTCGTCCATGCCGACGCCGCGGGGGAAGTCGATGAGCCGGGGCTCGGCCTCGAACACGGAGACCCGCAGTCCGTGCAGGCCCAGCAGGTTCGCGGTCATCAGGCCGGACGGCCCGGCGCCGATCACGGCGACGTCGACCTGCGGGGGGGATGCGGTGCTCGAGCCGGGGGAGCCAGGTGCGGTGACCATAGCCGTCCTTGTGCAGTATTTACTACATGCTGATGCACTAACTGCTCAGAGGCTAATGAGTGGCCCGAGGCGTGTCAAGATTCGAAAACGCCCCGGGCCAGGTCGGCATCACCGCGTGCTCAGGCGGTCTTCTCCCAGTCGGCAGCGGTCATGACCTCGGCCTGCATGGGGAAGACGCGGGTCAGAAGGACGTCGTGGACGAGCGGATCCGGATCCAGGCACCGGTCCGACAGCACGGTGATGCGGTAGTCGAGGTCTGCGGCCTGGCGCAGCGTCGAGAGCACCACTCCGGAGGTGGCGATGCCGCACAGCACCAGGTGGTCGACCTCCATCGCGCGCAGCATGAGGTCGAGGTCGCTTCCCGAGAACGCGCTGACGCGGCGCTTGATGACGACCGGGTCGAGTTCCTCGGGAGCGATCCCCGGATGGATGCCGTTCTCGGGCCGCTCGGCAGGCGCTCGCCCGGGTATCGCGGCGAACATCTTGTTGCGGGGGCTGATCTCGGGATAGCCCGAGCGGAAGTCCACGGCGACGTAGACCACGGCGATACCGCCTGCTCGGGCCGCGTCGATGGTGTCTTTGAGGGCGGGGATGTACTCGGGCTCGGCGAACCGTTCCACGATCATTTGCTGCACGTCCATGACCAGCAGAGCTGTCTTGGGCATCGTCACTTCCCATCAAGTCAACAGTTGATTACTTGTTACGGTAGGCGGCAGGAGCACGGGGCGTCAAAGCCCGATGGGAGGAGCGCGATGGCCGAGTCGAACCCCGACGGTGGCGCGACCTCCCCGCGCGCGAAGGTCCGAGATGCCCAGGCGACTCGCGAAGCGCTGCTGTCTGCAGCACACCAGCGGTTCACACGCCTAGGCTTTCAAGGGACGACGCTGCGAGACGTCGCCGCCGATGCCGGAGTGAACATCGCGCTGGTGAAGCGCTATTTCGGTTCCAAGGAGGGCCTGTTCAAGGCCGCGCTCGCCCTGCAGCCGCAGGGCCTGGCCGCGGGTGCGGCGGCACCGGCGGATCGCGAAGCACTGGTGCGGGAGATGGCGCGTCAGCTTTCACCGGATGCCTGGTCCGCCTATCAGGAGCACCCGGTGCTGCTGCTTGTGCGTGAGTCCGGCGACCCGGGCACCGACGAGCTCCGCCGCGCCGCGCTGACCGATATCAGTCGCTCGATTGCCTCCGCAGCCGGCGACGGTGCTGGATCCGTGGAGCAGGACCTGCTGCCGGCGCAGGTGCTTCTGGCAACAGGGGTGGGAATGGCCGTGTTGAGGGCTGCTGTCGGACTCCAACCGCTTGTCAGCGCGGGAAGCGATCAGATCGAACCCATGGTGCGGCGTCTCGTGGATGCCCTGTTCCCCAGTGACTGACCTCCGGCTCCGCACGGATCGGTAGTGGTGAGGCGGCCAGGCCGCCGAGCCGAGGCGTCGCCTTCCGGCGCCGGAACGTCGGCGACTGCGCGATCGGCTTCACCGGGGTTGAAGGAGGGCCTGGAGAAGTACCCTGCCGCAGCGGGTTCGGTCCGTACATGCGCGGTCGAACGTCGGGGCGGCCCTCGTTCGCCGAGCGGCTCAGGGCCGTCGCAGCAGCCGCCCGACCTCATCTGCTGCATCGCGCATGACCGGACCCGCGCCGTCCGCGATGTCCTGCCGGTAGGTGATCAGGTTCAGGCAGGCACGCACCGCGGTGTCGCCCGTCGGAATCCAGGCGGCGACTCCGTACGCCCCCGCCTCGATCTCGCCGTGGCTGCGCGCGTACCCGAGCTCGCGGGCGGTCTCCACCGCAGCCGGTTCGTCCGGTCCGGCCGGCCCTGACGCGAGGATCGCGTAGGCCGCGGCGCCGAGATCGAGCGGCGTGCGCATTCCCGGCGCGAACGCGATGTGGTGTGAGGCGGTCGTCGGCTCCACCAGAACGATCGCGACCGCCTCGCCGCCCTGCTCGACGAACAACGAGACGGTCGACTGCAACTTCTCGGCGAGCGACTGCATGACCGGGCGGGAGACGTCGCGCAGCGTGGGAAGGTAGGCCTCGGCGAGCGTCGCCAGGCGCGCGCCGGGGTTGTAGACGCCCTCGCGGTTGCGGGCGACGAGCCCGAAGTCGGCGAGCGTTTCCAGGAGCCGGTAGGCGATCGACCGGTGAACCCCCAGCAGTTCGCTGGCCTGCTGGACCGAGAGGCCTCGCTTGGAGTCGGCGATCGCCAGCAGGACACTGAGGCCGCGTGCCAGAGTCTGGTTCCCCTCGCGGCCCTTCGGCGATGCGGCCGCGTTCGATTCCGGCATGCGGCTCAGCATACTCTGCACACCTTGAACGCCCGCGCAGAACCGATCACGCCCCGTTCACCACATGCCGTGGTCAGGACGGGTTCTTCTTGGTCGGCTTGTCCGGGTCCACAGGTTCCAGGCCCTCTTCGATGGCCTTGATCAACAGAGCCATGAACCTCGTGTAGAACCGGGCCATCCGGATGAAGCCGGTGCCGAACCACAGTCCGGGCTGTGCCGATCGGCGCCATGTGTTCGCGTACTCGTTGTCGGCGGCCCGGCCGTACGCCTTGTCGATCTTGGCTGCCGCCGTGCCGAGCGAGGGCCGGATGTGGTTCCAGAACTGTTCGTAGCCGGTGGCGAAGACGATGAGCTCGACCTTCAGCTCCGAGCCGTCGCTGAACACCGCCGTCGTCCCGTCCTTCACTTCGGCCAACTCCACGCCCTGCTTCAGGTGGACCTTGCCGTCGGCGATGAGCGAGGAGGCGCCGATGTCGATCTGGTAGCTGTCCCGTCCGGACATGTGGCTGCCGATGATGCCGGTGCCGTCCGGCCCCCACTCGAACTTGAAGCCGCGGGCCGCGAGCCGGTCGAGGAGGTCCTTGTCGGCCTCCGCAGCCAGCTTGACCAGCTTCTTGTTGATCTCGTCCGATCTCAGGTTGGGCGTGGCGTAGGCGATCTGGTCCGCGAACTCGGGAGGGAAGACCGCGTCTTCCGTGAAGTGGCCGGACCAGTACTTGTGGTAGGAGTCGAACGTGACGACGTAGGTCGCGCTGCGCTGCAGCATGGTGACGTCGGCGCCGTGCTCGTACAGGTCATGGACGATCTCGTGGCCGCTGACGCCGGCGCCGACCACGAGCGCCTTCTTGCCGGGGAAGTCGGCGCCGCCCTGGAACTCGTCGGAGTGCGCCACGACGCCCCGGAACGACTCGATCCCCTTGATCGCGGGAATCTTCGGCGATCCGAACAGGCCGCCGGCGACGACGAAGTGCCGCGGGTGCAGGGTGCGTATCGAGCCGTCCTCACGACGCACGTGGATCGTCCACCGTTCGGCGTCCTCGTCGTAGTGCCCGTTGAGGAACGTCGTGCTCATCCACACGTTGAGGTCGAGCAGCGTCGCGTACGACTCCAGGAAGTCCGCCCACTTGTCCTTGGGCGTGTGGGACGTCCAGGTCGGGGGCAGCGGGATGTAGGGCATGTGGTCGCCCCACACCGTGCTGTGCAGTGCGAGCGAGGCATAGCGCTTGCGCCACGCGTCGCCGATACGGACCTCACGGTCGATCACCAGCGTCGGCACGTCGAGCGCGCCGAGGCGCGCGGCGATGGCCAGACCGTTGTGCCCGGCGCCGAGGATGAGCACGGCGGGGTCGCCGTCATCGAACGCCGCCTCCTTGCGGCGCTCGCTGGTCCACCGGGGACGGTCCGGGACGATGCCGTAGGTCTTGCCGTCCTTGCGCCTGTGGCCGGTCTGCTCCGGGTGCTCCTTCAGGCTGATGACCTGGGTCTGCACCGTCGCTGCTGCGAATCGCCGGGCGCCGGGGACGAGCGACACGTAGCCCCGGTCGATCCGGTCCCTGGTGGTGAAGTCGAAGAACGCGTGGACGCGGCCGTCGGCGGCGACGGGAGGCTGCTGGGCGTTGACGGCGAGCCCGTCGAGATCGGCGGCCTTCGCGAGGTCGAACAGCCGGGAGACCAGCGAGTCGCGGCCGATGCTGTGCGTGAAGTCCCAGCTGAACGCCATGAAGTCGCGCCAGGTCGCGTCGTCGGTGAAGAGCTCCTCCAGCGCCGACGCGGATCCGCTCTCCAGCGCTGCAGTGAGATCGGCGATCCATTGCGCGGCCAGTCGGGCGGCGTCCTGGGCGGTGAGCTCCATGACCAGGCTGTCCAAAGTGTCTGTCATCGTCTTCGTTCTTCTTTCAGTGCGTTGCGGAATCGACGACCACTGGTGGCGGTGTCTTGAAGTCGCGGACAGCCGCGCGACCGGTGTACAGGCCCCAAACGCCTGCGACCGCCAGCGTTGCCCCGGCGCCGCCGTAGACCATGCCGGCCGGACTTGCCATGACGTTGCCTGCTGCGTAGAGTCCCGTGATCACATCGCCGTCCACATCGAGGACACGGCCGTCTCGATCCGTGCGAGGCCCGCCCTTCGTGCCCAGCGCGGAGATCGCGACCTCGACCCCGTAGAACGGCGCGTTCTCGAGCGGCCCCAGCGTCGCGCGCGCCGAGCCGGGATCCTCGGCCTGCCCGGCTCCCGGGTAGCGGTCGTACGCGCTCTGTCCGCGGGCGAAGTCGGGGTCGACTCCGGCGCGGGCGTTCTTGTTGAACCGGTCGACGGTCGTACGGAACTCGGCAGCGGGGATGCCGAAGGCGTCGGCGAGTTCGTCGAGTGTCGCCGCGCGCTGCACCCAGCTCGGCATCTCGCCGCCGGGCGCCAGACCGAACGCTCCGAACCGGTCGACCACTGACTGGTCGAAGACCATGAACGCCGGCACGTTGAGGTAGTCGAGCCGTGATTCGTCCAGGCGGTGGAAGGCACCGCCGAGCGCGTTGTAGTTGGCGGCCTCGTTCGCGAAGCGGCGGCCGTACCGGTTGACCATGATGGAGCCCGGCAGCGCGCGCTCGCGAGCGGACAACAGGCCGTTGCGCCCGCCGTCGCGCCGGACCCCGGGGTAGCCGACGACCGGCGACCACCAGGCTTCGCGCATGTTGCCGAGCTGAGCGCCGATCCGCATCGCCATCCGCAGCCCGTCGCCGGAGTCCGTCGGTGCCCCGATGGGCCGGGTGAGCGGTCCCCGGAGGAAGTCGCGGACCAGGTCGGGGTCGTATTCGAAGCCGCCGGTGGCGAGGATGACCGCGCCCGCGGTCACGAATCGCACGCCGTCAGGGTTCTGGATCTCGACCCCTGTCACGACGCCGTCTTCGGTCAGCAGCCTGACCCCTTGGGAATTCGTGGTGATCTGCACCCCGTGCTTCAAGCAGGCTTGGAGCAATCCGCCGATCAGTGCCCGGCCGAGTCCCTCCAGCTGCGCCTTCTCGCGTTCGGCGAGCAGTTCCGGCTCCACCGAACCGGTCCCGCCGCCCAAGGGCGTCTCGGCGATCAGCATCCGCCGGATGTCTCCCGCTATGCGATCGGACCAGTCCTCGAGTCCTGCGAACGAGACGAGTGCGGGCTCGATCGACCGGCCTCCGCCGGGCATTCCACCCGGGTGTTCCGGGTGGTAGTCCGGGTAGCCGTGGACGACTTGGAGACGTATCTCCGAGTGCTCGTTCAGGAAGTCGACAAGCTGCGGCCCGCCATCGACGAGAGCCTCGGCGAGTTCCGGCAGGATCATCCCGTTCGACAGGCTCGCGAGGTATTCCAGCCCGCGCTCGCGCGAGTCCTCGATCCCGGCCTCGCGGGCGGGCTGGTTGTTCGGGATCCAGATCGTCCCGCCGGACAGCGCGGTGGTGCCGCCCAGCAGCTCGGCCTTCTCGAAGACCGCGACCCGCGCGCCCTCCACCGCCGCCGCGAGGGCCGCGGTCAGCCCGGCCGCCCCTGATCCGAGGACTACCACGTCGTATGTCTGTCGCATTGCACACCCTTGGCGCGAGAAAGGGGATTCGTGAGGTCGCTGTCCCGTCTGGCGCGACGGGGAACAAGCATTGACGGTGCCGATACTGCACCATAGTGTGCTAATAATGCACCACCGCTCCGGCAGCGTACCCGCGCGACTGGTGGGTGGCAAGACTGCCGCGGTGTTTCCGGCTCGGCTCGATGTGATGACCCTCAGGGGGATGTACTGCATGCCCATCGCTTTGTGTACGACGTCTCATTCGCCGCTCATCGGCCTTCACGATCCGGAGCCGGGGGTGCGCGCCGAGGTCGACGAGGTGCTCGGCCGGGCCCGCGCGTTCGTCGCCGAGTTCGATCCCGACCTGGTCGTGCTGTTCGCGCCAGACCACTACAACGGGTTCCTGTACGACCTGATGCCGCCGTTCTGCATCGGTGCGGCGGCCACCTCGGTCGGCGACTACGGCCTGCCGGCGGGTCCGCTCGACGTGGACCGGGACGCTGCGCTCGGCATTGCGCGGAGTGTGCTGCGCGCCGGCATCGACGTCGCCGTCTCGGAAGACATGCAGGTCGATCACGGAGTAGTGCAGCCGCTGACCTTCCTGTTCCCGGCACTCACCGCTGTTCCCGTCGTGCCGGTCTTCATCAACTGCGTCGCGGATCCGCTGGGCCCGGCCGTCCGAGCGCGCCTCCTGGGCGGCGCAGTCGGGGACGCGCTGCGCGGGACGGAGCGCCGCGTCCTCGTCGTCGGCTCCGGCGGTCTGTCCCACGACCCGCCGGTTCCGCGACTGAGCGAGGCGCCGCCAGAGGTCGTCGAGCGGCTCAAGCACGGCCGGAACCCTTCGCGCGAGCAGCGTGCGCGGCGCGAGAGCGGCACCGTTGCCGCGGCACGCGAGTTCACGCAGGGGCGAGGGGGCTTCCGTCCGTTGAATCCCGAGTGGGATGCCCTGGTGCTCCGTTCCCTCGCGGCCGGCGACTTCGCGGCCGTGGACGAACAGCCCAACGAGTGGTTCGTCAAGGAGGGCGGCCACTCGGCGCACGAGGTGCGGACGTGGATCGCGGCCTACGCAGCGCTGGCTTCGCAGGGGCACTACGAGGTCCTTTCGACCTACTACCGGGCCATCCCCGAGTGGTTCGCCGGCTTCGCGACGACGACGGCGGTGCCGAGGTGAGTCCGGCCGGATCGCCTCTGGAGTACGCATGATGGTAATGCTATTCTCCGAATCGAGATGAGCATTCTCGATCTGTGGAGCCGAGGGCGACGAGATGACGACGGAACAGCTCGACGGAGAGGTCAGGGCGCTGATAGCAGCCGAGCGACCCGATGGCCGACGCTCGTACCGTGTCGTTCAGTGGGCCACCGGAAACATCGGCGGCCGTGCGTTGCGTGCCGTCATCCAGCACCCGGACATGGTCTTGGCCGGGGTGTACGTCCACTCGCCGGAGAAGGCAGGACGCGACGCGGGCGAGTTGTGCGGGCTCGACGACATCGGCGTGACCGCGACCCGGGACATCGACGAGATCGTGGCGCTCGGCGCCGACTGCGTCATCTACGCGCCGTTGGCCACAGACCTCGACGAACTCTGCCTCCTGCTGGCGTCGGGCGCGAACGTCGTCACGACCCGGACTGACTTCCACCGTGCGGGCAGCCTCGATCCGGAGATCCGTGCCCGGGTCGAGGAGGCGTGCCGGCGCGGCGGTACCTCCATCCACAGCACCGGCAGCAGCCCCGGTTTCGTCACGGAGGCCCTGCCGCTGGTGCTGACGTCGATTCAGCGGACGCTCGACGGACTGACGATCGAGGAGTCCGCTGATCTTTCGCATCGCGACTCCCCGGACCTGCTGTTCGAGGTCATGGGGTTCGGAAGGCCTCCAGCGGAGTACAACGAGCGGCGGGTCTCGGCCCTCCAGGACAGCTTCGGTCCGTCGCTGCATCTTGTCGCCGACGCACTTTCGATACGACTCGATTCGATCCAGTCGATCGGTGAGGTCGCGACAGCGCGTCGCCGCGTGCAGATCGCCGCCGGAACCTTGGAACCGGGAACCGTGGCAGCGCAACGCGTCACGGTGTCGGGTCTGCAAGACGGTCGGCCTGTCCTGCGCTTCCGTGCCACCTGGTACTGCACGGCCGACCTCGAACCGGCGTGGACGGTCCACGCCACCGGCTGGCACATCTCGGTCGACGGCGACGCGCCGCTCGACGTGGACATCCGGTTCGCGGTGCCGCTCGAACGGATCGCCGCGGTGTCGCCCTCGTATACGGCGAACCGCGCCGTCAACGCTGTTCCCTTCGTCTGCGAGGCGTCACCGGGAATCCGATCGACCGTCGATCTTCCTCCCATCGTCGCGATGCTCGGGACCTGACACAGCGACGCAGGTACTCATTTCCACCTGTCTGCCAAAGGAGACGGTGCACAGTGACCAGAGATTTCATCGTGTCTGCCGACGGCCACATCCTTGAGCCGATGGACCTCTTCCGGACCCGGCTTCCGAAGCACCTGCGGGAGCGTGGCGTCTGGGAGGAGGAGTTCGAGATCGAGCCGCTCGTCGAGGGCGGCCCGCGACACTTCCGCAAGCTGCACACACCCGGGTACGAGGGCTGGACGATCTCGCGCTACCGCGAGACGACCGGCCGCATCCCCGAAGGCGACCCGGAGATGATCCTCGAGGACATGTCCGAGGACGGCGTCGACGCCAGCCTGATGCACCCCAACCTGTCGCTGTTCGGCTTGTACTCCGACGACCACGAGCTGTCGATGGCGCATGCCCGGGTCTACAACGACTATCTGGCGGAGCGGTTCCTGCCGTACGCGTCGAGAATCCGCCCGACCTGCCCGATCCCGATCACCGACGTCGACGAGGCGGTCGCCGAGATCGAGCGGGTCGCACGGGCCGGCTTCCGGGCGATCCTGCTGCCGGCGATCCCGCCGAAGCCGTACTGGTCCCCGGAGTTCGACCCGGTCTGGGCGGCGGCCCAGGCCCACGGCACGCACGTGTTCTTCCACGTCGCGACCGGCGGCGTGAAGGTCAACGACCCGAAGTCCTCGACGATGCGCACCGTCGTGGAGATGAGCAAGAAGGTCAACCGTCCGATGGACGGCCGGGGGGCTGCGGAGCGGATGTACGAGCAGGGTGTCCTGGGCGTGATGGTGCCGCAGCGCATCATCGCGGACCTGGTCGGCGGGGGAGTCCCCGAGCGCTTCCCGGACCTGCACTTCAGCCTGATCGAGTTCGGGGCCCACTGGCTGGCCTCGCTGATGGGCTCCGTGGACAAGGCCTGGTCGGTCGGCATCGGCCAGGACGCGGAGTGGTGGCTGGGGATGTGGGACGACGAGCGCCCGGCCACAGCGGCCGGCCAGGACGCGATGGCCCGCCTGTTCCTGCTCAACGACAAGTGGCCGTACCCGCTGAAGCCCAGCGAGTACGTCCAGCGCCAGTTCCATGTCTCGTTCCAGGACGATCCGACTGCCGTGGCCTGCAGGAACATCACAGGGCTGTCGACGATCGTCTGGGGGAACGACTACCCGCACGCGGAAGGCACGTTCCGGCGCAGCCAGGAGCTGATCGCCACGCAGTTCGCCGCCGTGCCCGACGAGGAGCGAGCGGCCATTGTCGGCGGCACCCTCGGCGGAATCCTCGGCTTCGAAGCTCCAGCCGTTGTGTGACGCGCAGGTGGTCACGATGACGTGACCGGTTGCCCGTTCATGATGGTCGATCGGACAAGTCCCGCATCGAGGCAAGCCAGTGCCTCGCTCAGCGGCGTGTGCAGAAGAACCAGGTCGGCCGATGCGCCGACGCGGACGCCTGGTCCTTTTCCGCCGGGATTCGCGGCGGGGGAGAGGTATGCGTGCAGCGACTCGGCCGCAGTGAGGCACTCGGCACGGCTCAGCGTTTCCCCGGCGGGAGTCAGCCGCAGTGTCGCGGCCCGCATGACCGACCACGGGTCAAGGGGACCGTAGGGGGCATCGCTGGACAGGGCCAGCGGAACCCGCGCCGCGCTGAGCGAGGCACACCGATAGAGGTCTCCGTGGTCTGCGCGAGGCACGTCGCGCAGGTAGTCGTCGCCTCGATCGGCGATGAAGCCCGGTTGAGTGACCACGCGCAGGCCGCGTCGACGGATCGCCGGGATCAGCTCGGCGGGGACGAGCGCGGCGTGCTCCAGCCGGTCTCCTGGGAGGGAACCGGCTTGTTCGAAGGCGGCGATCAGGAGGATAAGGGATTCGCGGGTGACGGTGTGCACTGCTACAGGACGTCCATTGTCGTGGGCTGCGGTGATGGTGTCGACCAGCTCGTCGAAGGCCGGCAGGCCGGAATCGGCGAGCACGATCTTCCAGGGGCCGGCGGTCGGTCCGTGCTCGGGCGGAGGGGCGGTGTCGAGTGGCATGCCGAGCAGCTGCACGCGTTGGGGGATGTCGCTGGATGCCATTGCCTCAGCGATCGCGCTTACCGTCTCAGGCGACAGGTCCGGCGTGGCGTCGGTGACCGCTGTGACTCCGTAGCCGGCGAGCAGATGTCCGACCTGAGCGAGGGATGGCGGCTCCGAGTGCGGCAGACGCCAGCGGAGCCAGTCGTCGGCGCGCCAGAGCCGCCCGGTCGCGTGGCCCTCGCCGTCTCGTTCGATGCCAGGGTGATCCGCTGTTTCCAGTCCGACGGCTTCGGCTGCGCGCGAGTTGAGCATCCACAGCGCGCCGCTGCGGTGTTGGATACGCACTGGAACGTTGTCGCGCAGGGCGTCGAGTCGTGCGCTGTCCAGGTCTCCTGCGACGGACTCGTGGTAGCGAACGCCTCGGACCCAGCCGGCGTAATCGGGCGTTGCTTCGCGCAGCGTCTCAGCCAGCTGCGCGGGCGTGCGAGCCTGGGACGGACTGCAAGCTGCGGAGGCGAGGTCGCCGGCGGTGGCGAAGAGGTGGATGTGGTGATCCGTCAGGCCCGGGAGCAACGCTCCGCCGGCCGCGTCGAGCACGTCGTCGTCTCCGGCGGGCCGCAGACGGTCGCCGATCTCGACGACGAGGCCGTGCCTGGTCCGGACGTCGCAGCGCGTCCCCTCGACCTCGGCATCGCGGATCAGCAGGCTGCTCACGGGACACTGATCCCGAGTCGGTTCAGGACCGCGGCGGTGTCGCTGCCTGACGGCGATGCCTCGCACGTCGGAGTTCGAGCCGTGGGCAGCTCGATGGGGACGCCATCCAGGTCGGCCCCGTCGATGCCGTCGACGAGCGTGGCAGCCACGACATCGGCCATCGCGACGTCCCAGAGGACTCCGCCGCCGTCGGTCGGCTCGGAAAACACCAGTGCAGCGGCTGCGAGCCCGGTCAACGGATCGGCGATTGCGTCCCCGCAGAAGACGGGAATACCCGTGGCGTCCTGCGCGACCAGGCCGGTCACGGCGGCCACGTCGTCGCCGAAGCCGACACGCTGCGACGACCGGCCGGCAGCGGTGATCGACGCCCAGACGCACCCCCGCGCGACCTCGGCCGCGGCGTCGAGGCCGAACCTGGCCAGCGCCCTGGGTCGTGAGGACTCGATGACGAAATCGGCTCGCCGCACCAGGGCTTGGAGGGCTGCGCGTCCCGCCGCATCGTCCGGATCCAGGACGACCGAGCGGTGGCCGCCGTGCAGCAAGTCGTAGAAGGCCGGGTTGCCGTGTCGGGCGCCGTCCGGCCGGGCCGGTGTCTCAACCTTCACCACTTCGGCTCCTGCCAGCCCGAGCAGGTTCGCGCAGAGCGGCCCGGCCCACAGCGCGCTGAAATCCACCACCAGCGACCCTTCCACCGACCTCGGACGCCCGAGCGGGGCCAGCTGGGCGCCGCGCGGGGCTTCCGTACGCACGGAGCCACCCGCCAGCCCGATCAGCTCCACTCGTTCGTCCAGCTCGCCACCGGTGTGCGAGGCCAGCCACGCTTCGAGGCGCTCGGGGAACCGGTCGTCGAGCTCCTGGCCGATCAGGGCGCTCCAGAGCAGCGGATCGTCCGTTCTGGCGACGGAGACCGCAGCCCAGCCGTCCAGCGTCGGCAGCAGCCGGCAGCTTCCCCCGACCGACGTCGAGCCCCGGCGCGTGCCACCGGTCAACGCGGCGCGCTCCGCGAGCAACCGCGCGCCGTCGACGAGCACAGGATGGCGACTGCCGCGGGTCGCCGCCGCGATGTGGTCGGCCATGCGCGCAGCCCACGAGGCGGCGCTCCCAGGGGGCATCATCGGTGATCCGCTACGGTGTCCCGTCAGAGGCAGCACCCCGCTGCGTGCCCAGTCACGAGCCGTGTCGGTCATGCTCAGATGCTAGGTGAGGACGATGCCGAAACCTACAGCCCTTTCCATCGGCGACCTCGCGGGCGGGGCGGCGGACATCGAGGCGCTCGCCGAGGACGGCTCGATCGTGGATCCTCTGATGATCGTGGAGCTCGACCGCGGCGGTGTCTCGGAGACCGAGTTGAGCCGGGCCGTGGAACGCGCGCGGGGATGCGACCGGGTCCTGATCGGGACGACGAACGGCGTAGTCTCCGATGCCTTGGTTTCCTTGGCCGAAGCGCTGGACCTGACGTTGGCACATGGTTCTGGAGGACTGCGCTGTGCCGTGGAGGCCGCTGATCCCGAATCCGAAGCGATGGCGCTGCGACGCAATGCCGAGGTAGCCCCGCAAGCGGCGCTCGTCTTGGCCCAGGTTCTCCGCATCGGCGAGTCCCTGCCCGTACGCCAAGCCCTCGACGTCGAATCGCTTGCTTACTCCACCCTCCTTGCGGGTCCCGGATTCGCCCGATGGCTGGCCGCACGCGGCGAGCGCCCCGAGCCTCCTTCCCGACCCGGCGAGACAGTGATCATCCGTAGGTATGGCGGGACGCTGCATCTCACCCTCAACCGCCCCGAACGCCGCAACGCTCACTCCCGGGACCTGCGCGACGCACTGGTGGCGGGGCTGCGGGTTGCCGAGCTCGACGACAGCGTCGCCGCTGTTGTGCTGGACGGCAACGGGCCGTCGTTCTGCTCCGGAGGCGACCTCGACGAGTTCGGCACCGCCCTGGACCTGACCACGGCGCATCTGGTCCGGACCCGAGCCGGCGCGGCCAGGCCCCTACACGCGCTGCGCGACCGCCTTACGGCCCGCATCCACGGACACTGCGTGGGCGCGGGTATCGAACTGCCGGCGTTCGCCGGGCGGGTCGTCGCGGATCCGGGCACCGTCATGCGGCTGCCCGAGCTGGAGATGGGGCTCATCCCAGGCGCCGGCGGCACGGTGAGCTTCCCGCGCCGGATCGGGCGGTGGCGCACCGCGTACATGGTGCTCAGCGGGGAACCGGTGTCGGCCGCGTTCGCCCTCGCGTGGGGACTGGTCGATGGCATTGAGCCTGTGATCCCGGAGCCGTGACGTAGGAAGACCTCATCCTGGGCATAGGTCTGCTCTCTAGAGGCTCTGTTGCTTGAAGGCTGCGGGAGCCTCAGGCTCATCCGCCTGTAGAGCCAGTGCGGTTAGTGCCTGCTTCCGCGGTCGGCGTGCTTTGTAGACCGGCATGGATCCAGGGCGGTGGCGTTGGTATCGCTGCGCGTGCCGTTGGAAAACGAACTGGATCCGCTGGCTTGTTACGAAACCTCCGAGGGAACCGGACTGTGTCGACTTCGTGACCTGCAAAGACAACGCAGCAAAGAATCAGGCTTGGCATTTGCCCAGTTGGGCGCGTAGTGTCACCAACGGCTGGGAGAGTCGTGTCTTCAGCCAGACACCCGTCTCATAGAGGCGGGTTTTTTGCTGTCAGCAACCTGAACGGGCCCCGATGCGCACGTGCGCATCGGGGCCCGTTCAGGTTTCCGGAGAGGACGGTGCCCCGTGGCGCCTGCGGTAGTGGCCGTGCCTGTGGCCGTAGCGGTTGTTGTGATCGTCGCACTCTTGGTGTACGGAAGGATTGCAAGCCTTGTTGTGCGCCGAGCACGCGAGGAGGACATGGCCAAGATCCTGGCCGTCAGCGGCAAGACCATGATCGGACTGCTTCGAATCCTCGGAGTGGCTTCTCTGCAGCGTGCCGAGGACTCGCAGGAGTTGCCTTCGGCGCAGACGCCAGCTGGGCAGCCCCCCGTGCAGGAGCGGGAGAGGTAGCGCGGTGGTGCGGCGCAAGATATACGGGCCGGACTGGGACCCTGTCGGACGCTTTGCCGGCGACGATGTTCTGGGGACGGCCATGCGCGAGGTTCTCAAACCGTTTGAGCGGCGGGTGCTGCTGGACTACCTGCATGAAGCTCCCCCGGAGCAGATTGGCAGGCACCACGGTTTAACCGCCCGCCAGATCGAGCAACTGATCGCAGGCATCCTCGATCGGCTTCGCGGCTCCAAGTATGGGGACCGCTTGCGCCAAGAGCTGCAAGGTTTCGGTCCGCAGCACAGCCCCGAGGTGTGGTCGGCGGTCGACAACGTACCGGTGCACCGTTGCCTCCGGGTCGGGTGCGATTCACCCCCGTTCCTTCAGAAGGCAACAGGTCATCCGCGGCTTTACTGCAGCTCTCGTTGCCGACAGGCCGCATATCGGCAACGCCGGGACGCGGGCGCCGTGCTGACGCAACCTGCATCAGCGCAGCCCAAAGAAGATCGTCAGCCGGTGACGTACTTGCACCGTGCCTACGCCGACGTTCCAATCGATTTCCCGACGCCCCGCCCCGAACGGCCGACTGCCGCCGAAGTCACCGATCGCATGGCCGAGTGGTTGGCCTCGCGAGGCATCCGGGTCGTCGAGGCAGACTTTGTGATCCTGCCATCGGGACGCAAGCCGCGAGCGACTTTGCGAAACGCTCGTCAGGAGCTCCTTGGCGCGCTTGTCAAGTATCAGCAACGTCGGCAGGCAGAGATACAGCCGAGGCAGCCCGTAGAGCCTTTGCCGTGAGGACGACGGCGTGAGCACGCCGGTCCCGAGGTCATGCGCCGTCCCGGGACCGGGCCGTCAGTCAGGCGCGGCCGATCTCCTGCTCGGCCTTCGCCCACAGCCACTGCGCGTAGCTGTGCAGGCCCTCACCCATCGTGCGATCCATCTTCCCGTTCAGGGACCGTACATAGCCGCCCTCAAGAAGCGCCGCGAGCCGGAAGCAGGCCAGGACCTGGAACCACCCGAACTCAGAGACGTCCCGGCCGGTCAGCTGGGCGTAGTGGTCGACCAGTTCGGCGCGGCCGGGCATGCCGTTCCACGGTTGCAACTGCGGCTCGCTGCCGGGTGGGTCTCCCTCCTCGCGCCACGCCGTGAGGATCCAGGCGAGGTCCAGAAGCGGGTCGCCGAGCGCGGCCATCTCCCAGTCCACGATGCCGGCCAGCCGGGGCTCGTCGTGGTCGAACATCACGTTCGCGAACTGGAAGTCGCCGTGGACGATGCCGATGTGGGCCGTCTTCGGGGCGTGGGACTGGAGCCATTCGCCGACCGGCTCGACGAGCGGCGACTCCGCGAACAGATAGTGCTCGTTCTCGCGGTATGCGTGCAGCATCCTGAGGTACCGAGGTGTCTGGCGCCCGATCCAGTCCTCGGTCTTGCTCAGGTCGCTGAGTCCGACCTCGGCAGGGTCCACCGCGGCCAGTTTCGCGGCCCCGGCGACGAGCTCGAACGCCACCGTGCGCCGCCAGGCCGGATCGGTGCCGTAGGTACCCGGCAGCTGCCCCTTCGGGGTGAAGCCGACGATCTTCTCGAGGATCGAGAACGGCGCTCCGATGACGGTGTCATCGGAACAGCTCGCGTACAGGCGCGGATGCGGCACCGCGGTCCCGGACAACGCGCTGAGCACCCGGCTTTCGCGGGCGAAGGCGGCCGCCGTGTCCTCGCGGATATGCCGCCCTGGCCGGCGCAGCACGAGTTCGGTGCCGTCGGCGCGGCGAAGCGTGAACAGCAGGTTCTGCGCGCCTCCGGTCAGCGGAGTGAGAGACTCGACCGGGCCGCTGCCCGGCACGTCGGCGAGTCCCGGCCAGGCGTTGAGCCGGACGAGATCGACGATCGGCCGGGCGGGCTCAGTTTTCGGGGCGCTCACCGTGCTTCCTCCAGCTTCCCCAGGAAGACGGCGTACTTCTCACGGGCCGCAGCGAGTCGAGTGGGGATGTGCTCAGAGCCGAACAGCACGTCTTCGGCCGGCTGCGCGTTCTTGACCAGGGCGCGCGCCACGACGTCCTTGTGGACCTCGGTCGGCCCGTCGGCGACGCCGAGCACCGGACCCGACTGCCACATCCGGGCCAGCGGCAGTTCGTTCGACATACCGAGCGCACCGTGCAGATGCATCGCCTTGTAGATGACGTCGACCAGGGTCCCCGGGGTGGCAGCCTTGACAGCCGAGATGTGCAGGCGCGCTGTTTTGGCATGCTCGCGATCGCCGGTGCGCTTGGCCAGGTCGAGCTGCCAGGCGGCGTGCAGCACCTGAAGGCGGAACTGTTCGATCAGGATCCACATGTCGGCCAGCGACTGCCGGACCGCCTGCTGGTCGGCCAGTCCGCCGCCGCGGGTCTTCCGCGTGGCGACGCGCTCGACCGTCATCTCCAGGGCCCGCTTGCACATGCCGACCGAGCGCATCGCGTGGTGCAGCCGGCCGCCGCCGAGCCGCGTCTGGGCGATGGCGAAACCCGTCCCGGGCTCCCCGAGCAGATGGTCCAGGGGGATGCGGCAGTCGGTGAACCGCAGGTAGCCGTGGGCGCCTTCGCCGAACGGCTCGTTGGCCATGCCGGTTCCACGCAGCATCTCCATTCCCGGGGTGCCCGCCGGGATGATGAACATCGACGAGCCCTGATGCACGGGGACGTCGGGATCGGTGATCACCATCGCGATGACGAACGAGGCCAGCGGATAGTTGGAGGCGAACCACTTCTCGCCGTCGATGACCCACTCGTCGCCGTCGCGGACCGCCCGGCAGGTGAAGTCGTTCGGGCTGGCACCGCCGGTCGGCTCGGTCATCGCATACGTGGACACGATGCGGCCGTCCAGGAGCGGCTCCAGGTACTTCGCGCGCTGCTCCTCGGTCGCGTAGTGCGCCAGGATCTCGGCGTTGCCGGAGTCGGGTGCCTGGGTGCCGAACACCATCGGAGCCCACGAGGTCCGTCCGAGGATCTCGTTGAGCAGGGCGAGCTCGACCTGCCCCATGCCCATCCCGCCGAGCTCGGGCGGCAGGTGCGCCGCCCACAGGCCCTGTGCCTTGACCTGGGCCTGGAGCGGTCGGACGACCTCCCGGAAGACATCGCTGTCGCGGTCATAGGGGTCGGCGTTGCCTGGATAGAGCAGTTCCAGCGGCTCGATCTCGTCGTGGACGAACGAGGACACCCAGTCGAGCTTGGCCTGGAATTCGGCGTCGGTGCTGAAATCCCACATGAGCTTCCTTCTTCTGCAGGTCGGTGGTGGTTAGCGCGGTGACCCGTGGTAGACCTTGCCGCCCTTCATCACGAACCGGACGTCGGCCATGACCGAGATGTCTTCGAGCGGGTCGCCCGGGACGGCGATGAGGTCCGCGAGCAGACCGTCGGCGAGGCGGCCGCGGTCGTCGACACCGAGCAGCTCGGCGGCATCGACGGTCGCGGCCCGGAGAACGTGGAGCGGTGCCATGCCGCGTTCCACGAGGGCGATGAGTTCCTGCGCGTTGCGGCCGTGCGGGATCGCCGGCGCGTCGGTGCCGACCGCGATCTTGACGCCGGCCGCGGCCGCGCGGCTGACGACGGTCCGGGCCGCCGGGAAGATCTCCGCGGCCTTGGCCTGGAGCTCGGGCGCGGCGTGGGAGGTGTCCATCCCGTCGATCAGGGCGGTCGTCGGGACCAAGAAGGTGCCGCGGGCCGCCATCAGCGCGATGGTCTCGTCGTCGAGCAGGAACCCGTGCTCGATACAGTCGATCCCGGCCTCGACGGCTGATCTGACGGCGCCCGCCCCGTGCGTGTGCGCCGCGACCTTGAGACCACGCCGGTGCGCCTCGTCGACGATGGCCCGGAGCTCTTCGTCCGAGTAGTGCTGGGCGCCCGCGACCCCGGTGTGCGACATCACGCCGCCCGAGGCGCACACCTTGATCAGGCGTGCCCCGTGCTTGATCTGGTACCGGACCGCCTTGCGTACCTCGTCGACTCCGTTGGCGATGCCCTCCTCCAGCGTGAGGGACATGACCCCGGGGGCGAAGGCCGCGAACATCGTCGGATCCAGATGCCCGCCGGTCGGGGTGATCGCGTGACCGGCAGGGACGACGCGTGGACCGTCGATCCATCCGGCGTCGATCGCCTTGGCCAGAGCGACGTCGAGCAGGTAGCCGCCGGTCTTCACGAACAGGCCGAGATTCCGGACCGTCGTGAATCCCGCACGCAGGGTCCTGCGGGCGTTGCCCACGGCACGCAGCATCCGCAGCGGTGGATCGTCCTGGACGGGGGAGAGGTGGGCCGTCTCGCCCCGCCCTCCCATCAGGAGATTGACCTCCATGTCCATCAGGCCGGGCAGCAGCGTGACGTCGCCCAGGTCGATCAGCTCGCCGACCTCGCCGCCTCCGACACCGCCAGGGCCGGCCGAGGTGCGCACGATCCGTTCACCGTCGACAACGACGAAACCCGGCGCGCGCACCTCACCGGTCTCGACGTGCAAGACCCGGGCAGCCTTGAGAGTGATCACGTCTCACACCCGCGGTTCGACGATCAGGTCGAGATAGGCGGCGCCGGAGTCCGGGACGCGGGGCTGCTTCCAGACCTCGACCGGGAACGACACCATCACCAGCGAGAACATCAGCTGTAGGAGCCGGCCCTCCGGTTCGGGCAGGTCGTTGAGATCGAACACGTCCAGATGCGCCATGGCGGCCTCGAGCAGCGGGAACGCCGCGTCGTAGAACGCCTGCATCTCGGGCATCGAGCTGGCCAGCCGCTTTGCGTAGCGTTCCGGCTCGGTGGCCAGGATCCATTCGCTGTAGGGCTCGAGGGCCGCGAATTCACTGGGCAGCAGCATCGGCGTGCTCCTTGACGTAGTCCCCGACGGCCTTGTGCAGGTGGCGCAGCAGCAGTTCCTGGTCGTTGAGGGGGAAGTCGGTGACGACGCGGCCCTTGAGCATCGATTGGGTGGCCTCCAGCGTGTTCGCGTCCTGGAGCGCGTACTCCTTGAAGGTCACCGCCGCGAGCTCCTGGGCCAGGCGCGCGCCGGCGGTCTTGGCGGGCACGAAGTAGAGGTTCGCCTCGAAGATGTGCCGGTCGACCGCTGTCGGCCAGTAGTGATAGGTGAGATACCAGCCCGGCGCCCAGAACAGCAGCGTGAGGTTGGGGAAGAACTCGAACGAGTCGGTGCCCCACGACTTGTGCCGGGCCGGATTGATCGCGGGCGGGAGAGGGTCCAGGCCGTCGATGTCGGGCCGGTCCCAGGGCCCGAACAGGCCGCTGCGCAGGACCCGCTCGATCGGCTTGACCATCGAGGGGTCCTTCGGCGGGGCCATCCCGCCCCAGGAGGAGATCATCGAATGCGGGCTGTCCAGCTGGTAGTGCAGCGCCTCGAAGCCGATCGCGAGGAGCTTCTCGGCTTCCTCCTTGGTGGCCTGCTTCTGGTGCAGCACCGGTGCGTGGTAGAACTCGGCGAAGGCATCGATGAACAGCTTCCAGTTGCTGCCGATCTCCGCTCGGTAGGAGAAGACCTCGGTCATCTCGTGGAACGGATAACCCTCCAGTCCCTTGGCCAGCTCTCCCAGGTACTCCGTGAGCGGGGCGGCGTTCGGGTCCAGGTTGATGAAGATGAACCCTTCCCAGATCTCGCAGCGCACCCCCTTGAGCCCGTAGTCGCCCTTGTCGAGATCGAAGAACTCGTCTTCCTGCTGGATGAAGGTCAGTCCGCCCGAGAGGTCGTACCGCCAGGCGTGGTACTTGCACGTGAACTGCCGGCAGGTCCCTGAGACCTCCGCGCCGGGGAAGTCGTTCCACACCAGCTTGTTGCCGCGGTGGCGGCACACGTTGTGGAACGCGCGGATCTCCTTGTCCTTGCCCCGGACGATGATCAGCGAGGTGTTCGCGACCGGCAGCTCCTTGGTGAAGTAGCTGCCGGTCCGAGGCACGCGCTCGACCCGGCCGACGTTCAGCCAGGTCCGTTTGAAGACGGCTTCCCGCTCGGCTTCGTAGTAGGCCGGGTCGACGGAGTCGGTGTAGTCCACAGGGCCCGTGCCCAGGTCGGGATACTGCTCCGTCCAGCTTCCCGCGGCCGGTTTGGCGAAGTGTGCCATGACCTGTCTCCTCAGTCGTGGGTGTCGAAGTCCTCGTCGGACACACCGGGTTCGAGTTCCACCTCGAAGCTGTTGAACGCCATGGCCAGCAAGGCATACGCGCCGACCGTGAAGACGAAGTCCATGATCTGGCGGTCGTCCAGCTCGGCGGCGAGTTCGGCGTAGGTCTGGTCTGACAGCTTGGAATCGGTGTCCAACTCGTCGACAGCCCGGTTCACCAGGGTGGTCGGGTCCTCCCAGGCCTGGGCGAGCTCTTCGTCGGTGACGCCCGCCTTACGTGCGATCAGCAGGTGCTGGGCCCACTCGTAACGGCAGCGCCGCCGCCAAGCGACCCGCAGGATGGCCAGCTCGCGCGTCCGGGCCGGCAGAGACGACTCGAACAGGTACTTGCTGAAGGTCAGGAAGGACTTCGCCAACTCCGGATGCCGGGCGAACAGTCCCAGGACGTTGTTCTGCGGTAGCCGGCGTCCGGGCGCCAGGACCGACAGAGCGGCGGTGTCCCACTCGTCGTAGGGGAGTGGAGTGACCCGGCGGACCTGGTTGACGTCACTCATGTGTTCCGGCCTCCGTTCACGCCGAGGATCTGCCCGGTGATGTATCCGGCTTCCTCGGAGACGAGAAATGCGCATGCGGCAGCGATGTCCTCGGGTCGGCCGATCCGGCGGACCGGCGTGGTGGCGATGTGCTCTTCGACCCCTTTGCCGAGCAGTTCGCGGGCTTCGGCGCGACGCAGCATCGGCGTGTCGATGAATCCGGGCGGCACCGCGTTGACGGTGATCCCGGCCGGGCCGAGTTCCAGGGCCAGGGCCTTGGTCAGGCCGTTGACCGCGGCCTTGGACGCCACGTAGTGCGCCATGAACGGCTGGCCCGATTGCGCGCTGGAGGACGAGATGTTGACGATCCGTCCCCAACCGGCCTCGACCATGTCGGGCAGGGCGGCCTGGACGCAGTGGAAGACGCCGTTGAGGTTGACGTCGATCACTCGCTGCCAGGACTCGAAGCTCAGGTTCGCGAAGCGCTTGAACCCGTCCATGCCGGCCGCGTTGACCAGGACGCTGATCGGGCCCAGTTGCTCGCGGACCGCTGTCAGCGCCGCGTCCACCTGCGAACGGTCGGTGACGTCGGCGGCGTAGGAGAAGGGGGTGTCGGCGGGCTTGAGGTCGAGTGTGGCGACCTGGTGCCCGTCCGCGGTCAGCCGCTCGGCGATCGCCCGGCCGATCCCCGAGCCGCCGCCGGTGACGACGGCGGTCTTCATACGAGCACCTCGTCGCCGACGATCGTGGTCCGGTGCAGGTTGCGCTCGGACGACGGGTCGTAGGGGAGCGCACGGTGCAGAATCCCGGTGTTGTCCCACATCACCAGGTCACCGATCTGCCAGTCGTGGGTGTAGCGGAAACGGTCCTGGGTGGACCAGGTGAGCAGCCGGTCCAGCAGGGCTCTGCTGTCGGCGGGTTCTATTCCGACGATGTGGTCGGCGGTCGCGCCGATCACGAGCGAGCGGCGTCCGTCGCGGCGCTTCCAGACCAGCGGCGCCTCGTGCGAGCCCTGGGTGCGCCAGGCGGCGAGCTGCTTCTCGGTCGGCTCGGGGTACAAGAGGCGCTGCGCTGCCTCGAAGCTGTGCACCACGCGCAGGTTCTCGCAGAACTCGCGGTCGGTCTCCGGCAGGTTCTCGTAAGCCGCGTAGGTGCTGGCGAACTCAGTGCCGCCGCCGAGCATCGCCACGTGCCGGGCCGTCAGGACGGTCGCCTTGATCGGGGTGTCGTCCGTCATGCCGTCGAGGTGCCAGTGGAAGGTGCCCTTGAGGTACTCGGCCGCCGGGTTCACGGACGGGTCGAGTGAGACTTCGAAGATCCCGCTGCCGCGGAAGGTCACGATCTCGCCCAGAACCCGGCTGAACGCCAGTTGCCTTTCGTCATCCAAGTGTGCGCCCCGGACCAGGAGCACCCCGCGCCACTTCAGCGCTTCCACGCACTGGCTGATCAGAGCCTCGTCGAGCAGATCGGCGCCGTCCGCGACCACGACGCCCATGCTGGGGGTGAGCGCTCTCGTCTCGATCATGAAAACCTCCGTTCCGTTTGGCGAGAAGAGTATTCTCACGAGGTTTCCGTGGGAAGCCCTTGCGATGATCTCTTGATTTGTCCGTTTATGGACCGTCGATCCAGGAGGGATGCTCGGGACCCCGCCACCGGCGAGCTGATCGCCGGCTCACACCGGGCCGTGATGTTCTCGAAATCGGATGGTTGCTTTCCGCTCTACGAGAATGTAGTTTCCGACACATCCGAGCGAGGAGAGAAGATGCGGTTCGAGGACAAGGTGGCGATCGTCACCGGGGCCGGCCAGGGGATCGGCGAGGGTTACGCCCGGGCACTGGCTGCCGAAGGCGCGCGGGTGGTGGTCGCCGATATCAACGTGGAAGAGGGCGAGCGCGTAGCCAAGGAGATCGGCGACGCGGCGCGGTTCGTGAAGGTGGACGTCGGCGACCCGGCCTCGGCCGAAGCGATGGCGGCTTCCGCCCTGAGCGCGTTCGGCCGGATCGACTACCTGGTCAACAACGCCGCCATCTTCCAGAACATGCGGCGCGAAGGCCTGGCCACGGTCGATCTGGAGTATCTGAACAAGTTCCTGCAGGTGAACCTGATGGGGGCGCTGTACTGCACCCGCGCGGTGGTTCCGCACATGACGTCCGGCGCGGCGATCGTCAACCAGTCGTCCACCGCCGCATGGATGGCCTCCGGCTACTACGGACTGGCCAAGGCCGGGATCAACCACCTGACCGCCTCGCTGGCCGCCGAGCTCGGCGACCGCGGCATCCGCGTCAACGGCGTAGCGCCGGGCCCCACCGACACGCCGGCCACCCGCGACATCATGCCGGAGGAGTACAAGGCCTCGATGACGCGGACGCTGGCCATCAAGCGGATGGGTACCCCCGAGGACCTGGCTCCCATGGTGCTGTTCCTCCTCTCGGACGACGCCCGCTGGCTCACCGGCCAGGTGGTCAGCGTCGACGGCGGTCAGCTGGTGCGGCTGTGAAGCGCCTGCTCATCGGTGGCGAACTCCTCGACGCTCCGGCGACCTTCGCCTCCTACAACCCCGCCACCGGCCAGGAGCTCGGTCAGGCCCCGGACGCCAGCCTCGCGCAGGCCGAAGCCGCCGTCGCGGCCGCCCGCCGGGCCTTCGACACGACCGACTGGTCGACGGACGTCGAACTCCGCGTCCGGTGCCTGGAGCAACTAAGCCAGGCGCTGGCCGACCATGTCGAGGAGCTGCGCGACCTCACCATCGCCGAGGTCGGGGCACCCCGGATGCTCACGCATGGCCCGCAGCTCGACGACCCGGTCAAACTGCCCGGCTACTACGCCGGAGTGCTGCGGGACTTCCCGCTGAGCGAGGACCTCGGCGAAATCGAGATCAGAGGCCAGCGACACCGGCGCTGGGTGGAGCGGGAGGCCGCAGGCGTCGTCGCCGCGATCATCCCCTACAACTACCCGAACCAGCTCGCGCTGGCCAAGCTGGCTCCGGCGCTCGCCGCCGGCTGCACCGTCGTGCTCAAGGGCGCCCCGGACACCCCTTTGACCACGCTGGCGCTGGGTGAACTGATCGCCAAGCACACCGACATCCCGCCGGGTGTGGTCAACGTACTGACGTCCTCGGACGCCGCCATCGGCGAGCTGCTCACCACGCACCCCGACGTGGACATGATCAGCTTCACCGGGTCCACGGCCACCGGCCGGCGGATCGCCGAGGCGGCGGCGGGCACGGTGAAGCGGGTCTTCACCGAACTCGGCGGCAAGTCGGCGATGATCCTGCTCGATGACGCCGACTTCACCTCGGCCTCGATGTTCGCGGCGTTTACCATCTGCTCGCACTCCGGGCAGGGTTGTGCGCTGACCTCGCGGCTGCTCGTGCCGGCCGCGCGGCACGACGAGATCGTCGACCTGGTGGCCGCCAACCTCGCCCGGGTGACCTACGGCGACCCGAACGAGATGACGACCTTCATGGGGCCGCTGATCTCCGAGCGGCAGCGCGACAAGGTGGACGGCATGGTCCAGCGGGCCGTCGCGGAGGGCGCGACCCTCGTGGCGGGCGGCAAGCGGATCGACCCCGGCTTCTTCTACACGCCGACCCTGCTCACGAACGTCGATCCGGACAGTGAGATCGCGCAGGACGAAGTGTTCGGCCCGGTCCTGGTGGTCATCCCGTATCAGGACGACGACGACGCGGTGCGCATCGCCAACGGCACGATCTTCGGTCTGTCCGGTGCGGTGTACAGCCGCGACGCCGACCGCGCGATCGCGGTCGCCCGGCGGATCCGTAGTGGCACCTTCAGCATCAACGGCGGCAACTACTTCGGCGCCGACGTGCCGTTCGGCGGCTACAAGCAGTCCGGCGTCGGGCGGGAGAGCGGAGTCGCCGGGTTCGAGGAGTTCCTGCAGACCAAGTCGTTCGGGATGGCCGTCGCATGAGGCCGCTAGAGGGCATCAGGGTCCTCGAGGTCGCAATGTACGGCTTCGTCCCCTCGGCCGGCGCCGTGCTGGCCGAGTGGGGGGCGGACGTCGTCAAGGTCGAGCACGCCGTCACCGGTGATCCGCAGCGCGGCCTCAGGCAGACCGGCGCGTATCGCGTCGAGGGCGACCCGAACCCCAATGTCGAGCACGCCAACCGGGGCAAGCGCAGCATCGGCCTCGATCTGGCGAACCCCGAGGGCAAGGAAGTCCTGGACGAGCTGATCCGGCGCGCCGACGTCTTCCTGACCAGCTTCCTGCCCGCTCCGCGCCGCAAGCTCGGGATCGATGTGGACGACGTCCGCAAGGTGAACCCGCGCATCGTGTACGCGCGGGGGAGCGCCCTGGGGCCGCGCGGACTGGAGTCCGAGAAGGGCGGCTACGACATGACGGCGTTCTGGTCCCGCGCCGGCACCGCCGCAAGCATCACACCGCCCGGTGTCGAAGGTTTGATTCCTCCGCCTTCGCCGGCCTACGGCGACACCATCTCGGGGACGAACCTGGCCGGCGGCATCGCGGCTGCGCTGCTCCAGCGCGAGCGCACCGGCGAGCCGTCGATCGTGGACGTCTCGCTGCTCGGCAGCGGGCTGTGGGCGATGGGGCACGCGATCGCGTTGTCCATGCATCTCGATCAGGCCTGGGTAGCCCCCGCGCTGGGTGCCCACGGCTCGCCCACGAACCCCCTCTCCGGTCTGTACCGGACGTCGGACGACTGCTATCTGTCCTTCGTCATGCTGCAGCCGGCCAGGTTCTGGGCCGATGTGTGCCGACACATCGACCGTCCGGAGCTTGCCGAAGACCCCAGGTTCGTCGGCAGCGAGCAGATCGCGGCGAACACCGCCGAAGCCGTCAAGATCCTGCGCGAGGTGATCGCCACCCGCACACTCGCGGACTGGACTGAGCGTTTCGCGACGCTGGCCGGCCCCTGGGCACCGGTCCAGAACTCACTGCAGGTCGCCCAAGACGCGCAGATCCAGGCGAACGGCTACCTGATCCGGGCCGGTGAGCTCGACCTGGTCGCCGGCCCCGTGCAGTTCGACGTGAGCACGGCCGAGACCGGGCCCGCGCCGGAGTTCGCCGCCCAGACCGAGGAGATCCTCGGGGAGCTCGGCTTGGACTGGGACCGCATCATCGCCCTGAAAGCGGCGGGAGCAGTCACGTAAGGACGGGAACGTAGGCCCACGATCTTCAGGAGTTCCGTTGAAACGTCTGCTCATAGGTGTCCTTGCACTGGGACTGAGCGCGACCGCGTGCAGCGGCCGCTCGGCCGCTCCCAGCACCGGCACCAGCACCACGTCCACCGGCGGCGCCGCATCGTCGGCGTCCGCCGGAGCCTTCGGCACCCTGCAGAACGTCTGCCACTCGGGGACGCCCACGGCGTCGACCGCGCAGGGCGTCACCGCGACCACGATCAACGTCGGCACCCTGAGCGATGTCGGGTTCAGCAAGAACCCCGAGCTCGGCGACGCGGCCAAGGTGTTCACATCCTGGTGCAACGACGCCGGTGGCATCAACGGGCGCAAGATCGTCGACACCGTGCGGGACAGCGCCCTGATGCAGGTACCCCAGCGGATCCTGGAAGCCTGCCCGAAGGACTTCGCGCTCGTCGGCGGCAGCGCCGCCTTCGACGGCACGGGCACCGCCGACCGGCTCAAGTGCCTGCTCCCGGACTACTCCGCGCAGACCGACATGGTGCAGGCCACCGGTTCCGACCTCCAGGTCGTCGCCTACGGGGCGGGCGTCGGCTACTCGCAGTACTCGAACTACTTCTCCTGGCTCACCAAAGAGGCGTACCCGGACTCGGCCGCGAACGTGGGCATCATCGCCGGCGACGTGCCGATCACCAAGGTCGATGTCGCGCAGGACACGGAATCACTGACCGCGCTCGGCTCGCACGTCGGCTACTCCGACCTCTACCCGGCCGCCGGCGTGTCCGACTGGACCCCGTACGCCGAGGCCATCAAGTCCAAGGGCGTCAAGGGGCTGGTCTTCCTCGGCGACTTCCGCAGCCTGGCCGTGCTGGAGAAGGCTCTGGACGACATCGGCTACAAGCTCGACTGGATCGACGCCAACAGCAACGCCTACACGCCCCAGTTCATCCAGCTCGCCGGGACGCAGGTGCTCGGCACCCAGAACAACTACGCCGACCTCGGCGGTGTCTTCCCGCTGGAGGAGGCCGCGTCCAACCCGGCGACCAAGCAGCTCGTGGACCTGTTCGCCAAGTACGCACCCGGAGAGCCCGTCACCTACCCGGTCGTGCGCGCGTTCTCGGCCTGGCTGCTCTTCGCCACCGCTGCCGGAGCGTGCAGTGATCTGACCCGGCCGTGCGTGTTCCAGAACGCGATGAAGCAGACGGCCTGGACCGGCGGCGGACTGCAGGCTCCTGCCGACCTGTCCTCGGTGACCGCGCAGCCCAAGTGCTTCAACGTGGTCCAGGCCAAGCCCGCCGGGTGGGTCGCCGCCGACTTCAAGCCGACCGAGGGCGCTTACCGCTGCGACACGCCGGCCCTCAAGTTCACCGGCGACTATGGCAAGCCGCTGACTCTGGCCGACGTCGGCAAGTCCATGGCGGACTTCAAGTAGTGCACCGACCGGAAAGGCCGTCGGTCATCGCAAGAGAAGGAGAGACAGTGAAAGTTCAGGTCGACTCGGAGCGCTGCCAGGGACACACCCTGTGCGCCATGCGGGCCCCCGGGACGTTCGATCTCAGCGAGGTCGACGGCCACTCCATCGTCATCAGCGAAGAAGTCCCGGCCGATCAGGAGGCCGACGTCCGCGAGGCGGTCCGCTCGTGCCCGGAACAAGCGATCTCGCTGACCTGACGGCCGCGGACCCGCGCCGCCCGCCCCTCGTCCCGACCGGAAGTGAGAGAAGCCATGAGTACGGATGACGTCGCCGACGACCGCAAGAAGGCGCGGGTCCACTTCGACCGCCACACTCCCGAGTACCGGCACCAGTTCGAAGAGATCACCCAGGAGTTGCAGGGCAAGTGCCCGATCGCGTGGTCGGACACCTATGGCGGGCACTGGGTCGCCAGCGGCAACCGTGAGGTGTTCGAGCTGGCCCGCTCCGCCGAATTCCTGTCCAACGACCACGACGTCAAGGGTGTGCGTCGTGGGTACCAGGGCATCACGATTCCCCCGCCCAAGCGCGGAACGCAGGGCGGCTTCCTGGAGATGGACCCGCCCGAGCAGCGCTACTACCGCCAGACCCTCAACCCCTACCTGTCGCCGGCGGCGATCGCCCGCTGGGTCCCGCTGATCGACGAGGTGGCGCGGGCCTGCATCGACGACAAGATCGAGGAAGGCCGCATCGACTTCGTCGACGACCTCGCCAACATCGTGCCGGCGGTTCTCACCCTGGCGATGATGGGGATCCCGCTGAAGAGCTGGACGGTGTACTGCGAGGCGGCGCACATCGGGATCTACACGCCGCCGAACTCGCCGGACGCCCCGCGGGTCGCCGAGCTGCATGCGGCGATGGGCAAGGACCTGATGGCCCAGCTGCTGTCGGTGAAGGCCGAGCCGCGGCCGGGCCTGGTGAACGCGCTCGTCAACGCCGACATCAACGGCAAGACCCCGCCGGACGAGGAGTTGCTCGGCGTCCTGGCGTTGCTCATCGGCGGCGGTTTCGACACCACGACCGCCCTCACCGCGCACGCGCTGGAGTGGCTCTCGGAGAATCCCGAAGACCGCGACCGGCTCAGCCGGGAACGGGACACGCTGCTGGACTCCGCGACCGAGGAGTTCCTGCGCTTCTACACGCCCGCCCCGGGTGACGGACGCACCATCTCCGCGGACTGCGAGATCGCCGGAACCTCGTTCAAGGAGGGCGAGCGTCTCTGGCTCTCCTGGGCGATGGCGAACCGGGATCCGTCGGTGTTCCCCGACCCGAACCGCGTGGACCTGGCCCGTGAAGGAAACCGGCACAGCAGTTTCGGGCTCGGCATCCACCGATGCATCGGCTCGAACGTCGCGCGCACCGTGTTCAAGCGGATGATCATCCAGGTGCTGGACCGGATGCCGGACTTCCGGTGCGACCCCGAGACCACCGTGCACTACGAGAGCATCGGTGTCATCCAGGGCATGCGGCATCTGCCGGCCACGTTCAAGCCGGGTACCAGGACCGGCCCGGGCCTGGAGGAGACCCTCGTGAAGCTGCAAAAGGTCTGCGACGAGCAGCGGCTCGCCGAGCCGGTGACTGTCCGCAATGTGAAGGCGAAGATCGTTGGTTGAGACTGCACCGGGCCGTATCCTGCCGTCGCTCACGGCGGAGACCGAGTTCTTCTGGACGTCCGGGGCGGATGGTCAGCTCCGCTTTGCGGAGTGCGGTGCCTGCCAGACGCTGATCCATCCTCCCCAGCCGGTCTGCAGGTATTGCCGCAAACAGGAGATGGCCGTCAGAGCGGTTTCCGGATTCGCCACGCTCATCGGTTTCACGGTCAGCGACCGATTCAAGGCGCCCGGACTTCCGGAGCCCTACATCGTGGCCCAGGTCGCGATCGAAGAGGACCCGAGAGTCAGGCTCACGACCAACGCTGTCGACTGCGAGCCGGATCAGCTCGCACTGGGCATGCGGATGGAGGTCGTCTTCGAGCACGTGGAAGATGTCTGGCTGCCGCACTTCCGTCCGGCGGCCGAGCAGGGACAGGCCGCCCCCGCGCTGCCGGAGGACGAGGTGCCGCCGCAGGCCATGTGGCGGCACGTCCGGCCGATGCCCCGCCCGGACAAGTTCGAGGACAAGGTGGCGATCACCGGCATCGGGGCCTCGCCGATCGGACGCCGCCTGATGGTCCCGCCGCTCGCGCTCACCGTGCAGGCCTGCGAGGCGGCGGTCGCGGACGCCGGCCTCACCATGGACGACATCGACGGCATGTCCACCTACCCGGGCGCCGGAGCCTACGGCGGCTTCGCCGAAGGCGGCGCGACTGCGCTGGAGTGCGCCCTGGGTATTCGGCCGACCTGGTACAACGGCGGACCCGAGACGTTCGGGCCGGTCGGTTCACTGATCTCGGCCATGCTCGCCGTGGCCGGCGGGCTGGCGCGCCACGTCCTGTGCTTCCGGACGCTCTGGGAGTCGACCAACGGCGAACTCATGCGCCGGGGCGAGATCACCCAGGCCCGGCCCAGCCGTGTCACCGGCTCGCACGCCTGGTTCCACACCTTCGGAGCGACCTCGGCCGCGCACACGCTGGCGCAGAACGCGCAGCGGCATTTTCACCGGTATGGAACCACCCGCGAAACCCTGGGCTGGATCGCCCTGAACCAGCGCGCGAACGCCGCGCTGAACCCGACAGCCATCTATCGCGACCCCATGACCATGGACGACTACCTGACGGCCAGGTCCATCACGACACCGTTCGGCCTCTACGACTGCGATGTTCCCTGCGACGGCGCGATAGCCGTGATCGTCTCGGCCGTGGACACCGCGCGGGACCTGGCCAAGCCGCCGATCCTGGTGGAGGCCGTCGGCACCCAGATCCTGGAACGGATCGAGTGGGACCAGAGCACGCTGACTCACGAGCCGCAGGTGCTGGGCCAGTCGGCGCACCTGTGGTCGCGGACGACTCTGCGGCCGGCGGACGTCGACGTGGCAGAGCTCTACGACGGGTTCACGTTCAACTGCCTGTCCTGGATCGAGGGCCTGGGGTTCTGCGGGATCGGAGAGGCCAAGGACTTCCTCGAAGGGGGGAAGAACATCGCCCGGGACGGTCTGCTGCCCCTGAACACCCACGGCGGCCAACTCTCACACGGCCGCACCCACGGCATGGGACTGATGCACGAGGCGATCGTCCAGCTGCGCGGGGAAGGCGGGGACCGGCAAGTCCGTGACGCCCGGGTCGCCGTCGTCAGCAGCGGCGGCCTCACACCCAGCGGTGCGATCCTCCTGAGGTCCGACACATGACCGCCGTGGAACCCGGTCTGGCCGGGCCCGTCTATGACGAAGCCGCCGTGGACCGGACGCCACCGGCGCTGAGCGCGCCGAGCGTGACCCGCCTTGTGGTCGACGTCGACGGCATCCCGATGTCGGTTCTGTTGAGCGAGGCCGAACAGCCGCGCGGCGTCATCGTGGCGCTGCACGGCGGAGCGGCCATATCGGCGTACTTCGACGACCCGGGCCGGCCGAGGCACTCGTTGCTGCGGCTCGGTACAGCGCTGGGGTTCACCGTGATTGCCGTGGACCGACCGGGCTACGGCGACTCCGCTTCACATGCCGCAGACCTGACCTCCGCAGAGCGCCGAGTCGACCTCGTCTATGCGGTGGTGGACCGGCTGCTCGAGACCCGCCCACAGGGCGCGGGCGTGTTCCTGCTCGGCCATTCGATCGGCTGCGAACTCGTGCTCCGAATGGCCGGCCGGCCACGCGGAACGGACTTGCTGGGGGTGGAGCTGGCCGGCACCGGACGCCATCACCACCCGGGCATCCAGGAGCTACTTCAGGGGCGCAGGGAGGCGGCCGCCGTGCCGAAGAGCCAGGGCCGGGCGTTGTTCGACCTGCTCTGGACGCCGTCCCGCCTCTACCCGTCCGAGGTCATCGGCGGCGCGGGCTTCGCCTCGCCGACACCTGGTTACGAAGGCGAGGTGGCGCAGACATGGAAGGAGGAGTTCGCGGAGCTGGCTGGGGCTGTGCGCGTTCCGGTCCACTACACGCTCAGTGATCACGAGCAGGTCTGGCGCACCGGGCCGGCAGCGCTGGCCGACATCGCCTCCCTGTTCACGGCTGCTCCGCGAGTCTGTACCGACGAGTTCGCCGAGAGCGGCCACAACCTCAGCGTCGGACTGACCGCGATGGCCTATCACCTCAGGGCCCTGTCATTCGTCGAGGAATGCGTCCTCGACCGGCTCACGACTCGGAGGGCGGGATGATGAACGCTGATGCCTCCGTGCTTCTGCTCGTGCGCGTGATCGTCGGCACAACGATGATCTTGCACGGGTACAACCACTGGCGAGGCGGTGGCCGCATTGCGGGCACCGCCGGCTGGTTCGAAGGACTCGGCCTGCGCCACGGCCGGCTCCAGGCGTGGATGAGCGTGGTCACCGAGATCGGCGCCGGAGCGCTGCTGGTGGCGGGGCTGCTCACATCGCTTGCCGCCGCGGCGGTCATGACGGTGATGCTGATAGCGGGGCTCCTCGCGCACCGCCCGAACGGATTCTTCGTCTTCAAGGAGGGATTCGAGTACGTCCTCGTGCTCGGGGCTGTCTCCTTGGCGCTCGCCGTGCTCGGTCCCGGCCGGTTCTCCGTCGACTCCGCCGGTGGCATCGCCGTGACCGGCTGGGGCGGGGGCTCCCTCGCACTCGGAGTGGCGGTCGTCTCCACGGCAGGACTGCTCGCGACGTTCTGGCGTCCGCAGCCGTCGGCTCCGGCTGAGCCGGACGGGCACTGAAGCCGATGGACGACACCTTCCGCACCCCGTCCGGCCTCCCCGTCCAGCCGGTCTACGGACCCGCGGACCGGGGATCCGAACCGCCGGAACCGGGCCGCTACCCGTTCACCCGGGGCAACTATTCGTCCGGATACCGGGGGCGGCTGTGGACGTTCCGGCAGTACTCCGGCTTCGGCACGGTCGAGGAGTCCAACCGCCGGTACCGCTATCTGCTGGAGCAAGGCGGGACAGGGCTCTCGGTGGCGCTCGACCTGCCGACGCAGTGCGGTCACGACTCCGATGATCCGGAGGTGGCCGACGAGGTCGGCCGGGTCGGCGTCGCCGTCGACACCCTCGCCGATGCCGAGATCCTGTTCGGCGGGATCCCTCTGGACCGGATCAGCACCAGCTTCACCATCAACGGGACGGCCGCGATCCTGCTGGCGTTCTACATCGCCGCTGCCGAGCGCGCGGGCGTGCCGCGTGCCGCGCTGACCGGGACGATCCAGAACGACATCCTCAAGGAGTACGCGTCCCGGGGCACCTGGATCTGGCCCGCCGAACCGTCGCTGCGGCTGATCGCGGACACGATCGAGTTCTGTGCCGCCGAGGTACCGAAGTTCAACGCGATCTCGGTGGCCGGTGCACACTTCCGCGACGCCGGGGCCAACGCGGTACAGGAGATGGCGTTCACCCTCGCGGACGGGGTCGCCTACTGCGACACCGTCCTCGCGCGCGGCCGCATGACCATCGAGCAGTTCGCGCCGCAGGTCTCGTTCTTCTTCTACACGCACGGCGACTTCTTCGAGGAAGTCGCCAAGTACCGCGCGGGGCGTCGGCGCTGGGCGACGATCGTCCGTGAGCGATACGGCGCGACCGAGGACAAGGCGTCGATGTTCCGGTTCGGATGTGTGGCGGGCGGGGCGTCGCTGTACGCGCCTCAAGCTCAGAACAACATCGTGCGGATCGCTTACGAGGCGATGGCCTCCGTGCTCGGCGGGGTCCAGTCGATGTTCACCGCAGCGTGGGACGAGCCGTTCGCGCTGCCGAGTGAGGAGTCGACGACCCTCGCCTTGCGTACTCAGCAGATCCTGGCTTACGAGACAGGTGTCACGCAGGTCGCGGACCCGCTCGGCGGCTCCTACTTCGTCGAGGCGCTCACGGACGCCACCGAGGCCCGCATCATCGAGGTCATGCGGGATCTCGACGAGCACGGCGGTGTGGTGCGTGCGATCGAGGACGGCTACCTGCAGGGCCTCATCGCCGACGAGGCTTACAAGATCCACCAGGACATCGAGTCCGGTGCTCGGCCGGTCGTCGGCGTCAACCGCTTCGTCTCGGATGAAGCGCCGGCTGATTTCGAGACCTATGAGCTGGACGCCGAGGGTCGTGACCGTCAGCTGAAGCGACTTGCCGCCGTCAAGGCGGATCGCGACGCTGCCGCCGTCCGCGAACGACTTGCAAACCTGGCCAGGTGCGCCGAAGGCAGCGACAACCTCATGCCCGCCCTGATCGACTGCGCCAACGCCTATTGCACGGTCGGGGAGATGGTCGCCGCTCTGAAGGCGGTCTGGGGCGAGTTCCAGCAGCCGGTGGTGTTCTGATGAGTAGCAGACTGACGATGGCCGGGTCCCGCCGGATCAGGGTCCTCATCGCCAAGCCGGGTCTGGACGGCCACGACCGCGGTGCCAAAGTCGTGGCCCGCACGCTCCGCGACGCCGGCTACGAGGTCGTCTTCACCGGGATCCGGCAACGGGTGGCGCAGATCGCGGCCATCGCGGTCGCCGAGGCCGTCGCAGTCGTCGGCCTCAGCATCCTGTCCGGCGCACACCTCGCCCTGACCTCCCGGACCATCGACGCCTTGAAGGCCGCCGGCGCGGACGACGTCGCCGTCGTCGTCGGCGGCACCATACCTCCGGCCGACACGCAGCGGTTGCTCGACATCGGCGCCGCGGCAGTCTTTCCGACGGGCACCTCGCTCGACGCCATCGTGGCGGGGATGCGGGCTTTGACGGCCCCCTCCAATGCCGAACCGACCGCCTGAGAACTGGAGTCATCGTGCGCATCGGTGTCATGATCGGGCCCGAGCGAGGCAGCGCTGAACGAAAACTCGCCCGCATGCTCGACGACGTGGAGTGGGCTGAGAACGCCGGGCTGGACACCGCGTGGATCCCGCAGATCCCGACCGACTTCGACGCTCTGACGACGGTGGCGCTGATGGGGATGCGGACGACGCGGATCGAGCTGGGTACCGCGGTTGTACCACTCCAGGCGCAGCACCCGATCGCCTTGGCAAGACAGGCGCTGTCCGCGCACGCCGCCGCAGGAGGCCGCCTGGCCCTGGGGGTCGGGCCGTCGCATCACTGGATCGTCCATGACATGCTCGGTCTGCCCTACGAGCGGCCGGCCGGCTTCACCCGCGACTACCTCGAAGTGCTCGACGCCGCGCTGCGCGGGCCGGGCCAGGTCGACGTCGAGAACCGGTCCTTCACCGTTCACAACCCGCTGAGCTTGGGCTCCGACGCTCCGCTGCCCGTGCTGGTGGCCGCACTCGGCCCGGTGATGCTGGCGCTCGCCGGTGAGCGGGCCGACGGGACGGTGCTCTGGCTGGCGGACGAACGCGCGATCGCAGAGCACGTCGTACCGCGCATCACGAAGGCCGCGGACGACGCAGGGCGTCCCGCCCCGCGTGTCGTCGCCGGCGTCCCGGTCTGCCTGTGCCTGCCGTCCCAGGTCGACGAGGCGCGGGAGCGGGCCAACAGGATCCTCGGGGAAGCGGAGATCTCGCCCAACTATCAGCGGCTGCTGGAGTACGGCGACGTGCACGACGTCGGTGGCTTGTGTGCGGCCGGCGACGAGGAGGCCATCACAGACCGGCTGCGGCGGTTTGCCGACGCCGGGACGACCGACATGTCCATCCGGCTTCTCCCGATCGGCGAGAACCGGGACGAGCTCGTCGCCTCCAAGCTGCGCACCCGGGACTTCGCCGCCGCACTGGCCGCGGACTTCCGATGACGCGGGGGACAGCCGGGCCGCTGGCCGGGATCCGGATCCTCGAGGTCGGCCACATGCTCGCGGGTCCCTACGCGACGATGATGCTGGCCGACCTCGGTGCCGAGGTGACCAAGATCGAGCCGGCCGCCGGCGACATCTCCCGCACGGTCGGCGACTCCTACTTCGCCAGCCTCAACCGGGGCAAGCGCAGCGTGCGCCTGGAGCTGGCGACCGAGGCGGGGCAGGCCCGCTTGGGCGAGTTGGCCGCCGGGTCGCACGCGCTTCTGGCCAACCTCAAACCGTCCGCGATCCGCCGACTCGGGCTCACGTACGAGGCACTGAGCAAGTGGAACGACCGGATCGTCTGCGTCGCGCTCACTGGCTTCGGCCTGGACGGCGGTGACGATCCGGCGTTCGACTACATCGTCCAGGCGGCCGTCGGTGTCGCGGCGCTCACCGGCGACCCCGACGGGCCGCCCGCCCTGCCCGGGTACTCGGCGGCCGACAACTCCACCGGATTGACCGCCGCCCTGGGCCTGCTGGCCCAGATCGTCTCAGGCCGCGGCGGGCAGGTCGAGGTCTGCATGCGGGACGTGATGCTGTCCCAGCTCAACTACCGGGTGTCGGCCTACCTGAATGACGGGGTGGTGCCCCGGCGGTTTCCGCTCGGCGCGCACTCCCATTACGTTCCGGCGCAGCTCTTCCCGACGGCCGACGGCTACCTCGCCCTGTTCGTGACACATGACGGGTTCTGGCGTTCGTTCGCGGGCGAGGCGGGGATCACCGGATTCGCGACCATGACCGACCGCATTCGGAATCGCGCGCACATTCTGTCGGTCGTGACCCGGGCGTTGGCCGCAGACACCGCCGCTGGCTGGGAGACACGGCTACGGCCGCTCGGCGTTCCGGCCGCCGCTGTCAGGACGCTGCCGGAGGCGCTGGCCGCGTATCCGGAGACCGTTGTCGACGCCGGCGGCTTCCGTCTGGTCGGCAGCCCCATCCGGGTCGCGGAATACGAACCCGAGTACCGGTCGCCCCCGCAGCTGGGCGAGCACGACAGCTGACGGCCCGCCGGCGTCCGGGGCTGCCACAGACCGTGCGCATCTGGCCCGTCACGTGACACTGGTCGGCACACTCTCTTGAGCAGGACCAGGGCCGGCGTACAGGACTGTTCGCCGATCCGCCATGTTGCCATCGGACGATATGAAGTCGCTCAAGGAAGGTGGCCGTGGCGCAGCGGCAGCCTTCCACAGCTGTCCGAACCGGTAGAGCTCCAGGTCCACTTCGTGGTCTGCCGTGGCACAGCAGGAAGCCAGCACCTGGACGACGGCCGCGACCGTGACCATCTCTGCGAGCTCCGTCCCCCGCAGCAGGGCGTCGACCTGCGTGGGAGAGACCTCGCGCGCTGGTTCCAACCGCTTGGTCAGGCCGGAGATCGACCAGGTCCCGGGCCGGCCGGCCCGGGAGTGGAGCTCATGCAGCGCGACCACCAGCTCGCGATGCGCACCCGCGGGCAGGGTGTCCGTGGTCGGCATATCGATCGGGACGCCTTGACGGCCCTGCTGCTGATCTGCTCGGTAGATCTGCTCGTACTCTGCCTGCCGCAACGACGGTGGCGGCGGCGGAGCGCTGTGGCCAGTGACCGGGCGCAGGCGGTCCGCCGACGCGACGGAGCCGAGGTCCGGCTGCGGCGGCGGGCGCAGTGAGGTCTCCCCGATGGCCGACCACCACGGAGGGCTGTGCATCTGATGCTCTTCTGGCGGCGCATGGACACTCGAGGTCCTTGTCTCAGGAGGGCTCGAAGGGTGAGAGAAGGAAGTGAAGGCGGGGCCCTGCGCCTGGCCGGATACGTAGCTGGCGTTGGGGTTGGGGGCTTCCAGAGCTGGCGTTGCGGTGCGATAAGTGGCGGTGGCGCAGTTCCCGCCGGCGTCCAACACGCGTCTCCAGGCGTTCAAGATCGCCTCCATCCGCGTGGAGACCACCGGCGTCCAGCCGGTCATGACCGTGACCTCTTCGGAAGGGTCGCAGCCGGCGATGTCGCACAGCGCCAGAACCACAGCCTCCACCGTGGTCAGGCTCGAATTGACGATCGTCCCGTTCAGCATCCGCCGGACGGTCTCGTAGCTGGCCGTTCCCCGAGGCGCCATTTCCTTGATCTTGTCCGCGATCTTCCGCGCCGAGGGGCGGAGGGCGAGATCGTAGAGGGCAAAGAGCACTTCCACGAAGTCTCGCCCTGGCCCGGGGGCCATTTCGGGCTTCACCAGCCGTGGCGGCAACGTCGGCGCCATTCGTTAGTTGGCCATTTTTGACACATGAAGGCTATCGACGGCATCTGATCGCCGAGTCGTGACACGCCGAGACCGATAAGAACTCGCGACGTGCGGCAGTTGACCTCCGCCGGCTCACGGGCACAGGCGGGTGCGGGCCGGCCCCAGACTCGATGCAAGACAGGACGCGCACCGCGCTGCTGCCGATACAGAGCTTTGACCCATCCGCCGGGGGCGCGCAAGGGCCGCGTCTCACACGGCCACCCAGCCCGAGATCTCGACCCTCCAGGGGTACACATGCCAGCTCATGAGCGTGTCTGTGCTGCGGCCAAGCCAGTCGCCCTCACTGCCGTGACGTCTGCCGCATGCGGCACCACTTCGGCGGTGGCCGGCGCACCGGCCACGATCACCGCAGTCGTTGTCCTCGTGCCGATGGTGACCGGCGCGGTCTCCGCCGTGGCGAGGGAGCTGCGGGCCAACCGGCGCCAGCGGCACAGCCAAGCCCGGCAGAACGCCGCCGACCGGCAGCGCCGTCATCTGGAATCGCAGACCCTGAAGGTGGTTCGGCAGATCACCGACCCGGAGAGGCAGGCCGAGATCGTGCGGCACCTGCTCGATGCCTACCGGGGCACGACCGATGCCGAGAGTCTCGACACCGAGGATGGTCTCGATACCGGATTCAACGAGCCAGATCGGCTTCTGTGAACGTCGGCGGTTCGCGGGCGATGTCACGTCGGGGGTGGCGTTGGCGGCTTGAATATCCCCGCTTGTCATCGGGAAGCATTACACTTGCGCTTGGAACAAAATTTGCGGTTCGTCGAGTGGGTCGAGACCGCAACGGCGAGCAACGGCGCCTCCCTCGGAGAGACCAAGTCATCCGACAACTTCATATCCTGAGACCTCGCCGTTGCAGAGGCTTCGGTTCAGACCAGTCAATCGATGACGACCGGTCGAGCTGAGGCTTCCGTATGCCCCGGCTCGACCCCGCTGGCGAGGACGAGCTGATGTGGACGACTCTTGGGGTGCACGCCGCGATTTTGGCGGTGATCGCGGTGATCGGTGGCCTCGTGATCCGCTACTTCCCTGCCATCGTCGCGGTCACCACGAAGGATCCTCAGCGTCGGCGCGCGGCTCTCGAAGTCCTCCGCCTCCGCCGGAGAGACGCCGCGAAGATCCCTACCTACCTGGTCCCGGACGACGCGCCGGTCGTGAAGCCTTCTAGGCGCAAGGCCCTGCCTCGGTCCAAGGCTCCAGACACGTGACGCATGACGTCCCGAGCTCGCAGAACAAGCCGCCTGCCGCCCGCGTGCCTGGACACCGGCCCCGGTGCCGGCGGCCGCCCTTCCGCTGGAAGATGACAGATCACTGGGCCTTGATGTGCTTCTTCATGTCCTCTAGTTGTGTGAGGATCGGGTACCCCGACACGCTCAGAGCGTTTCCGTGCCCAGTCTGGTGGATGTCGAACACGGACTGCACGGCGGCGTAGAAACCCTGCACATCAAGGGTCTGGTTGACGGCCCGTTTGGCCTGCCGCAGTGCGAACGGATGCATCTGGGCGACATCGCGTGCCAGATCCATCGTGACGGTGTCGAGGTCCGCCAGCGGCACGACTCGGTTGACCATGCCGACCTTCTCTGCCTCCGTCGCCGTGATCGCCCGGCCGGTGAACAGGATCTCCTTGGCCTTGCGCGCACCGAGTTCCCAGGTGTGTCCGTGGTACTCCACTCCACCGATGCCCATGCGCACCACAGGATCGGAGAACTCCGCGTTCTCCGCAGCCACGATCAGATCACAGGGCCAGCAGAGCATCAGCCCGCCGGCGATGCACTTGCCCTGGACGGCCGCGATCGACGGCTTCGGGATGTTCCGCCAGCGCAGGGAGTACTCCAGATAGCGGCGGGACTCGGCGTTGTAGATCCACTCCAGCGTTACTTCCTCCGGCGCCGGCCAACGGTCCTTCAGATCGTGGCCCGAGGAGAAGTGCTTCCCGTTGCCCCGCAGTACGATCACCCGGACGTCCTCGTCGGCCGCCGCCCGGCACCAGGCCGCGTCCAGCGCGTCCAGCAGTTCGCCGGTCTGGGCATTGGCGACTTCCGGGCGGTTCAGACTGATGACGGCGACCTTGTCGGTGACCTCGTACAGAATCTGATCCATGCGTGGTTCTCCTACCTGGGAAGGCCGAGGATCCGCTCGGCGATGATGTTGCGCTGGATCTCCGAAGTGCCGCCGGCGATCGTTCCGCCGAAGCTGCGCGCATAGCGCTCGAACCAGCTGGCGGAGAACGCCTCCAGGGTCATGTGGTTGAACGGGGCCGTCGAAGTCGGGTGGACCAGGCTGTCGGGAGCGTGTTCTTCGAGGGCGGCCAGGCTCGCCGCCTGGATGGCCTCGGAACCGAGCAGTTTGAGGACCGACAGCTCGGCCTCGTTCCGGTGCTCACCGAGCTGGCGGTAGCCGAGCAGCCGAAGCGCTTGGGCGTCCATCAGCAGCTTCGCGTACCAGTCCTCGGTGCTAGGCGCGTCCCGGATGAGGTCGTCCAGCCGTTCGGCGAAGCTCAGCCACAACATCGACCGTTCGTGGCCGAGGGAACCGTGAGCCACCGACCACCCGCCGTGCAGCGGGCCGACCAGGTTCTCGACGGGCACGGCGACGTCGGAGAAGAAGACCTCGTTGAAGTCCAGGTCGTCGGGGGCGGCGATGGACCCGAACGGCTTCCTCAACAGCCCTTCGGTGTCGGTCGGGATGAGCAGGACACTGATGCCCTTGTGCTTCGGCGCGTCCGGGTCGGTGCGGACGAAGGTCAGAAGGACGTCCGCATCGTGAGCCCCCGACGTCCAGACCTTCTGCCCGTTCACGATGAAGCGGTCGCCGTCCAGCACCGCGCGCGTCCGCAGCCCGGCCAGATCGCTGCCGGCGCCGGGCTCGCTCATGCCGAGCGCGGCTGTGATCTCCGCGCGCAGGATCGGCAGGGCCCACTTCTTCTTCTGCTCGTCGGTCCCGAACGTCAGCAGGGAAGCGGCGATGATCCCGAGTCCTTGCGGGTTGAAGCTGTGATAGATCCGCCGCCGGGACAGCTCTTCGAGGTGGGCCAGCTGCTGTGGGACGGTGGCATTGCGCCCGCCGAACTCCGGCGGTTGGCCCGGCAGCAGCCAGCCGGCGTCGAACAGCGTCCGCTGCCACCGCCGAGCCCACTCCGGGACGTCGGCGCTCGACATCGAACGCGGTACGGCCTGCTCCTGGCTCGGCAGGTTCGCGTCGAGGAAGGCGGAGAACTCCGCCCGGAAGGCCTCGACCTCGGGATCGGACGCCAGTTTCATGCCACCAAGGCCTTTCTGTGGACGGCGGCCGTGCCTAACAGCAGGTCCCCGGCCTTGGCTCGCTTCAGATGCACCTGCAGCTCGTTCTCCCAGGTGAACCCCATGGCACCGAAGAGCTGGAAGCCGTTCTGGAAGACGACGCGCTGGCACTCGCCGGCAGCGGCCTTCGCCATGGCCGCCGCCTTGCCACGGCGTGGGTCGTCCTCGGCGATGGTCAAGGCCGAGTAGTAGGCCAGCACCCTGGCCCGCTCGATGGCGACGTACATGTCGGCCGCCTTGTGTTTGACGGCCTGGAACGAGCCGATCGGCTTGTCGAACTGCACCCGCTGTTTTGCGTGCGCGACGACCAGGTTGAGGATGCGGCGGCAACTGCCGACCGTCGAGATCGCCAGGCCCATGAGGGCCAGGTCTGGGATCCCGGCGACGAGGTCCGGCGCGGCCGTGAACGACACCTGTGCCACGTGCAGGGTCGGATCGAAGGTGACGATCCGCTCGGCCTCGACCTCGGAACCCTTCAGGACGGTGACCCCGTCACGGCTCAGGACCGCGACCTCGTCAGCCCGGTCGGCATCCAGGACGAACCGGCCCGCGCCGTCGAACACGCCGGTCCCCGAGCCCTCGGGCAGGCGGCCGGCGAGCGGAGCGAACCAGGTGGCCGAAGCCAGGAACGGGGTCGGATCCGCCGCGTATCCCAGCTCCTCCAGCACGATCGCCAGCTCGACCGGCGGAGCCTCGAGCCATCCCAGCTGCTGGTAGGTCGCCCAGAGTTTCTCCTCCGGAAGCGAACGGGACTTGGCCACGGTCTCGCGTACCGACTGCCGCAGCAGTAGCTGGTCCTCGTCGAACTCGAACTCCACAGGCTTCCTCCGCAGGATCGCACCCGGCCGATGGGGCTGAGAATAACATTTACGTTTCGCGAAAGTAAGACTCTCGAAAGATGTGATGCGCGGTTCGGTAGGGCGTCCCGTTTCCTTATCGCTGAGGTGGAGTATCGTTCTGCCTGTGACCGAAGCAGCGACTGAACCCGCCTGGCGCCAGCGCGCCGTCGAGAAATCCACTCGTGCGGCCAAGCTCCGCGCCGAGCAGCGCGTCCAGCGTTTTCTGGACTCGGCGCAGGAGCTCATCGGCGAGAAGGGGACGACGGACTTCACGGTCCAAGAGGTCGTCGACCGCTCGAAGCAGTCCCTCCGGAGCTTCTACCAGCACTTCGACGGCAAGCACGAACTGCTGCTCGCGTTGTTCGAGGACGCGCTCGCCAGGTCGGCGGTCCAGATGCGGGAAGCGGCCTCCGCCGAGACCGATCCGCTGCGCCGGCTGCGAGCCGCGGTCGAACTGCTCTATATGCAGTCGCACCCGGACCCGGGCGTCCAGCGTCCGTTGTTCAGCGACTTCGCGCTACAGCTGCTGGTCAAGCACCCCGCGCAGGTGGCGACCGCGCACGTGCCGGTGCTGACGGTCCTGACGGACCTCATCGAAGAGGCCGCCGACTCCGGCGCGATCCCCTCCGGCAAGCCCCGCCGCCGGGCAGCGCTGGTCATGCAGACGGTGATGTTCGCGGCTCAGGCACACGGTGTTCCTGCTGACGGCCATGGTCATCCGGTCGATTCCGGCGAGATCTGGCGGTTCTGCCTCGGCGGCATCTCTGCGGATCAGGCTTCTGACTGACCGTCCGTTTCACCCCACGTTCGGGGGCCGCTGCCGCAATACAGATCACTGCGGCAGCACATGAGACAGCGCCAGCAGCGCTTCGCGGTACACCACACTCGGGTCGGCGGCGACGGCCGGATTGTCCAGACCGTGCCAAGCGTGTTGCTCGGCCGCCACGCGCAGCGCCGAGTTGATCGCCGCGGCTTGGACGCGGATCTCAAGACTGTCCGGGCTCCCGCCAGCACGGTCGGCCAGAACAGCGCCGAACACGGCTTCGGCTTCGTGGTGCGCCTGCAGCCAGACGGATCGCAACGCCGGTTCGTCCCGCATGAGCCGGAGCACTGCGGTGAACGCCTCGGCATCGATGCCGGCGGCGAGCACCTCGCCTGTCATTTGCCGTCCGCGGGCGGCTAGATGATCCATCAGGGCGACATCGTGGGGCCAGTCGCGCAGCCATGCCGCGGTCGCTTCGATCCCGGTCGCCAGCACCGGCTGGACGAAACTCTCCTTGGTCGGGAAGTAGCGCCACAGCGTTCGCACGGACACCCCGACGGCGCGTGCCACGTCCTCGCCAGAGGTCGCCGCGACGCCGTTCGCCGCGAACAGGCGAACCGCCTCCCGGGCGACTTCCAATCGCGTCTGCTCTTTGCGCCGCTCGGTGATGGGGGAACGCGCGCCGGTCTGCACATCCGGTTCTCGGGGCACGCTCGCTCCTCACTCTCTTCGGTGGTCCTGGCTCCCAGCCTATCTCACCAACTGTCCTTGAACGACAACTTGGCACTTAGTGACAGGCAAGGTAGCGTCGGTGCGACAGCTGATCTCGACCGACAGGAGCCATGAAATGAGTGCCAGCAGCTTCGCCACCAGGAGCGTCATCGTCACCGGGGCGGGTTCGGGGATCGGCCGTGCCGCCGCGCTGCGGTTCGCCGACGAAGGCGCGAACGTCGTCGTCGCCGATCTGAACCAGGACTCCGCCAAGGCGGTCGTCCATGAGATCGAGCAGGCCGGCGGCACCGCAGTGGCGGTGGTCGGGGACCTGTGCCAGCAGGCGGTCATCGACAGGGTCGTCGCGACCGCCGTGGAGTCCTTCGGGGGCGTCGACGTGCTGGTCAACAACGCCGGGATCATGGACACGATGTCCGCCGCTGGGGATATCGCCGACGCCGAGTGGGACCGGGTCCTGCGGATCAATCTCACCGCCCCCTTCAAACTGACGCGCGCGGTTCTGCCCGTGATGGTGGCGCGGGGCAAGGGGGCGATCGTCAACACCGCCTCGGAGGCCGGTCTTCGCGGCAGCGCAGCAGGCGCTGCGTACACGGCGTCCAAGCACGGCGTCATCGGTCTGACGAAGTCGACGGCTGTGATGTACCGCGACAAGGGGATACGCGTGAACGCGATCGCTCCCGGCGGTACGGCCACGAACATCAGCATCGACGTCGATCCCGGGTCTCTGGGGCTGTCCGTGATCGGCGCGTACATGGGCAACGTCGGTCGCGTCGCCGAGGCTGATGAGCAGGCGGCGGCGATCGTCTTCCTGGCCTCCGACGCCGCGAGCAACATCAACGGCGCTGTTCTGCCGGTGGACAACGGCTGGTCGGCAGTCTGAGGTGACGCCGGCGATCCGGTGCGGCGGTCGGCCGCCGGAAAGTATTGACCCTCGCTCGGTGTGGGATTTAGGTTCTCCGAGACGGAGAGTGCAGTTCTCATTCAAGGATGGGGCGTTGCATGCGAGCGATTCCTACTGAGCTGGTCGACCGCTACGAGGCCGAGGGCTGGTGGACCACGGACACGATCGGCGATCTGGTGGCCACCGGGCTCGCGGCCGCGCCCGACACGGTCTTCCGGGTGCACTCGGCCGTGCGGCCGTGGGCGGGCACCTACCGCGATGTCGAACTCGTGGCGCGTCGGCTGGCCGCCGGTCTGCGTGAGCGCGGCGTCGGTCCCGGCGATGTGATCGCGCTCCAGCTCCCGAACTGGATGGAGGCCGCCGCGGTCTTCTGGGCCGCGTCGTTCCTGGGCGCCACGGTCGTGCCGATCGTGCACTTCTACGGGCGTAAGGAGGTCGAGTACATCCTCCGGTCCGTCACACCGAAGGTGTTCGTGACGGCCGAACGGTTCGGGCATCTGAGCTATCAGCCGGATCTGAGTGCGGACGTCCCCGTCGTGGGCGTCGTGGGACGCGACTTCGACGACCTGCTCGGCGACGAGCCCATGGCGGGTGTGCTCGCGGTCGACCCGGCCGGCCCCGCGCTGATCGCGTTCACCTCCGGCACGACGCGCGACCCCAAGGGCGTCGTGCACAGCCACCGGACGCTGGCCTTCGAGACCGGCCAACTGGCCGGAATCTACCCGCCCGACCGGGCCCGGCAGCTTACCGCCGCGCCGGTGGGCCACTTCATCGGGATGGTGAACGCGTTCCTGATCCCCATCGTCGAGAGGAACCCGGTGAACCTCATCGACGTCTGGGACCCGACCATCGTGCTGGAATTGATGGAAACCGACGGGCTGAACGTCGGTGGCGGGGCGCCCTACTACGTGATGAGCCTCCTCGACCATCCCGACTTCACCCCCGGGCACCTGGCTGCCATGAAGTACGCCGGCCTCGGCGGGTCGGCGGTTCCGGCGGCGTTCACCGAGCGGCTCGCCGCGCTCGGCATCACAGCGTTCCGGTCGTACGGCAGCACCGAACACCCCTCCATCACCGGGTGCCGGTACGACAAGCCCGAGAGCAAGCGGCTGTACACCGACGGGAATCCGATGCCCGGCGTAGAGATCCGCCTGGCCGAGGACGGAGAGATCCTGAGCCGCGGGCCGGACTTGTGCATCGGCTACACGGATCCCGCATTGACCAAGGCAGCCTTCGACGACGACGGCTGGTACCGCACCGGCGACCTCGGCGTCCTCGACGAGGACGGATACCTCACGATCACCGGCCGCAAGGCGGACATCATCATCCGCGGCGGGGAGAACGTCAGTGCCGTGGAGGTGGAAGAGGCGCTGCTCGGCATGTCGGCGTTCGCTGAAGTCGCCGTCGTCGCGGCCCCGGACGCCCGTCTCGGCGAGCACGCGGCAGCCGTCGTCCGGCTCCGGCCCGGTCACGACTCGCCGTCGATCGACGAGATGCGGGTGCACCTCGCCGGGGTGGGCCTGGCCCGGCAGAAGTGGCCGGAGGAACTTCACATCGTGGAGGAGTATCCGCGGACCGGGAGTGGGAAGATCCAGAAGTTCGTGCTTCGGCAGGAACTCGCGCGCGGACAGAAGTCCGGTGTCCCGACCGTATCGGCCTGACCTGGCTGGATAAACTGTCGCCGACACCACAACCAGTGCACGCCGTCGACGACGGCGCCCCGACGCTTCGGCACGATGGCCGGGGAGAGGAACGACCCGGATGGTCTTCGTCGCTGAGGTCGCCGTCTTGTTCTGGTACGTGCTCAAGGCCCTGGGACGCCGAGTCCCGTCGGCTCGCCGTCTCGTGCGTCGCCTGACACCGTGGACCGGACGGCTGCACGCCTGGATCCTGTCGGCCCCCGCGACGTTCTGCTACATCGCCGTGTTCACCTGCTTCACCCTGGTCCAGGCGACGACCCCGCCGCACCTGATCGACATCATGACCACGGTGAACAGCACCAACCTCGACCAACTCCACAGCCACGCCCTGACCGTCCTGGCCACCAGTGCCTTCTGGGTGGACGACCACGGCTCGGGCCTGGACCTGTACATCCTCGCGTTCGCCACCTTCGGCGCCTTCGCCGAGCGCCGCTGGGGCACCCCGCGACTGGCCGTCATCGCGGTGTCCGGCCACGTCCTCGGCTCCCTGCTCACCGAGGCCGTACTGCGCAGCGCGATCGACCGGGGCCGCGCGCCGGTGAGGCTCGAAAACGCCACCGACGTCGGGGTGAGCTACATCCTGGTCGCGAGTCTGGCCGCGGCCGTGCTGGCGATGCACGGCCGGGCGCGTCTGGCGTTCGCGGCAGTCCTGCTCGGCATCCTCATCACGCCTATGATCACGAGCGGTACCGTCTGGGATCTGGGCCACATCTTTGCCGCGATCTGCGGGCTGGCTGTGGCGGCGCTGTGCCGTCTTGCCGGTCCGCTGCGGGCGTCTCAGCTTCAGCTCAAACACGAGCTAGTGAAACCAGTCCCACAGCAGGCGTAGAACTCCAGGCGTACGTCGGCGCGGCCCTGACAGATGTCGTCTACAAGGCCTTGTCGTCGGGACGATTCAAGGACTGCTGGAGGCGAGGCGGTACCAGCCGGGTGCGGCGGTCTGAACCGGGTTCCCGGGGGTCCAGGATCGAACCAGAGAGCGAATCAGCCTGCCCGGGTGGCCTCCTTTACCGCCGGAACTGTCGTATACGTCCTTGCCGGCGTTCTCGACCCAGATAAGCGACTTCCGCTCGGCGGTGAGCCACTGTTCGAGCCATTCAGTGTCGACGAGGAGCTCGTTGTGGCCTGCATTGGTTGCGTGCCGGACACTTGCGACGCGTTGGCCTGTGCGGTCGCTCCAACCGTTGCGTCCGTTCCAGCGGAGTTCGCCGGGCACGGCTCCGAAGAAGGCGGGGGCTGGGACGTCGAGAGAGATCGTGCTTTGGTCTCCAGGAGCGTACTCGTACTCACCGAAGAGACTCCAGGCGGCGGGCTGAGTAGGAACGGCGAGCGGGCTGGTCCAGTCGTGTTGGATCTCGTGGAGACGCTCTCCGTGGTGATGGCCGTAGGGGAATTCGCCGACGAACCCGCGGTACGTCTGGGGTTGCCTGGCGATGGCGGCGTTTGATAGATCACGTCCTTCGAGCTCGCCGACGGCGGTATCAAGGTCTTGGGCCGCGACTAGATGGCTGTTGATGTGTGTCCAGATGCCCCGGGTACGGCTTTTGGAGTCGGAGGCGTTGGTCCATTCGTAGCTGCCGGACAGGACGGTGTGAGGACGACCGTCGAGGATGGCGTCGCCAACTGCGATGTCTGGGAGGTCTGCATCGTCAGCAACCCACTCGGCATCGGTCATCGAGACTGTGGGTGCCCAGTCGTAGCGGGGTACCCATGTGCGCGGGATCGGGTCGGCCGGCGCGAACTCCACGACGGTGGGGTCGACCTGGCGGGAGATGCTGGTGTGAGGACCGGGGATGGCGGGCGCCGGCGGGTCCCAGCTGTCGGGTGTCTTGGGAACGTGGTCAGAGACGATGCCGATCAGGCGGTTGAGCGCGATCCACTGGTACTTCTTGCCGATGCGTTCAATCCAGGCGGGCTTGGATCGGCCGATGCCGTACTTGGCGACGACGTAGCCGTCGAAGGCCGCGTGAAGTCGAGGCTGGTAGCCAAGCCGGATGACTTCGTTGACAACCCACCGCGCAGCGTCGCGCAGGTCGATGCCGGGGCGGTCTTCCAGTTCGGGGCTGAGCTGGTAGATGAAGAAGTCGTCGTCTGTGGCCGAGCGAACCAGTTTTGGGTAATTGCTCGGTTCGTCCTCGTAGAGGGCGATGTCGGCTTCGGAAGGCCAGGTGATCGGCCAGTCGCTCGCGTACGGGGGCCGGAATTGATCGGCGGTGACGTCCGTGGGAAGGGCGCCACGGTCGTTGGCGGCTTCGAGGATGCTGCGGGCGGCGTCACGGACAGCAGCATTCGGAGTCACTGCTTCGGGAACGGAGAAGACCTTGTTCCACACGACCTCGGCAACCGCGGACCAGTCGTCATGCGTGCCCTTCGCAAGAAGGGCCACATAAGCCACCTCGCAGGCTCGTTCGACGACCCAGTCGTCGTCGAGTGCCGCAAACTGGTTGATCAATCCGGCCGCTTGGTTCGGGTGACGGGTCAGGAGACGAGCGGCACCGATGGTGGCAGGGTCTCGAACGCGGCGGTCGGTGGCGCTGGCCGCCCACAGGAGCGCGGCTACCCAGAGGCGGGTGGTTTGCTCGCCGACTTGGTCCAGGGGTTTCTCTCTGGCCCACCGAATGAGTCGGTCGACCGCTCCGTTGGTGTCGTGAGTGATGTGAAGCCAGCCGGAAAGGAACGAGTCGCGGGCAGCCATGTTGAAGCCGGTGAGGAATTCGTGCAGGTAGTCGGAGTTCAGAGGGTGGTCGGGGCGGGCGGCGAGCCGGAACAGCATCGTCAAAGCGTCGGAGAACACGTTCTGTAGACGGAGCCCGTCGATGATGACGTCACGGGTTGCATCGGTGATGGATGTCGCGTCGCGCCATGCGATGCCGGCGACGACGGCTGCGGTGATCGCATCGTCGTCGCCGATCTCAGCGCGGAAGTCGGTGAGCTCGAGCCCGAGCCGTTCCGCGATGACTACTGATGTTGCTTCGAGCAGGCCACGGTCGATGGTGGCGCCCAGCCCGATGATCCGGCCGAGACGGCCGCTGAGCTCGGTGGCGACGCCGGCAGCGTCAGTGACCTCGGAAAGCGCGTCGGACACGATGAGGTGATGTCCGATTCGCTCGAAGGTGATGGTGATGATGTCCGTGCCGTAAGGGCTGCTGTCGGGGACGTTGTCCTCTTCGACCAGTCCCTGGGCGATGAGCGCGTCGAGGAGTGACTTCTCGGCGCTTTGGTCAGGCCAGACCGGTACCAGCCGCGTTTGGGCCTCGGGCCGAGTCAGCCACGGCTCGTCGCCGTCGGCGATGGCTGAGGCGAGAGCGGACATGGCCCGGTGGACCACACGGTCGGAGTGCGAGGCGCCGATCCGGTCGCTGACGAGGTCGTTCGCGTTGTCGAGGACCATCCGGGTGAGCTCGTCGAGCCCCATGGCTGCTTGGTCGAGCGTCAGTCGGCTGCTGTTCTTGAACGCTTCGCAGACCAGGCGCAGGTACAGCGGGTTGTCGAACTCGCCATGGATGGGTGGCGACGTCGGCGGTTCGAGGCCGTAGAACGCGGCGTACTCGCTGACCGCCTCGAACTCGACCCCCTCGAATCCGGTGTGCTCGAACCGCTCCAGGGCGAGGCCCGGCGGAAGGATCTGGCTGACGTAGTGTGTGCGGGAGGTGAGGAGAAGCCGGACGTTCGGGTACTTCTCGACGCTGGTGGTAAGACGTTCAAGGTTGTCGCGCCACGTTGACCGCGGACGGGTGTCATTCAGCGCGTCGATGACGAGGAGCACCAGGGTGCCTGCGACCTGGGCCGCCTCATCGAGGAGCCCGATGGCATCTTCACCGGTGAGATCGGACGGCATTTGCAGCAGGTCGCGCAGTTGAGTGAGCGGGTCGCCATCGGTGAACCAGCGCCCGTGCATCATGACGCTGGGGCGCCCCTGGCCCAGGCGCCGGACGACCGCGTCGACGGCAAGATACGTCTTCCCGACACCAGCCGGGCCGGTCATGAGCGCGGCCTGAGCGCCGGCGAGGCGCCCGAGCGGGCTGACGAAGAGCTCGGTGACCTCGGCGAGCTTCTCTCCGAGTTCGCGCAGGGCATCGACGGCGGCTGCCGGGAACTTCGCCTGGTACTCGGCCTGGAACTGCCGCCAGTGCTGGGTGTCCCAGTTGTCGCCGGGGTACTTGGCGTCCATCGCTGCGGTTTCGGTCGCTTCTTGGCCGCTGATGATGTTCGAGGCCGCCTCGAGTGCTTGGGCGAGGCCGTCGAGTCCATTGGTTGTGCGCGCGGTGTACCAGACGGCGAGCGCGTCAGTGACTGTGGTGGCGGCGTCGAGGGCCGCGTTGAGATCCGCGGCGAGTACAAGCCGGTTTGCGATGCGGACTTGCTGGGCGGATTTGTCGACTGCATTGATCTGCTTGTTGACGACCGCCCACCACTCATCGTCGGAGCAGAGCGCTGCGATTGACATCGCGGCGGGCACGGTGACGTTCAGATCAGGCATGTAGCGGGGGCGCGCGGCGTTGACAGCCCCTTGCAGCCGGTCTTCCCACCACTGGGCAGCAAGGACGTCGGCGTCGAACCAGTAGCGTCGTTGGATGCCGGTGGTGTCGAGACGTTCGAGGCGGGCAACGACGTTGGTTGCCCACTCGAACTCGAATCTCACGGTCATGCTGCGGGCGGTCGCCATGTCCTGCCAGCCCTCTAGCCAGCCTCCTGTGTCCTCGATCTTTTCGAGGAGGGACTTGGCCTTGTTGGTGCGCCCGGTGCGACCGGTCGGGTCGGCAGGGATGGCGATTGTGTACTTGGTGAGGTTCGGATGCTGTTCCAGAGCCGCGCTGACGGACTTGTCGAGCTGGGTTTTGTCGACGTCGCTATGAGTGGTCCAGTACTTGGCCTGCCAACCGTGTTCGGTGCTGTCGGGCATGGTCCAATAGCACTCGACGCCACCGTCGCCGCCGGCACCGTGCAGTGAGACGAACGTGGCGCCAGGCATGGGTCGATCCTGCGCGACCTGGCGGCAGATGAACTGCTCAAAACCGTCGCGTTGTCCGCCAGGGCCGAGTGATCGAATCCTGGTGAAGTCGATATCGGGGAGATTGATCACGACGGGTCGTCCTTCAGGATGCTGCGATCGGAGTTGTCAGGGCGTGTGAGAAACGCTACCTGTCTGCCTGCTCGATTGTGTGGAAGCAGCCGTCCGCCCTGTCGCGGGTCGCGGAAGCCGCGGTCCGTCCAGTCCCGGCTCAGTGCCCTGATTTCTACCGTGATCTCGACCGGGCGGGTGGGGTCCTACCTTGTGCCCCGACCGTCCTGGTTTACGCACTACAAGAAACGAAGCATCGCTTCCTGCGCGTAAGAAGCGACGAGGAAGCCGGCCGCAGTGAGCACGTCGCCTCGTCCGAAACAGCGGCCGTGCGCGAGCACAGGGCTGTGCTGGCGGAGGAGCAGCCAGTCGTCTGTGCGGAAGGGGCGATGGAACCACAGACTGTGTGATGTGACGGCCGACTTGAACGCCGTGCCCGCGTCCTGCTGACAGACCCCTTCGACCTGGCGCAGGGCGGTCCCGATAAGGGTTAGATCTGTTGCGTAGGCGGTCAGTGCCGTCGTCAGCGCCGGCTCGGTCTTCGGCGTGCGCATCCAGAGGTCGAACTCTGCTGTCTCCACGGTTCGCGCGTCGAGGTCGTCAGTCGAGCGGGTGTCCCAGGGGATCAGATCGAAGGTCACTTGGTGTGCCCTGCCTGGTAGTTCCGGGACCCGAAAGATCGTTTGGTGGTCGAGCCCTTCCTCGACCGTGTGCATGGACACGGAGGCGGTTGCGATGATGCCCTTCTGCTGTCGGGCTCTGATCGTCAAGGTCGCGAAGGTGCCGCCATCGTGGGCGCGTTCCACTTCGTATCGAACAGGTTCGTCGGACCGGCCCTCCCGCGGGAAGAGGGCGTGCATGGACTTGATGGTCTTGTCCGGACAGACGAGGGAAGCGGCTCGGACGAACTGGGCGAGGAGCTGTCCACCGAACAGCCGATGATAGGTCAGCCGCTGGTTGCTGCCCTCGAAGCATGTGCCCGGCTCCGTCTCGCGGAGATCCAGACAGCCCAGAAGGTCCTTCCAGAGATCGGTCACGTTCTACTCCCAGTGGGGTCCGAGGAAATCAGAGCTGGATGAGGCGCGGAGTTCGGCCGTTCGACAGCAGTAGGGCACCGGCTTCGCGGGTCAACTCCCGTGCGCTGCCGAGCAGTCCGTCCAGCACCAGGACGCGGCGGACATGGCGGTGCAGTCCGTGCTCGGCGGTGAAGCCGATCCCGCCGAGGACCTGCTGGCAGTGGCGGGCTGCCGTCAGTGCGGCGTTTCCGGCCGCTGCCTTGGCCAGCAGGGAGCTGAGGTCGTCGTCGGCTGCCGCCAGAGCTGCTTGGGCACCTTCGAGCGCGACCAAGGTCTCGGCGAGTCGATGCCGTACGGCCTGGAAGGAGGCGATCGGCCGGCCGAACTGCTCGCGATCGAGCGCGTGCGAGCGGGCCAGGTCGAGCATGGCCTGCCCGGAGCCGAGCAGCCACCAGCCCAGAGCTCGGCGGCCGGCGGCGAGTGGGATCGGATCCCCGGACGGGGCCTCCGTCGTGCGGAGGGGCAAGTCGGGGTCCAACGCGCTGCTGTCCACGTCGTCGCGCTCCCAGACGACCCACGATCCGCCTGCGAACGGCAGCGGCACCGTGCCGCCGAGCGTGCGCCCCGCCGCATGGAGTACGACGTCGTTGAGCAGCGGCGCATGAGCGGCGGTCTCGCCGAACAGGCGGAAGGTGGTCGCGATCGCGAACTCCGGCACCTCGGTAAGTAAGTCGGCCCATCCGAGCTCGGCGAGAGCCACGTCAAGGGCCCGGCCGGACGAGGCGGTCATCGCTTTGCGAAGCGACTCGTTGAGCAGATCCCGTTCGGCGGAGTCCATCCTCAGTCCCTCCCGAGATCGAGCAGTCGTCTGGCGATGATGTTGCGCTGGATCTCGGCGGTCCCGCCGTAGATTGTCGCGGCCTTCGAGTACAGGTACTCCGCGCGCCAAGGCGATTCCGCCAGCTCCAGCACGCCCGGCAGCAAGTCGCGGACGGTGTCGAACAGCTGCTGTTCGGCCGAGGCCAGCAGCACCTTGTCGATGGACGTCTCCGGTCCGAGCCGAGTTCCTTCGGCGAGCCGTCGCTGTGTCGCGTGCGACCGGCAGCGAGCGGTGTGCAGCGCCAGATAGGCGGCGCCGAGAGCGGCCTCGTCGTGATCGGCGGCCTCGGCCAGCAGCCGGTCCAGTCGCGAGTACAGGTAGGCGATCCGGTGCCAGAAGCAGGTCGACCGTTCGTGGGGGAGCAGGTCCATCGCCAGCTGCCAGCCGTCGCCGGGCCGGCCCAGCATCCGGTCCCCGGGGACGGCGACGTCGTCGAAGAACACCTCGGCGAATTCGTCGACACCGTGCATGGTCCGCAGTGGTCTGACAGTGATGCCGGGGGTGTCCATGTCGACGAAGAAGGCTGTGATCCCGCTGTGGCCCGGGGCTGTCCGTGTCAGCAGGACGCAGCGCGCCGAATACTGGGCGAGGCTCGTCCAGACCTTCTGGCCGGTGACGACCCAGTTCTCACCGCGCGAGATCGCCTTTGTCGTCAAGGAGGCGAGATCGCTGCCGGATCCTGGTTCCGAGAAGCCCTGGCACCATTGTTCCCGGCCGCTGAGGAGCAACGGCACCATCTCCGCGGCCAGCACCGGCCGGGCGTAGGAGATCATCGTCGGAGCCAGGACCTCGACCATCGAGTAGATCCCCGGCTCGGCCAGGTCGCGGCTTGCGACCTCCTCTCCGAGCGCTGCCCGCAGGACGGCCGGCCCGCCGAGCCCTCCGATCTCGGCGGGCCAGCCGTGGCGCATCCAGCCGGCGTCGTACAGCGCGCGTCGCACCCGGGCCAGCTGTGCGACCTGTCCGTCCAGCGTGTGGTCGGGCCCGGCGGACAGGTCGTTCTCGTCCAGCCAGGACCGCAGACCGGATCGGAACTCTGCGACGTCCACGTCCGCGGCGGCCTTCACGACGCGGGGCGCTCGAAGGCGTGGGGACGCCCCGAGTCGTGCGCTCCGCTGCGCCGGATGAAGGTCATGGCCCTGGTCCGCAACCGCCACCCCTCGGCAGTCCGTACGTAGGTGTCGTTGTAGTAGCCGATCCGCATGTCGTGGGTGGCGTGGTCGATGAAGCACAGGGGTTGGGTCCCGCTCGCAACATCACCGGAGATGTCGACGACGGCGGTCCCGGTGAGGAAGAGCCCCTTGGGCGCGGCGGCGATAAGCGCAGGGAACTCGGCCAGGGGGTAGGTGTCGCCGAACGCGCTGTAGGTCCCGTTGGCGGTGAAGACCGCGAGCACCGCGTCGATGTCGCCCTGTGTGATGGACACCGCGTAGCGGGCCAGGAGCTGCTGGATCTCGATCAGATCGTCGAGCGGCATGATATTACCCTTCTCGTGAGTGAGAATTAGATTCTCACGCCGTGAGCCACGCTGTCAGCCCCCTGATCACGGCCCTGACTTCCTAGCGGCGGATCTTGGCGAAGTCCCAGCTCACGATCTTCTGCGGGGTCAGACGTACCCAGGCATGCCGGCCGTCGTAGGCGAACGTGCGGCCGCCGGCGTACTTGCCGGCGAACAGCAGCTCGGGTTCGCGGAGCTCGTCGACCGGCGCTCCGGTGCGCGGAGCCTCGCCGACGAGCTCTGCGCGGCCGGTCAGCTCGGCCCCTTTGAGCTGCAGGAAGTCAGTCCCTCCGGTATCGACGACGACGCTGATCCGCCGGTCGCGGTCCAAGTCGGTCCAGCGCTGGCTGCGGGTCAGCGAGTTGAGCCACAGCGCGGTGCCGTCCCAGACGAACCACAGTGCGCCGACGTGGGGATGGCCGCCCGGTCCGATGGTCGCGACCCGGCAGATCGGCTCCTCGCGCAAGAACTCGTCCAGTTCGTCCTCGGTCATGGCGATTGCGGTCCCTCGACGTTGAGCGGGCACTGCCCCTCCTCGGCTGGATGGTTGATTCTCCGTCAATGAGAAGCTAATTTACAGACACAGAGAGCGGAAGACTCGCCCGGTTTCGCACCGTGTTCCGAACTCGCTGCTCAGACCTTCATGTGGGACACAGACCGGGTTCACCCGGCCCCGGCCACCCATCGGCCCTCGGCCCGGACGGTCGCCGACGAGAAGTTCACATCCGCCAGCCGACCGCGATCGGCAACGAGGAGGAAACCGTGAATCCGCCGAAGACCAGCACTGCCCCGAGAGCCTGAGCAGCGCCGCGCCATGGAGCAGTTCCTCACATTCGGGATCATCGGCCTGAGCACCGCCGCGATCTACGCGATCATCGGCAGCGGGCTGGTGGTCACGTACACGACCACCGGTGTCTTCAACTTCGCGCACGGCGCAGCCGGCATGTTGGCGGCGTTCTCCTACTGGCAGCTGTCCGTCGGCTGGGGCTGGCCGGTCCCGATCGCGCTGGCCGTCGTACTCCTGGTTCTCGGGCCGGCGTTCGGCCTCGCCGTCGAGCGGTTCGTGTTCCGGCCGGTGCAGGAACTGGGTGAAGCCCAGCGCCTGGTGGTGACCGTGGCGCTGCTCAGCGGTCTGATCGCTGCTGCGCGGTGGATCTGGAATCCCAACACCGCGCGCCCGTTGCAGACGTTCTTCGCCGACCGGAAGCCGTTTCACATCGGACCGGCGGCGATCACCTGGCATCAGGCCACGACGATGATCGTCGCGGTCCTCGTCGCCGTAGGCCTGTGGTTCCTGCTCTACCGTTCAAGGGCCGGCACGCAGATGCGCGCCACGGTCGACGACCGGGCGTTGGTCGGGCTGACCGGAGCTGATCCCGTCCGCAGCAATCGGTTCGCCTGGATCCTCGGCGCCGAGCTCGCGGCGATCGGCGGCATCCTCATCGCCCCCACCGTCGCGCTGGACGCGAGCCAGCTCTCGCTGCTCATCGTCAGCGCCTACGCCGCCGCCATCTTCGGGAGGCTGCGGAGTCTGCCGTTCACGTTCCTCGGGGCGGTCGTCGTCGGCTGCACCGAAAGCTTCCTGACCGGCTATCTCCCGCAGAACCAGTTCCTGCCCGGGCTCCGGCAGGCCGCTCCGGCGCTGCTGTTGTTCGGTGCGCTGCTGGCTTTCCCCCATGGACGCCTGCGGGGACGAGACCGCCGACTTCGCCAGATCCCGATCCCCACGATGCGCGGCGCGCTCATGTTCGCGGCGGGAATCGTCGCGTTCGGGGTGGTTCTGGCGACGGTTCTCAGCCCGGAGGACCTCCTCACGTACGGGCCGATCTTCTCCCTCGGCCTGGTCGCCCTGTCCTACGTTCCGCTCGCGGGATACGCAGGCCAGGTCTCGCTGTGCCAGCTGAGCATGGCCGGGATCGGCGCGGTCGTCTGGTCGCACCTCGGCTCGCACGGCGAACTGTGGGCCCTCGCCGCGGCCGTCGGCATCTCGGCCGCCGTCGGAGCGCTCGTCGCGCTCCCCGCGCTGAGGCTGTCCGGGGTGTATCTGGCTCTGGGAACCGCGGCGTTCGCCGTGACCCTCGACCGGTGGGTCTTCACCCTGCCGACGTTCCATCTGCTCGGGATCCAGATCGCACTGTTCGACCAGGGCTCCCTGCAAGCGGCGCGTCCGGGACTGTTCGGGGTCCAGATCCACGAAGGCGCGCAGCTGCTGATATTCGCAGCGTTCTGTCTTGCGCTCGTCTCGCTGGGCATCGTGGTGCTGCGGCGTGGCAGGTTCGGGCGCCGGCTGATCGCGTTGCGCGACAGCGAGGCCGCGTACGCGACGCTCGGCGGCAATCTGCTGCTGGCCAGGGTGCTGGTGTTCGCACTGGCGGCGGGGATCGCCGGGCTCGGTGGGGCCGTCTACAGCATGCAGGAGCGCGCGGTCACGGCCGGGCAGTTCGACTTCGTGAGCGGGCTGCCGATCTTCTTGGTCGCGGTCATCGGCGGGCTCGGCTCGGTGGGTGTCGGCCTGTTCGCTGGCACGGTGTTCGTCGGGCCGCTGACCGCGGTGGTGACGCTCGCGCCGTGGACGCAGAACCTCGCCGCTGTCGCGCCCGGTCTGGCTGCGGCCGGGGTCGGCAAGAACCCCGAGGGTGTGGTTCCCACGCTGCGCGCGGAGTGGGAACCCCTGGCCCGGGACCGGATCGCCTTCTCGGCGCTCCTCGGCGGGTTCGGCGTGGTCTGGCTTCTCCGCCTCGGGCACGTCATCGACGGCTGGTATTTCACCGGCGGCGCGATCGTCGTGTTCTACGCCGCGCGGTTGTTCGCGGCCGCGCGACGGTCCGCGGTTTCCGGCGTGGCGGACGAGTCACGGGACGTCCCGGTCGAGTGGTGGGGCGTGCGGCGTGCGTGGCGCGCGGACGACGAGGAGGCGCTGACCCGTGGCATCGCTGGAGGTTGAGAGCGTGTCGGTGGCGTTCGGCGCCAACAAGGTGCTGGACGGAGTCGACCTGGCGGCAGCCGAAGGCCGGGTCACCGGCCTGATCGGGCCCAACGGAGCAGGCAAGAGCACGCTGTTCGACGTGATCTCCGGGCTGCGGACGCCGCCGTCGGGCCGGGTCCGGCTCGGGGGCCGGGACGTCACCCGGACCCGGCCTTCGGTCAGGTCCCGCCGCGGATTGGCCCGGACGTTCCAACGGCTGGAACTCTTCGGCCGACTCAGCATCCGCGACAACCTGCTCGTGGCTGCCGAACTGGGACCCGAGCGGCGCAGGGCTGCGCAGGCGGTGGGGGAGATTCTCGCCAGGCTGGAGCTCACAGCGGTCGCTGACGCTTCTCCGGACACACTGCCTACGGGTGTCGGCCGCCTGGTCGAGGTCGGTCGGGCGCTGGCGGTCCGGCCCACCGTGCTCTTGCTCGACGAACCCGCAGCGGGACAGGATGCCAAGGAGACCGAACGCTTCGCATCCCTGCTTCGCGCGCTCGCGGACGAGGGCATCGCGGTCGTGCTGGTCGAGCACGACATGGGCTTGGTCATGAGCGTGTGCGACGAGGTCTACGTGCTCGACCTCGGAAAGATCATCGCCGTCGGCCCGCCGGCCGAGATCAGGCAGGACGAGCGAGTACTCGCGGCCTATCTGGGGGACTCGTGAGCGCTCTTCTCGAACTGCGCGATGTCCGTGCCGCCTACGATGGTGTCAACGTCCTGCATGGCGTGGACCTGCGGGTGGACGCCGGACAGGTGGTGGCGCTGCTTGGTCCCAACGGCGCGGGCAAGACCACCACACTGCGGGTCGCCGCGGGCATCCATCCGCTTGCCGCGGGCGGTCTGCTTCTCGGTGGCCGGGACATGAGCGGGGCGGCACCGCGCGATCTGGCACGGGCCGGGGTTTGCCTCATCCCTGAAGGACGCGGAGTGTTCCCCAACCTCTCCGTACGCGACAACATCCGCATGATGACCTTCACCGGCAGGTCGCGCGACGAGGTCGAGGTTGTCGCCTTCGAGCGGTTCCCGATTCTGGCCAAGCGTGCTTCGCAGACGGCCGGGACGCTTTCCGGCGGCGAGCAGCAGATGCTCGCGCTCGCCAGGGGACTGGCCTGCGATCCGGCTGTGCTGTTGCTCGACGAGCTCTCCATGGGGCTGGCCCCGTTGATCGTCGGCCAGCTCTACGAGCAGGTGGCCGAGATCGCGCGGCAGGGAGTCGCGGTGCTCGTCGTCGAGCAGTTCGCGACCGCGGTCCTCGGCATCGCCGACCACGTGGCCGTCCTCGTGCGGGGCGCTGTGAAGCAGCAAGGCCATCCCGACGGCGTGTTGCGCGCCGAACTGTCAGCCCTCTACCTGGGGAGTCCCGCGTGACATCCACCGATACGCGCGCAGAACGCTTCGTCCGTGATCTGGCGGCGCTGAAGATCCCGGACCCGGCGGCCGGCCGGGCCGGCCTCTGGCTGCGCCTGGGCATCGTGCTCATGGTGCTGGGCCCGGTGCTCGGCATCGTGGCCTACGCGGTCTCCCACAACACCAGCGACGCACTCGTCCAACGCGACGCCATCACGATCGGCCTCGGCGGCATCGTCGCGAGCGTGGTGGGTTCAGCCCTGTTCCTCCGCTATTCGCTGACGGCCTTCCTGCGGTTCTGGATGGCGCGCCAGTCCTACGACCTGACTCTGCTCGCCGACCGCCTGCTCGAAAAGGACAATCGCCATGACCTCAACGGCTCCGACCCTGCGTCCCGGTGACCAGCTCGCCAGCACTGTGTGCGGCGCCCGGGTCGTCGTGATCCGGGTCCCCGGCACGGACCAGCCGACCGTGACCTGTGGCGGGAGCCCGATGGTTCCCGCGCAGAGCCCGCCGACGCCGTCCGCCGAGGGGACCGCTCCCGTCACGCTTATCGGCAAGCGCTACGTAGACGCTGCCGAGACCCTCGAACTCCTCTGTGTCTCCTCCGGTTCGGGCGAGCTGAGCTCCGACGGGGTCCCGATGACCGTCAAGGCCGCGAAGCCGCTGCCCGCTTCGGACTGAATGTTGCTCGAAAGGAAGGGTGCTCCTATGGAGCGGGAAGTACTGGTGGTCGTCGGTGCCGGCGGCATGGGTCAGGACGTGGCCCAGCGGATCGGGAGCGGCCTGCGGGTGCTCTTGGCGGATGTCGACGCGAGTACCCTCGACGCGGCCGCGGCCCGGCTCGGTGATGCCGGATACTCCGTCACCACGAGCATCGTCGACGTGACGTCCCGGGAGTCGGTCTCGGCCTTGGCCCGACATGCGGAGTCCCTCGGGCCGGTCACTCGGCTCGTTCACACTGCTGGGCTCTCACCGGTGCAGGCGTCGGTGCCGGCGGTCCTTGCCGTTGACCTGCTCGGCGTGGCGTTGGTTACGGACGAGTTCGGCAGCGTCATCGCCAGCGGCGGAGCGGGTGTGATCATCGCTAGCATGTCCGGGTATTTCCATCCCGACGTCCTGACTCCTGCCGAGGCCTCGGCTCTTCGCTCGATGCCGGCGGACGACCTGCTGTCGCTGCCGGTTGCGGCGGAGGCCAACTTCAAGGACGCCGGCATGGCCTACAGCTTCGCCAAATTCGCCAACCGCCTGCGGGTGCAGGGCGCGAGCCGGAGCTGGGGCGAGCGAGGGGCCCGGATCAACAGCGTCAGCCCAGGTGTCATCTCCACGGCGATGGGGCGCGCTGAACTCGACGGACCGAGCGGCGCTCGCATGCGCGCCATGGTGGACGGCTCTGCCGCGAGGAGCTTGGGCACCCCGGAGGACATCGCCGTCGCCGTCGACTTCTTGCTCAGCCCCGCCGCGCGCTTCATTTCCGGCACCGACCTGCTCGTCGATGGTGGAGCCGTGGCCGCTGTCCTGGGCGCCGGCTTCGCCAGGTGACCCTGATTCCCGAGGTCACCAACCACTTCCAGCTCTGATCTCTCATCACCGATTTCCAGGGAAGCCACTATGACAAGAAGTGTCGAAGGCAAGGTCGCGGTCATCAGTGGCGGCTCGACGGGGGTCGGCAAAGCCGTGGCCCAGCAGCTGGCCGAAGCCGGAGCGCATGTCGTGCTGCTCGCACGTCGCTCCGATCGACTGGAGTCGGCCGTCGCCGAGGTCGGGGGTTCGGCGATCGGGATCAGGACCGACATCGCCGACAGCGGCAGCGTCCGGGCGGCCTTCGCCGAGATCGGCGAGCGGTTCGGAAGGATCGACATCTTGGTCAACAGCGCGGGCGCGGCCCGGATCCGGGCGATCGACGAGGCGACCGACGAGGACATCGAGGCCTGCGTCGGCACCAACCTCCTGGGCCCCATCCATACGACCCGGTCGGCGGTGCCGCTGCTCCGCGCCGCTGGCGGCGGTGACATCCTCAACATCTCCTCGGAGATCACCCTCGATCACATGCCGCTGATGGGCTTGTACGCGGCCGGCAAGCACGGCCTGAACGGCTTCACCAACGCGATGCGCAAGGACCTGCGCACGGACGGCATCCGCGTCACTTTGGCGATCATCGGTTCCGTCTCGGACTCGGCCTTCTTCGAGAACAACTTCACGCTCGAGGACCGTGAGCGTGCCCGGCCGGTATGGGACGCCGACGGCTACCTGGCCAGAGTCGGGGCCGCGAAGCCGCTTCTGTCCGCGACCGTCGCCGAGATCCTGGTCGAGGTGCTCACCCGGCCGGCCGAGATCGCCCAGGACGTGATCCACGTCCGCCCGGCGGGCTGAGCGGCCGGCGCGGCGAAGGAGAAGTGATATGCCGAAGGGATACGTCATCCTGACCGAGGTGGTCAAGGACCAAGCGGGGATGGACGCCTACGGCCGGGCGGCCGGGTCGTCGCTCGTCGAGGGCGCGGGTTCCGTCTTGGCTGTCGACGACCAGCCGCAGCTTTTGGAGGGAGAGTGGCACGGCAACCGGACGGTCGTCCTGGAGTTCCCGTCCGTGGCGGCGGCTCGGGACTGGTACGAGTCGGCGTCGTACGCCGCGGCCAAGCCGCTTCGGCACGGTGCGGCCGAGACCAACGCCGTGATCGTGTCTGGGTTCGAGATACCGCCGCGGCGCCCGAACGACACGGCACACTGAAATGGGCTACGCGGACGAGCTCTTCGACCTGACCGACCGGGTCGTCCTGATCACCGGCGGCAGCCGCGGGCTCGGCCGGGAGATGGCCAGGGCCGCTGCGGCGTGCGGTGCCGACGTCGTCGTCGCCAGCCGGGACCGCGACGCCTGCGCGGCCGTCGCCTGCGAGATCGAGGAGGCCACCGGTCGGACCGCGATGCCCTATGGCGTTCACGTCGGCCGGTGGGACGAGCTGCCCGGACTGGTCGACGCCGTCTACGAGCGGTTCGGGCGGATCGACGGGCTGATCAACAACGCCGGCATGTCTCCGCTCTACGACTCCCTCGGATCGGTGACGGAGAAGCTGTTCGACGCGGTGGTGAACGTCAACTTGAAGGGCCCGTTCCGGCTCTCGGCACTGGTCGGCGAGCGGATGGTGGCGGCCGGCCGCGGTTCGATCGTGAACGTGAGCTCCACCGGGTCGATTCGGCCCACGCCGGCGATCCTGCCCTACGCGGCAGCGAAAGCGGGGCTCAACTCGCTGACTGAAGGTCTCGCGAAGGCCTTCGGTTCGTCGGTACGGGTCAATACGCTGATGGCCGGCCCGTTCGCCACCGGAGCCACCGCGGACTGGGACCGTTCTGCGCTCGAGGTCGGCGTGCGCCCGCATGCGTTGCAGCGCATCGGAGAGCCCGTCGAGGTGGTCGGTGCCATGCTCTACCTGATCTCGGACGCTTCCGCCTACACGACGGGAGCGACGCTTCGGGTTGACGGCGGCATGCCGTGAGCCCATTCGACTGTCTCCGGTTCCTCGCGGCGGGCTTCGTCGGGAGCGGCGCGTACTGTCGTCCGAGTGATGAGTGCGTCGGCGATCAAGGCCCAGTTCACGCAAGCGGCGGACAACGCGGAGTTCCCCGACTTCAACAACGGCTATTACTACCCGGTAGACGCACGTCTGCGTCTGATGCGCGATCCGGAGCGGTGGGCGATGGTCGTCGAACTCGTCGGCTGCAACCCGCGCGGCGGCAACCTCTTCGATGTGGTGCACACCTTCGGCAACTGCCTGACCAGGGAGAGCCGGGCTTCCGCGGCGACGGCAGCTTCTTGGAGCTGGTCGAGGAGCGGGCCCTACGCCTGCTCGTGCCGGCGCACCGTAGTCTGCTGCTGGCCGACACCACCGAGCTATACCGGCGGCTGCCCGGGGACCTGCCGATGATCCTGACCCTCGACGAACGGCGTCATCCGGAAGGTCTGATGGATGGCTTTGCCGACGAGGTGGATGCGGACGAGACCTTCTGAATGCTCGCCGAGGTGCTGGAAACCGGCGACACCGCGCGTTACCGACCGCAGCATCCACCGAACACCCACTGGTCGAACTGGCCGGAGGCCGGAGCGCTCTGAACAGGACACTTGCGGTGTTCGGAGGGTGGGAAACGATGAGTGTCGTATGCGGTCGCTAGCCTCGCGCCATGTTCGCGACGTCCGGCGGCCGTCTCCCGAAGCTGTTCGCGGTCGGCGGTCCTAAGCCGTTCGTTCTGGCTTGGTCGAGGAGGGGTTCTGGTGGGTTGCCGTGGCGTTCACTACGCGATCAATGCCGGGATGGTGGCTCGGTTGCTGGAAGCTGAGGATGACGAGGACATCACTCGGGTGATCGAGGAGTACGAGGAGTTCGCGGAATCCTGGGATCCCCGGTTCGAGTTCGAGACCGACAAGGCGTGGGACGCGCTGCACCGGTGCCTGTCCGACGGGACGCTGGACCTGGCCGGCGGTTCGTTTCCGCTGTCCCATGTCGTGTTGGGTGGGATGCAGTTGTACGAGGGCGAGGACTATGTGGTTGCCCTGGTGCGTGCCGAGCAGGTCCCGGAGGTTGCTGCGGCGCTGGCTCCGATCGACGAGGCGTGGCTTCGTCGGCGTTATGACACTCTGGAGTTCTCGGACTATCAAGGTTTTCGTAGCGATGAGGACTTCGAATACACCTGGGCGAACTTCCGCGGCCTGGACGTGTTCTTCCAGACAGCCGCTGAGGCCGGGCGCGCGGTGATTTTCACCGTCGATCAGTAGGAACACGTCACGACGGCTCGATCGGATCACGCGTCGCGCAAGATCGATCTACCCCCGCTCAGCCACTGCGCCGCAATGCGTTCCTCGAGATAGCCATCCTCGAGTACGCCGGCGTCGAAGACCTCGTTGCCGCGGCTCGGCGGGAAGGTGAGGTCGCCGTAGACGTCGCCGATGCAGAATGCGTCGATCTCGGCGTCCGGTATTGGGAAATACAGCGAGTAGGACAGTACTTGGGCGCGGATCGCTTTTGCCCACAGCGTGCCGCCGTCGTCGCCGTGGTCGCACATCACCGCGGTCGCGACCTCCAGGGTGCCGCCGATTGACGCCGCGATGCCATAGCGGAACATCGCCGCGTTGGCCCACACGTCCCCCTGCACGACCAGCAGGCTGCCGTATCCGTCGCCGCCGGCGGTCGCGTCGAGCGTGCCGTCGACGATCAGGTCTCCGCGGATCGCGACCGCGTAGCCCCAGTCCCCGGTGTCGTCCAGTAGCTCTTCGGCGGTGGCGACGTGGACATCGCCGTCGTAGAACCGGACCTCCTTCGACGGGCAGTCCGGCCAGCTGACGTCGGGCATCCGCTGCTCGGCGGTGGCGAGGGGGATCACCTCGAAGGCGTCGACCGCGAGAGCGGGCCGGCCGCTGTGACCGACTGTGCGCACCCGCGGCGGGCCGAAGTCTTGTCGGGGAGCCTGATACACCTTGCTCGGGGCTGCTTCGCCGGAACCGTCGAAGTACAGCGCGCCGCGCATCCGGTAAGGCGGCCCCTGCTGAGTCCAGCCGGCGTACAGATGGCCGTCGCGCCACGGCAGAATGCTGGTGAGGCGGTACGGTGGCACCGTGGCGGGCGACGCCTGCAACCTGCCATCGTCTCCGAGTACGCCGACGAAGCCGTTCTCGCCGACGGCTACGAAGCAGTCCCGCCGCGGGTCGTAGTACAGACACTCCAGGTCGAGATCGGGAACGTCGTCGCAACGCACAGGCTGCTGTCCGGGAGCGGCGAGGTATAGCTGGCCTGCGTCGCCGGCCACCGCGAGGCGGCCGTCGGGAGCATAGGCGGCGTCGGTGAGCGGCGCACGTCCTGAGAACCACACATCTGCGGTGCCGTCGCCGGACCGGTGTATCAGCTGGCTGCCGGCGACGAACACCATCGTGCCGCCGGGCGCGGTGACCGCACTCACGATACGCTCGTTGGTGAACCGCGGGTGGACGTTCAGCTTCTCCGTCCGAGGGTCGAGCGTCGCGACGAAGCCCTCGTCCCCGGTGATCCCGATGAGCCCGCCGACGCTGGTCAGCGTGTAGAGGCACCCGTCGAACTGTGTCTCGACCTCCCGGACGCCCTTGTCCTCGTCCTCGTCCTCGGCGTCGACGCTGACGATCGAGACGTACCCGTGCTCCCCGGCGACCACAGCCGTCCGGTCGTCGAGCGGCAGCACCGCGCGCAGGCCATGTGCGTCGAGCGACCGCGCACGCCAGCCCCCGGCGTCGAACCGCAAGAGCCCACTATCGCCGCGACCGCCTCCGGCCGCCCAGATCACACCGTCGCGGCTGGCGAGCGCCAGCGGCCCCGGCACGCTGCCGAGCAGCGGGTGTCCGTCCTTCAGGAACGCTTCCATGGCCGGTGAGATTATCGTCGATGACTGACACGGAGCACCGCCTCGGACAACGTTCACAAACATCGCATCCTGATCAAGCGACTTGGCTCAGACTGGATGGGTGACAAGTGACTCCGCGACCGATGGAGACCCTGGTGCCGGACTGGTGGTGACCGGTTTCCTGCCGTCAAGTGACAGTTCGCGCGTTCGCGTCTACCAACTGCCGGGGCTGGTCAAACCGACGCAGCTTCCTCCCGCGCCCGCGCTGTTCGTCAACCGTGCGCGCGAGCTGCTGCGGCTTGACCGCATCCTGCGGGCACCAGAGCGGGACAGTCCGCTCGTCGTCATCACTGCGGTGGGCGGCAGGGGAGGAGTCGGGAAGACCACGCTTGCTCTTCGATGGGCTGAAGACCATGCTGACTCGTTCCCCGATGGCCAGCTGTTCGTCGACCTGCAAGGCTTCGCACCCGACAGCGAGCCACTGACCACATCAGCAGCGGTTCGGGCGTTTCTCGACGCACTCAAGGTCCCGGTGTCATCGATTCCAGAAAGCGTCGATGAGCAACTAGATCTATATCGCAGTCTGATGACCGGGCGTCGGATGGTAGTCATGCTCGACAACGCGGCCAGTTCGGACCAGATCGCCAGGCTCCTTCCGAAGAACCCGACATGCATGGTCGTCGTTACCAGCCGCAATCGGCTACCCGAACTCGCCGAGCTTGGCGTTGAGTCTTTGGAGCTTGACAGGCTGCCGAATGATGAAGCCCGCATGTTGCTGCAGCAGCGGCTCGGCGTCCCGCTCCTACCGGCCGTGCCCGGTGCCCTGGAGCGGATACTCGTTGTCTGTGCTGGTCTGCCGCTTGCGCTGGCCATCGTCGCCGATCGCGCTGTAGTCAGCAGGCAAGTGCCTCTAGGCGATCTGGCCGCGACGCTGGAGGAAGTAGCGAGGCAGATTCATCGGACCCGTGAGGCCGACGGTGAGCGAACGATCGAAACGATCGTTTCGTGGTCGTTCACTCTACTCACCGCTGATGAAGCGACCTCGCTCGGACTGCTTGCGTCGGCACCTGGACCGGACATCGGCTTGCGCGCGGCGTCCAATCTCCTTGGCCGGCCGGAGGACCTGACTGCGGCTCTCGCGACAGCCTTGGAGAGGCTGTCTCTCATTCAGCGGCTCGACGAATCCCGCTATCGAATGCATGACCTGATCCGTCTCCATGCCGCCAGAGCCGGCCGCGACCGCCTTGATGCGCAATCGCGGGTCAGTGCCATGCGGCGCTTGATCGACTTCTATCTGCACAGCGCCTATGCCGCAGATCGGCAGCTGGACCCGGACCGCGCCACGATCACCCTTCACCCTGCGGTGCCCGGCTGCATGCCGCAGGACTTCTCCGACGACGTCGAGGCTCTTGCGTGGTTCCACGCCGAGCACGCTGGTTTGATCGCAGCCCAACGCTTTGCCGTGGCGCAGGGCTGGCACGACGTCGTGTGGCAGCTCGCCTGGGTGCTCGACGATTTTCACATGAGGCAAGGCCTGCTGAGTGACCAGGTTGCGGTATGGCAGGTCGGCGTCGTCGCAGCCGAGCACGATGGAAACGCAGAGATCCAGGAACGAGCGCATCGCCTGCTGGGCAATGCCTACGCCCGTGCTGGTCGGTATCAGGAAGCATTCGCCCAACTTCAGGATGCCCTAGCGCTCGCGGAGAACATCGGCGATGTAGCTGGCCAGGCGCATACGCACTACGCCCTGACTCTCGCATTTGAGCACATTGGCGATATTCAGCTGGCCCAAGCGCATGCCGTACGGGGTCTGGAGCTGTACCAGCAGCTCGGGAACCGTACACGAGAAGCGACAATGTTGAATGCCTTGAGCTGGCTCTACGCAAGTGGCGGCGACCTCGTTAGTGCGTCCCACGCCGGTGAGCAGGCGCTGGCAGTTTTCGAGGAGCTTGGGCACCGTGAGGGTGCCGCCGTCACCTTGGACAGTCTCGGATACGTTGCTCGGCTGTCTGGCCACTTCGATACTGCCCGCAGCCGCTACGAAGCCGCGTTGGAGATCTTTCGTGACCTCCAAGACGCCTACCAACAGGCCACCACACTCGGTCACCTCGGTGACGTTTGGGCAGCCCTCAGCGAGGACGAGACTGCGCGCGCCTCGTGGCAGACAGCGCTGGAGCTGTTCGAGAGCCAGCAGCGAATCTCAGAAGCCGAACGTGTTCGCGAACAGCTCACTCGACTTCCAGAGAAGACGGACACGATCTCCATCAGCGTCTACCTTTCGGATGCTGCCACCGCCTCCGGAGTCGAAACCGAGATCGAGAACCTGCTGGCGACGGCCGGTCTTGTCGCCTTCGACCCCGAGCCGCCGGTCATCGAGTCCTGGTTTCGTCGGCAAAAGGCGCGCGCAGCCAAAGCCGCGTCCACGCCCGCGGGGAAGGAACTCATAGCCACCGCCGCGCACGCTGTCGAGGCGAAGACGGTGCAGGCCTGGGACGCGGAAGTCACCAGCAAGATGCTGGCGAACCTCGGTCCGGTGTTGACCGCCATCGAGCCCAACAACGAGGTCGTTCTCCGGATCGGCGCGATCCTTATCGTCAAGATCGACGGATCGCTCGGGGTGTACCAGCTGAACGCCTCCCAGCAGTTCGCTCTCGACCACGCGCCACAACTTGCCAAGGACGCGCACGAGATTCTGCGGGTGCTCAACCCTGATCAAAACCAAACCGTCAGGCTCGACAGCGGAGCAGGTTCGCCGCTGGAGCCCATCTGACAGCTAGGGCGCGTGGACTCGCTCGTTCTTGAAGCCGCGTTCGGAACCGCCCCTACTCGTAGACCACGGTCGCCGACGGAGTGTCCGGCACACCCTGGCAGGTGAGGACATACCCCTCGGCCACTTCTTCCTCGGTCAGCGCGTCGTTCACGCGCATGGTCGCGTGGCCCTCGGTGAGTTGGGCGATGCAGGTGGCGCAGTTGCCTGCCTCGCAGGAGAACGGAGGGAGCAGGCCCGCACGCCGAGCGCTTTCGAGCAGCGTCTCGCCGGCGTGCCGGGGCACCGATGCCCGCTTTCGGCCCAGAACGATGGTGACCGTCCCGTCGAGTTCGCCGCCGGGCTCCACGGCAGGCGCTTCGGCGTCGCCGCCGAACCGCTCGATCATGATCCGGCCGGGCCCGGGGAGCGCGGCTTCGACGATGTCCATGAACGGGGTCGGTCCGCAGACGTAGCAGTCGCCGTCGCCGTCCGCGCCGACGAACTCCCGGACGGCTGCCGTGTTGACCCAGCCGTGTTCGACGTCGAGATGACGCAGCACAGAGAACCGCGCCGGAAACCGCTTGGCCAGGTCCGTCAGCACCTTGTCGAAGATCATCGAGTCCCTGTCGCGGTCCGCGCACAACAGACGCACACGCCTCCCGGTGGTCGCCAGCGCACTCTTCGCGAGTGACAGGATCGGGGTGATCCCGCTGCCGCCAGCGAAGCCCAGCAGCGGTGCATCGGTCTCGCGCAGGCAGAAGACCCCCGCCGGGCGCGTCAGTTCGACTTCGTCGCCCTCGGTGAGGCTTTCGTGCAGCCAGTTGGAGACCTGGCCGCCGGGTATCCGCTTGACCGTCGTCATCAGCTCGCTGTCGGTCTCCGGGGCGCTCGACATCGAGTAAGAGCGCAGCAGCTCTGTGCCGTTCAATCGGACCCGGAAGGTGCAGAACTGCCCTGCGCGGTACTCGAACGGTCCTTCGTGGGGAGCTAGCACGTAGGTGCGCGCGTCGGCGGTCTCCTGAACGATCCGTGTCACGGTCGCCCGCTGGAACAGAGGGGGTCTCGGCATGCAACGACTCCTTCTGGAAGGTAAGTTCTACTGAGAGGAGAATACTATTCTCCGAGGTTTCGGCAACGACGAGTCGGTTGTGTAACGGCTTTGCGGCCAGGTCTTGAAGGGGCCTCGCGTCGCAACGACGCGTGCGAAGCTGAGATCGCTTGTGGGTCGTTGTTCGAAGCGGGGGACCATGAGATTCGGATTGCTGGGACCACTGGAAGTACACGTCGACTCGCGTCCTGTCCCTGTCCCGGGTGCGATTCCCCGGGCAGTCCTGGCGCTCCTTCTAACCAGCGCGAACCAGGTGGTCGGGACCGAAATCCTCGTCGATCGCATCTGGGGTGATGCCGCTCCGCGGGCCGCCTTGGCTTCGCTGCACAACCATGTGATGCGCCTTCGCAAGCAGCTCGGGCCGCGTGCCGGCGCCCGGGTGCGGACCCTGTCGCCGGGCTATGTCATCGACGTCGCCGCCGCCGAGCTCGACGTGTCCGTCTTCGAGCTGGCTTGCCGGCGGGGGCACCAGGCGCTGGCTGATGAGGACTGGGCTAGTGCCCGCCGGGAGTTCTCGCAGGCTATCGCGCTTTGGCGCGGCGAGCCGGGCGCCGGGCTGCCGGTCGGCGTGGTCCCGATGGCTGATGTGCAGCGGTTGGTTGAGATGCGGTGGTCGGCCTATGACGGCCGGATCACCGCCGACCTCCGGTTGGGCCGCTACAGCGAGGCTTTGCCCGATCTGCGGATTCTCACTGTGGAGAACCCGTTCGCGGAGGACTTCCACGCGAAGTTGATGCTCACCTTGCACCAGGTCGGGCGTCAGGGGGAGGCGCTGGCCGCGTACCAGAACCTCCGCAAAGGCCTGATCGACGAACTGGGTGTGGAGCCCTCGGCCCGTCTGTCCGCGCTGAACGAGCGGATTCTGGTCGCCGATCCCGAACTCCAGAGTGTCGGCGTCGATCGTGATCCGCCGATACCGGCGCAGGCCGGAGTTCCGCGCCCACTCGGTGTCGCGCCGCATTCCGTGCCGGCGCAGTTGCCCAGGGACGTCCGGGATTTCACCGGGCGGCAGACAAGTGTCGCAGAGCTCTGTGAGCTCCTGCTGGAGGGCGCTGCGGACGGTCAGGCACGGCCGGTCGTGGTCTCGGCGGTCACCGGCATCGGGGGAGTGGGCAAGACGACGCTCGTCCTGCACGTCGGACACCGGGTCCTGGACGAATACCCGGATGGCCAACTCTACGTCGACCTGCGCGGCACCAGCGACGTACCGCGCGACCCGACCGGGGTTCTCGCTGACTTCTTGAGCGATCTGGGCGAACCTGCAGGGTCCATCCCGCAGGACGCGGCGGCCTGCCAGGCCAGGTTCCGCTCGGTGAGCGCAGGTCGCAGACTGTTGATCGTCCTGGACGACGCCCGCGACGCCGCGCAGGTGCGACCGCTGTTGCCGGGAAGCGGCGCTTGTGCGGTACTGGTGACGAGCCGTGGACGGCTGTCGGGCCTGGCCGGTGCGGTCGGAATGAACCTGGGCTTCCTGACGTCATCCGAGGCGAGAGAGCTACTCACCTCGGTAGTCGGCCCGGCACGGGTCCGCGCTGAGCCCGAGGCGGTCGAGCGGGTCCTGGGTTTCTGCGGTGGCCTGCCGCTGGCCGTCCGGATCGCCGCTTCGCGCCTGGCCTCGCGGCCGACCTGGACCGTCGCCGCGTTCGCGGACCGCCTCGCCGACGAACGCCACCGGCTGGACGAGTTGCGGGTCGAGGACGTCGCGGTGCGGGCGACGTTCGAGCTGAGCTACGCGAGTCTGCAGGACGTCGATACCGCCACGGCCACTCTAGCCGCAACCGAAGGGCCGGCTGTGGTCAGCCCGGCCCGGGCGTTCCGACTGCTCGGGCTCCTTCCCGGCCCCACCTTCGCGGCGTCCGCCGCTGCGGTGCTCTTCGATCTGCCGCTCCATCGCACCGAGGACCTGCTGGACTCCCTCGTCGTAGCGAACCTGTTGGATGAACCGTCGCCCGGTCGTTTCCGCTTCCACGACCTGCTCCGGACGTTCGCCACCGAACTGGCCTGGTCCGAGGAGCCCGCATCGTCGCGCGCCGCCGCCGTGTCGCGGCTGCTCGGCTGGTACGTCCACACCGCGGCGGCGGCAGTCCGTTGTGCCCGCCCCTACCGTACGAGCGATATCGAGATTCCCGAGATCACCGAGGCCCCGAATCACCCGATCCCCGTGTTCGACTCGTACGACGGGGCGATGTCCTGGTATGACCAGGAGCGGAGGGGCCTCGTGGCGGCGGTGGGATTGGCCGAGCGGATGGAACGCCACGACGTCGCCTGGCAGCTCCCTTACATGATGTTCGGGTTCTTTTATCTCCGCAATCACACGGCGGACTGGGTCGCGACCCATGAGGCGGCAATCGCTGCGTCCCGGAAGCTCGGCCATGTTCAGGCTGAGGCGCTGATTTGGAACAGGCTCGGCAACGCTTACTACGTCCTGAACAAGTACACCGACGCCATGGTGTGCTACGAACGCTCGCTTGCCGGCATGCAGACTTTCGGCGACCGCTACGGCGAGGCGAAGGCCTTGACCAACCTCGGCGTGCTGAGCGCTGAGCTCGGCCGATATGACGAAGCACTCGAATACAACGCGAAAAGCATGGAGCTGTACCAGGAACTCGGCGACCTGTACGGGCATGTGGACAACCTGAACAACCGTGCCGATGTGCTGCGTCAGGTCGGCCGTCTGCAAGAAGCCGCCGAGACGACGGCCAAGGCGCTCGGATTCGTCCGTGAACATGGCCTTCGCGGTAACGAGGTGTACCTGCTGATCACCTCCGGCGAGATCCACGAGGCCCTCGGCCTGGACCACGAAGCACTCGACGACTTCCAAGCGGCAGCCGAGAGTGCACGCGGTATAGGCAGCCTGCGTCTGGAGGCGATATCCCTGGATCTGGCAGGCCGACGGCTGGCGGCCCGCGGACGGACGTCCGAGGCTGTCGACGCCTGGCGTAAGGCGCTCGCCATCATGAAGGAGTCAGGCGACCCGATGGCTTCCGAAGTCGCGGACCGACTCTACGCGACCTTGGATGAAGCACCATCAATGCCCTGATGAATGACGGCGGCTTGAGGTCCCCCAGCCCCAGTTCATCGCGCCCGCCGAACCTTGTTCTCCGTCTCCTGCCAGACCCCACCGGTCAGACGCTGTACCCGCCATCGACGCCGAGCGCCTGGCCGCTGATGAAGCCGGCACGGTCCGAAGCCAGGAACGCGACCGCTTCCGCGATGTCCGTCGCGCTTCCGAAGCGCCGCAGCGGGATGTTCCGCCGGGTGATCTCCAGAGCCGCGTCGTCGAGCTCGCCGGAGCTGATGAGCCGACCGGCGATGCCGTCGGTCAACATGCCCGGGGCGACGCAGTTCACGCGGACGCCGAACCGGCCCTCCTCGGCGGCCAGGGCGCGCGCCACCGCCTCGACGGCGCCCTTCGTCCCGGATGACAGCCCGTCGCGCACGGGGAAGCGGCGCGTGGCCACGGTGGTGACGGCGACGATGTTGCCCTGGGTCTTGCGAAGCTCGGGGAGCGCCGGGTGCACGAGGTTGAAGAAGGCGACAGCGTCCGCGTCGAGCTGAGCACGGTACTGACTCGGCGTGACCTTGCTCAGGTGCACCATCGGCACGTGCGGTCCGGCTGCGTAGACGAGTGTGTGGATGCCGCCGAAGACGTCGGCCGTCGTCGCGACGGCCTCCGCCGCGGCCGATTCGTCGCCCAGGTCGAGCTGAAGGGCGAGGGCACGCCGCCCGATCTCTTCGACCTTGTCGGCCAAATCGTGGGCCGCGGCCTTGTTGGAGCGATAGCTGAACACCACGTCGCTGCCCCGCCGCGCCATGGTCCTCACGATCTCCGCGCCGATCCCGCCGGTGCCGCCGGCGATGAACGCGGCTCCCTCCCGGCCCGCGAAATCCCACAACGCGTCGTCATCCATACTCGGCCGTCCTTTCCTCACGTGGTCGCGCCGCAGCTGCCTCAAAGCCCGAGGGACTTGGCGATGATGACCTTCATGACCTCGCTGGTCCCGGCGTAGATTCGGGCGATGCGCGCGTCCGCATACAACCGGGCGATCGGGTACTCAAGCATGTAGCCGTACCCGCCGAACAGCTGCAAGCACCGATCCACAGCGCGGGCCTGCATCTCGCTGCAGAACAGCTTGATCTTCGCCGCGTCCGCCCCGGAGAGTCGGCGCTCGACGAGTTCGAGCACGCCGCGGTCGAGCATCGCCTGTGCTGCTTCGATCTCGGCGGCCACCGCAGCCAGCTCGAACTTCGTGTTCTGGTAGGACGCGACGGTGCTCCCAAATACCCTTCGCTCCTTCACGTAAGCGACTGTCGCATCGAGGGCCGCCCGCGCCTGGGCCACCGATCCGACCGCCACCGTCATCCGCTCCTGCGGGAGGTTGTGACCGAGGTATCCGAACGCCCGGCCCTCCTCGCCGAGTCGGTTCGCGACCGGAACTCGGACGTCCTCGAAAGACAACTCGACGGTGTCCTGCGCCTTGATGCCCAGCTTGTCCAGGACCCGGCCGCGGGTGAATCCCGGCATGCCATCCTCGACCACCAGCAGGGTCAGGCCGGCGCGCCGGTCGTCCGGATCGGTCGAGGTCCGTGCCACGACGATCACCAGGTCGGCGAGCAACCCGCCGGTGATGAAGGTCTTGGCGCCGTTGAGGATGTAGCCGTCCCCCTCGCGCACGGCGGTCGTTCGGATGCCCGCGAGGTCGGACCCGGTGCCCGGCTCGGTCATGGCGATGGCGGTCAGCAGGTCTCCCGATGCCAGGCCGGGGAACCACCGCTGCCGTTGCCCCTCGTTCACGTACGCGAGGAAGTAGGGGAGGACGACGTCGAGCTGGGTCCGTACCGTTCCAAGGGTGACGTGCGCGCGCGCCGCCTCCTCCTGCAGAACGACGTTGTAGCGGTAGTCGTCGAGCCCCGCGCCGCCGTATTCCTCGGGGACGGCGATGCCCAGCACACCGAGGGACCCCAGCTTCCGGAAGACCTCCCGAGGGAAGCGTCCGTCCTTTTCCCATTCGGCGTAGTGCGGGACGACGTCCTTGGCCACGAAATCCCGAACGAGCTCCCGGAAGCTCTCGTGGTCAGGGGTGAAGACTTCTCGGCGCACGGCGGCTCCTCGGGCTGGTGGATCGTACGGATGTCAGGAGCGCGCTTCGCCCCGAAGCGAGGCGATCTCGTCGGAGCCGATCCCGAGCTCGCCGAGGACCGTGTCAGTGTGCTGGCCCAGCGCGGGAACGGCGCCCATCGGCGGGCGGTAGCCGGCGATGACCGGCGGCGGCAGAAGAGCCGGTATCGGCCCGTTGGGAGTCTCGACGTCGCGCCATCGGTCGCGGGCGGCGAGGTGGGGGTGGGCGATGACGTCGCTCGGGGTGTTGTAGCGGGAGTTGCCGATCCCTGCCGCGTCAGCACTGCTCTGCACGTGGGCCAGATCGTGTGCGGCGCACCATGCGCTGATCGCGGCGTCCAGCAGGGCCCGATGCTCGACGCGGCCCGGATTGGTCCGGAAGCGCTCGTCGTCGGCCAGATCGGGACGGTTGAGCAGGCCGCGGGCGAGTCTTTGCCACTCGCGGTCGTTCGTGGTGCCGAGTACGACTGTCTGTCCGTCGGCGGTGGCATACGAACCGTACGGAGCCACCGCGGGCGAGCTCATGCCGAGCGGCTGCTGGTCGACTCCGGAATGCCGGGTGTAGTTCAGCGCATACCCCATGAGTTCCGTCATGGTGTCGAACAGGCTTACCGCGACCGCTGTGTGGCTGCTGCGGCCGGTGCGTTCGCGGTCGCGCAGCAAAGCCATGATCGACAACGCCGCGTACAGACCGGTGCAGACGTCCGCCATCGGCGGGCCGGCCTTGGCCGGCGCGCCGGGCTGACCGGTGATCGAGCAGGCTCCCGATTCGGCCTGGACGAGCAGGTCGTAGGCGCGTTTGTGGGAGAGTGGGCCACCGGGCCCGTACCCGTCGATCTCGACGGCGATGAGCCCGGGATGGCGCGCGGCCAGGTCGTCCGGCGCGATGCCGAGCTTGGCCGTGGCTCCCGGGGCGAGGTTGGACACCAGCACGTCGGCCCGCGCGAGCAACCGGTGCAGCACCTCCATCCCGGCCGGGTCCCGCAGGTCCAGGGTCACGGACTCCTTGCCCCGGTTCAGCCAGACGAAATGCGCCGCCAAGCCGTTGACCACGTCGTCGTAGTGCCGCGCGGAATCACCGCCGTCCGGGTTCTCCACTTTGATCACCCGGGCGCCGAAGTCGCCGAGGGTGCGAGTGCACACGGGCGCCGACACAGCTTGCTCCAGCGCCACCACGGTGATTCCGGCCAGCGGGCCGGTCGAGGACCCGGCGGAGGCGTCGGTTTCCGGGCTACCGGGCATTGATCCGGCCCCGCAGTTCGTCCTTGAGGACCTTTCCGCCGGCGTTTCGCGGCAGCAGATCCACGAAGTGGACCTGCCTCGGTACTTTGAAGTTCGCCATGTGCGCACGGGCCCAGCCGATGACCTCCCGTGCGCTGGTCTTCTGGCCGGAGCGCAGCACGACGAAGGCGCAGCCGACCTCGCCGAGCCGATCGTCGGGGACGCTGACGACCGCGGCCTGTTCGATCGGGCCGAACCCGAGGAGGATCTTCTCGATCTCCGCCGGATAGGCGTTGAAGCCTCCGACGATGTACATGTCCTTTTTGCGATCGACGATGGTGAGGTTTCCCTCGCCGTCGAGCAGCCCCACGTCGCCGGTGTGCAGCCAGCCGTCCGAGTCGACGGTCGCCGCCGTCGCTGCGGGGTCGTCCCAGTAGCCGCGAGTGACGTTGTAGCCGCGGACCAGAACCTCGCCGGGTCGCTTCGTCGGGACGTCGTCTCCGGAGTCGTCCACGATTTTGACCTCCACGTCCGGGATGGGACGCCCCGAGGTGCTGGCCACGGTCGCCTCGGAGTCTGCGAGGCGGGTCGTCGTCACCAGCGCCGATGCCTCCGTGAGTCCGTAGGCGCTCATGACGATGTCGAAGGTCAACTCCGACTTCATCGCGCGGATCAGCGATTCCGGCACAGTGGTGCCGCCGGTCATCGACACCCGCAACGACGACACGTCGAACGAGGCGCGCCTGGGGTGGTTGAGCAGGTCCGAGAAGATCGTCGGTGGCCCCAGCATGATGCTGACACGCTCCTTGCTGATGGTCTCCAGGGCCTTCCCGGCATCGAAGACCGGCATCGGGACGACCGTCACTCCGTGGATCAGCGACGCCAGCCACCCCGCCTTGTAACCGAAGCAGTGGAAGAAGGGCGGGACGATGAGGAAGACGTCGGAGTCGGTGAAGGTGTACTCCTCGGCCATCCAGCCGTAGGCCCGCAGGGACTGGCCATGGGTCAGCATGACGCCCTTGGGATGGCCGGTGGTGCCGGACGTGAACATCACATCGGAGATGTCGTCTGGTCCGAGCCGTTCGATCGACGTGTGGGCTCGGGCCGGCGGGACCGCCTTGCCTGCTTCGAGAAACTCCTGCCACGACAAGCCCGCGGCACCCTGCGGACCCAGGATCGACACCGTGTGTACCAGGGCCGGCAGACGCGGATCGGCCTCCTTCAGAGCGCTGATGTAGTCGTTGTCCAGGAAGGTCGACGCGAACAGCGCCTTGGCCCCCGACTTGCGCAGGATGTAGGAGAGCTCCCCGGACTTGAATCTGGTATTGAGCGGGACCACCACCCCTCCGGCTCCGAGGATTCCCAGCGCGGCGATGATCCATTCCGCGGAGTTCGGAGCACACAGCCCGACGCGGTCTCCGGGCTTGATGCCCAGCGCGATGGCGGCCTGGACCGACTCGACCATCTGCTCGGCCAGCTCGCGGTAGCTGCAGCGGTATTCGCCGTCGATGACGGCCGCCGCGTCGCCGTAACGGATCGCCGTGTCCCGAACGGCATGGGGGATGCTCAGGTGTCGCTGGTCGTAGCGCATGGATGGACTCCCTTCGCGATCAGTCGGGCGACGGCAGGTGCAGGACGCGCTTGGCGATGATGTTCCGCTGGATCTGCGACGTTCCGCCGTAGACGGACGCCGCACGGGAGTAGAGGTAGTCCCCGAAGAGGTCGTCGGCCTCCCCGACCAGTGCCTCCGGGAACACCCTGAGCGCTGTTTCGTACAACCGCTGCTCGGTCGCGGTCATCAGCAGTTTGTCGATCGAGGATTCCGGGCCGGCGATCTGTCCGTCCAGGCGTTCGGCGGTCCGCCGCCGTGCGTGGGCCACAAGGACTTCGAAGTCCACGACGCATCGGCCGATCTCGGATCGGAGCCCGTCGGGAAGATCGTCCCCCCGGTCGCGGACGACCTGGCGCAGCCGTTCGACGACGAGGCCGTATTTGGAGATGTGGCCGGTGTCCAGCGCGTTGCGCTCGTAGGACACCGTCGCCATGGCGAGCGGCCATCCTTCTCCCTCGGCACCGATCAGTTCCGATTCCTCGACGCAGACCTCGTCCAGGAACAGCTCGCAGAACTCGTCGTCGCCGTTCGCCGCTCGCAGCGGCTGCACGGTCACGCCGGCTCGGGACAACGGGAGTACGAACGCCGAGATCGAGCTGTGCCGAGGCGCGGCCCGGTCGGTCCGTGCCAGCAGCAGACAGAGATCGGAGTACTGCGCGTAGCTGGTCCAGAGCTTCTGCCCCCGCACGATGAAGTGGTCACCGTGCCGTTGCGCGACCGTCGTCATTCCCGCCAGGTCCGAACCGGCGTCCGGCTCGCTGAATCCCTGGCACCAGACATCGTCGCCGGCGAGCATCCGCGGTAGCAGGCGAAGCCGCTGCTCCTCGGATCCGAAACCCAGGATCGCGTGGGCGAGGTAGCCGATCCTTGGTACACCGGGCGCCCCGCATGCCGCCAGTTCCTCGCTGATCGCGACCTGATGCAGAGTGCTGAGACCGCGTCCGCCATAGATCTCGGGGACGTCGAGGCCGACCCAGCCTCCGGAATGGAGCAGGCGGTGCCACCGGTGCAGGAACGCGGGCACCGGCTCGTCCGGAAGCCGTTCCGGAACCGGATGCCGGGCCATCCATGCGCGGAAGTCCCGCCGCAGCTGCCCGAGTTCGGCCGGGTCCCCGAAGTCCAAGGGCATGTCGGTCATGCGGCGTCGTCCGGACCAGCCAGTGCCGCCAGCAGATCAGCGGTCGTCGCCAGCGTCACGCTGCCGACAAGAATCTTGCGGAGATACAGGTGCGCGGAGTGTTCCCAGGTCTGCGCGACGCCGCCGAACACCTGCATGGCGGCCCGGATCGCCTCCGGAAGAGAGGTGTTGGCCTCGGCCTTCGCGACCCGCGCAGCTTTCAGTGCCTCCGCGGCTTGGTGGTGGTCAAGGGACCAGGCGGCATACCTGACGGCGCTGGTGCAGGCTTCCACGAGGACGGTCGCGTCGGCGAGTAGGTGTTGCACGGCTTGGTACGACCCGATCGCACGACCGTACTGCCGGCGGTAGCGGGCGTAGTCGACGCTCCGCTGCAGGAGTGCGCGAGTTGCGCCCAGGAGTTCGCTGCTCACCATCACGAGCGCGAAGGACTGCCACTGCTTGTGCTGCGAGGGATCGAGCCGTCCGATGACCTCGGCGGGTGAGTCCGAGGGGACCGTGCGAACGCTGCGGGTGAGGTCTGCGGTCGGTATCGGCGAGCCGAGTGGGACGGCGCTCACCGTGCCGTCGCTGCTGATCCTCAATGCGCTGTCCGCGCCGTCACAGTCCCAGGCGATAAGTCCGCTCGACGCGGAGCCGGGAAACCGGAGATCGCGGGCGAGGGCGATGGTCGTCCTGGGACTGGATCCGGCATCCGCGCCGAGCAGCCGGAGCAACTCCGGAGCCAGAAGCAGCGGCCCGACGAACGAGGTCGTCATCGGCAGGCGGCCGTGCTCCTCTGCGAGAAGTGCGCACTCCTGCGAGGTCGCGGCCGGCGGCGTGGATCCGCGCAGCCCGGTCAGGCCCAGCTTGACGAGTGACTCGCGGGCGGCTGCCGGGCGCGCTGATCCGGTGTCGGCCGCATCGGAGTGGAACTCCGTCACGAACGCGCGGACCATGTCGCCGACGAGGGCGAATTCAGTGGCGTCCACGGCTAGCTCTCTTCGGCCGCCGTCGCAGCCCGATCCGCAGCCTGATTCGCGGCCCGTTGCTGCTCCCGCGACATCATCTCGCCGATGATCCGGACATGATCAGGGCTGGACATCGTCAGCTGCTCGGCGAGCAGCGCGGCCTCCATGGCGCCGCGGGTCACGTGTAGGGCCAGCTGCCCGAGCGCCAACTTCGTCGCGCGCAGTGCCTCCGCGGGTTGGGCTGCCAGGCGCCGGGCCAGCTTGAGAGCCTCGTCCAGCAGGTCCGCGGCCGGCACGGTCCGGTTCGCCAGGCCCAGTTCGACCGCCGTGGCGGCGGGGATCCGGTCCCCGGTGAACAGGTACTCCTTCACCCGGAGCAAGCTCGTGAGCAAGGGCCAAAGCGTCACGCCGCCGTCGCCGGCCACCAGGCCCACCGAGATGTGAGGATCGGCGAGGTAGGCGTCCTCGGCGATCAGCACCAGGTCGCATCCGAGGGCGAGGCTACAGCCCAGCCCGACCGCCGGGCCGTTCACCGCGGCGATGACGGGCAGGGGGAAACGGAGCATCGCGAGCTGGATGGCCCGGTCGAATTCGGCCGATCGTTTGCGGAGCTCCGGATCAGTGTGATGGCGCTGCAGATGCTCCAGGTCCCCGCCGGCGCTGAATGCGCGGCCCGCACCTGTGAGCACCACGGCGCGCGCGTCCGAGTCTTCCCTGATCTCACCCCACACCTCGGACAGCCGCTCGTGGAGTTCCGCCGAGACGCTGTTGAGCCGCTCGGGCCTGTTCAGGGTGACGACGCGGACGTCGCCGTCGGTTTCCACCGTCAGCACAGATCCCACTTCGGCCATGGATGTGTATTCTCCTTCAGTGAGAATGTGCTTCTCAAAATAGCCCATCGAGACGGGAGGCGTCCATCGCCGTGGACTTTGGACTGACCGACGATCAGGAGACGATCCGCGATGCCGTCGCCGGGCTGATGCGTGACTTCGACGACCGGTACTGGATGGAGAAGGACCTCGCCCACGAGTTCCCCGCCGAGTACTACGCCGCGATCGCGCGCGGCGGCTGGCTGGGCATGACCGTTCCGGAACAATACGGCGGCCACGGCCTGGGCATCACCGAGGCCAGCATCCTGCTGGAAGAGGTCGCACGGTCCGGCGGCGGAATGAACGCCGCCAGCGCGATCCACATGTCGATCTTCGGGATGCATCCCGTCGTGCTGCACGGTTCTGACGAACTCAAACAGCGGACGCTGCCGCGCATCGCTACCGGCGACCTCCACGTCTGCTTCGGCGTGACCGAGCCGGAGGCCGGCCTGGACACGACGGCGATCACCACGTTCGCTCGGCGCGACGGCGATCACTACCTCGTCAACGGTCGCAAAGTCTGGATCTCCAAGGCCGTCGAGTCTGAGAAGATCCTGCTCCTGACGCGGACCACGAAGCTCAGCGAGGTGGCCAAGCCGACCGATGGGATGACGCTGTTCCTCACCGATCTGGACAGCGACCGGATCGAGGTACGCCCGATTCCCAAGATGGGCCGGAACGCGGTCACCTCCAACGCGGTGTTCATCGACGATCTCCGGGTGCCGGTCGAGGACCGCGTGGGGGAGGAGGGCCAGGGATTCCGCTATCTGATCGACGGTCTGAACCCCGAGCGCATGCTGATCGCCGCCGAGGCGCTCGGGATCGGTCGCGTGGCGATGGACAGGGCCGTGCGCTACGGCAACGAACGCGTCGTGTTCGGCAGGCCGGTCGGCATGAATCAGGGGATCCAGTTCCCGCTCGCCGACTCGCTCGCCCGACTGGACGCGGCTGAACTCGTCCTGCGCAAGGCGACGTGGCTCTACGACAACGGCAGGCCGTGCGGACGGGAGGCGAACACCGCCAAGTACCTGTGTGCGGAAGCCGGGTTCGACGCCGCCGACCGGGCCGTGCAGACCCACGGCGGGATGGGCTATTCCGAGGAGTACCACGTCGCCCGGTACTTCCGGGAGGCCCGGCTGATGCGGATCGCGCCGGTCAGCCAGGAGATGGTTTTGAACTATCTGGGATCACACGTTCTGGGATTGCCGAGGAGCTACTGATGCGCGCTGGAAACGGGCTGTTCGATCTGACGGGACGGTCTGCGCTGGTCACGGGTGCTGCCGGCGGTATCGGGGCGGCCGTGGCCCGGGCTCTGGCGCGCGCCGGAGCCGCGGTGCTGGTGACTGACGTCGACGGCCCGGCTGCGGCGGCCGTCGCCGCGGAGATCTCCACCGAGGGAGGTACGTCGCAGAGCACTGCTTTGGACGTGTGCGACCGGGCTTCGGTCGAGGCCGCGGCGGTTCAGGCCGCGGGGCTGGCCGGCGGCACACTGCACATCGTCGTCAACATCGCCGGTGCGACGGCGCCGGCGATGTTCGCGAACCTCTCCGCGGAGTCGTTCCGGCGCATGCTCGACGTCCACCTGATGGGCACCTTCCACTGCTGCCAGGCCGCGATGTGGCTGCTGCCGACCGACGGCACGGGCCGGATCGTCAACGTGACGTCGTCGGCGGGCATCACCGGAACGCTCGGCCAGGTCAACTACTCCGCCGCCAAGGCCGGTGTCATCGGCCTGACCAAGTCGCTGGCCCGTGAGCTGGCGCCCAGGCAGGTGACCGTCAACGCGCTGGCGCCGCTGGCCGCGACGCCGATGACCGAGACGATACGGACCGACGAACGGTTCGCCGACAAGATGCTCGCCCGCATCCCGATGGGCCGCTGGGCCGAGCCCGACGAGGTCGCCGGAAGCTTCGTGTTCCTCGCCTCCGACGCCGCGTCGTTCATCACCGGCCAGGTGCTCCCCGTCGACGGCGGTCTGGTGATGTGAGGCTGCTACTTCGGCGGGAACCGCAGACCGCCGTCCAGGCGGATGACCTCGCCGTTGAGGTAGTCGTTCTCGCAGATCTGCTGGACCAGCGCCGCGTACTCGGCGGGGTGGCCCATGCGCTTGGGGTGCGGGATCTTCGGTCCCCAGTAGGCCTCCAGCTGGTCCGCGGACGTGCCGTAGGCCGGAGTCAGGAAGGTCCCCGGGGCGACCGTGACGACGCGGACGCCCAGCGGGGCCAGGTCCCGCGCGGCGACGAGCGTCATACTCGCCACTCCGCCCTTGGCCGCGGCGTAGGGGAGCTGGCCGATCTGGCCTTCGTAGGCTGCGATGGAGGCGGTGTTGACGATGACGCCTCGGTCCCCGTCGACCGGCTCGGTCCGGGCGATCGCCGCGGCGGACAAGCGCATCACGTTGAACACGGCCGTCAGGTAGAACTCGATGGTCTTTCGGAAGCCGTCCAGGTCCAAGGGCGTGCCGTCCTTGCCGATGAGTCGTCCGCCGGTCGCCGGTCCGCCATGGGTGTCCACGGAGATCCGGAGCGGTCCGGCGGCCTCCGCCTCGGCGACGGCCGCGGTGACCGAGGCCTCGTCGGTGGCATCGGTGCGGACGTAGACGACGCCCAGTTCGTCCTGGAGCGCCTTCCCCTTCTCGTCCGCCAGGTCGGCGACGACCACCTTCGCTCCAGCGGCGTGCAGGCGGCGGACCGTCGCCTCACCCAGGCCGCCGGCTCCGCCGACCACGATCGCGGAGCTCCCCTTGATACGCATCGTTCCTCCTCTTGCGAGCAAGGTTCTACTCAGATGAGAATAGCGTTATCATGAATATCACGATGATCCTCGAAATGGCAGCCTCGGCCGGCGACCGTGCGGCGGTCACGGCGGACGGTCGTTCCCTGACCGCCTCGGAGCTGCTGACTCTCGCCCGAGGTGCCGCGCATCGGTTCCGGGACCACTCGGCGGTGCTCTACCTCGGCACGAGCCATCTCGCCTACCCCGTCGCCCTGTTCGGCGCGGCGATCGCGGGCGTGCCGTTCATCCCGGTGAACTACCGGCTCGGCGACGAGCAGACGGCGGCGATCCTGGCCCGCCACCCCGGCGCGCTGGTCCTGCGTCAGGCCGAGCTGGACATCCTGCTCATGCGCACCGAGCCGCCGGCGGAGGCCGAAGAACCCGCGGGCCAGGACCCGGATTCCGTCGCAGTGGTGCTCTATACGAGTGGCACGACCGCCGAGCCGAAAGCCGCGACGCTGCGCCACCGGCACCTGCTCAGCTACATCTGGAACACCCAGGAGTTCATGGCCACCGAGGAGGCCGAGGCCACTTTGGTGGCGGTCCCGCCCTATCACGTCGCCGGGCTCATGAACCTGCTGACCAACCTCTATTCCGGGCGCCGAGTGGTGTACCTCGGTCCCTTCGAAGCCGTGGCGTGGCTGGAGACCGTACGGCGGGAGGGGGTCACGCACGCGCTGGTCGTCCCCACGATGCTCGCCCGGATCGTGACCGCGGTCCGTGGCGACGACGCCCGCACGCCGACCCTTCGCAGCCTCGCGTACGGCGGCGCGCGCACGCCTCGCACCGTGGTCGAGCGGGCGCTGCGGATCTTCCCGGACACCGGGTTCGTCAATGCCTACGGGCTGACGGAGACGGCGTCCTCGGTCACCGTCCTGGGGCCTGAGGACCACCGGCGGGCGCTGGCGGCGAGCGATCCCGCGGGCCGGGACCGGCTCGGCTCCGTCGGGCGGCCGCTGCCCGGCGTGGAGATCCAGATCCGTACCGAGGCCGGTGAGCCGTCCGATGCCGGCGAGACCGGCCTGGTCTTCCTGCGCGGCGAGCAGATCGCTGGCGAGTACGGCGGCCGGAGCGTGCTGGACGCCGACGGCTGGTTCGCCACGCGCGACCGGGGCCGGCTGGACGCCGAGGGCTACCTGTTCATCGAAGGGCGGGCGGACGACACCATCATCCGGGGCGGGGAGAACATCGCTCCGGCCGAGATCGAGGACGTCCTGCTGGCCTGTCCCGGGATCCTCGAGGCGGCGGTCGTCGGCCTGCCGGACCCGGAGTGGGGGCAGCGGATCGCGGCCGTCGTGGTCGGCAGCGGCGATCCGGACGACATCAGGCAGTGGGTCAAGGAACGGCTCCGCTCGTCCAAGACGCCTGACGTCGTCGTGTTCCGCTCAGAACTGCCCAAGACCGACACCGGAAAGCTGCTTCGCCGAACTCTGCTGGCCGAACTGGAGACCTCTCATGCCTGAAGCCGTCATCGTGTCCGCTCAGCGCACGCCCGTCGCTGTGGCCAAGAAGGGGATGCTGCGCGACACCTCGGTGTACGACCTCGCCGATCATATCGTGAGCGCTGCGGCCTCCGGCCTCGACCCGGCCGCGGTCGACGACGTCATCCTCGGTGAGGGACTGCACGGCGGAGGAGTGATCGCCCGGCACGCCGCGATCACCGCTGGCCTCACGTCGGTGCCGGGCCTGGCACTCAACCGGCACTGCGCCGCCGGGTTGGCAGCGGTCGAGCGCGCAGCTGCGGGCATCCGCGCCGGCATGGACGAACTCGTCATCGCCGGCGGCGTGAATTCCGCCTCCACCGCGCCGAAGTCCAAGCTCGCGCAGGGCGAGGACTGGATCGATCCGTGGCTCCCGCCGACCCACCCCGACCGGCCGGACGCCCCGAACGCGGACATGACGATCACCCTCGCCTGGAACACGGCGGTCAAGATGGGCGTGACCCGCGAGGAGATGGACGCCTGGGCCCTGCGCTCGCACCGCAACGCCGTGCGCGCCGTCGACGAGGGTCGGTTCGACGCCGAGATCGTCCCGATCAAGACCCAGCACGGTCTGTTCCAGGCCGACGAGAACCCGCGCCGCGATACCAGCATGGAGAAGCTGGCCGCGCTCAAGCCGGTCCACCCGGAGATCGAGGGATTCAGCATCACCGCGGGGAACTCCAGCGGCGCCAACGACGGCGCGGCCGCCCTCGTGGTCGCCAGCGACCGCCTGGGACTGCCGGTCCTGGGCACGGTCCGTGCGTGGGCGTCCGTCGGCGTCGACCCGGCCGAGACCGGGCTGGCTCCCGTGAAGGCGATCCCGAAGGTGCTCGCGCGCTGTGGGCTGTCGGTCTCCGACGTCGACCTGTTCGAGATCAACGAGGCGTTCGCGGTGGTGCCCGTCGTCGCGGTCAAGGTGCTCGACCTCGACCCGGACCGGGTGAACGTGTACGGCAGCGGCTGCTCCCTGGGCCACCCCGTCGCCGCCACCGGAGCCCGGATGCTGACCACGCTCGTCCACGAGCTGCGCCGCCGCGGCGGCGGCATCGCGGTCGCGGCGATGTGCGCGGGCGGCGGGATGGGCTCGGCGATGGTCGTGGAAGTACCGGCTCCCTGAGCGGGATACTCCGCCTTGCGAAGTCGCTGGGCCGCGGTGGAGCCCGTGTCCGCAGCACTCGCAGAGCTACACGATCATGCGAGATGCCGCTCGGCGGGTCATCGGCGGGCTCTATGAAAACGGCGAAGCCCTCAGTGGCCCGGCGCAACTGTCAGGCCCGCTAATCAGGATGCCAACGGGCCCGCGACTTGGCAGTCTGAGGTGATGACAAGCGCTCTGACCTCTCTCGCCGGCACCTTGCTCCGTGGTGTGCTGCCCTACCCCGACCTTTCGCGGCGTCGGCGAGTACGCGCGAGCGCGCGCAAGCTCGTAGTGTGCCGCCGCTGGCCCGAAGACAGCGCGGTTACCGGGCAGGACCTCGCCCAGCTGGCACTGCTGCGGGTTCTGTATCTTCAGGAGGAAACCAGGCGGGCGACACGGTCCCGGCAGCACGAGGCGGCGGTGCTGCTGGCCAGATCCGCGCTGGAGGCCTGCATCCTGGGCCTGTATTGTCTGCACACTCCCGCCGCGTTTCCCGGGCTCCGCCGGGCCCACCTCAAGGCGGGCCTCGACTCGCTGGGCTTCCTCGTCGACGACGGGCTGATCCCTCAGCAGTTGCTCGAACAAGCCGTCGCCACGCTCGGCACGCCGGGCCGGGCCACGAATGTCAAGGACATGGCCGCCGCGATCGACAAGGCGACCGGAGGGCGTGACGCCGCGAGGCTTTACAGCCGCATCTACATCCCCACCTCGACGTTCTTCGTCCACGCCAACGCCGCCTCGTTGCTGCGGCACGTCGGCCCCGAGGACTCGCTCACCGCGCAGCCCAGCAAGAACTGGGCGCGGAGGTCGCCGGTTCGCCTGGCCGACGCCTGCGTCGGGCTGCTGGCAGCCGCTATCGCAGCGGATCGCGGCTCTCCGCCCCAGGAGTTCGCTACCTACGCCCGGGACCACATCGCCCGGGTGCTCACCCCAATGGTTGTCATGGCAGGCAAGCAGGCCGCCGGCCGCTCGGGGCTGGCGCGGCAGGCGGCGATACTGCTCGAGATCCGACGGATGCAGCGTTACCTGCAAGCCCCCCAGGTCTTGAACGATTCCGCACAACAGCGGGAAGCCAAGGTCAGGGCCTTGTTCGGCCGGATCGTCCCGGCGATGGTGGGTCCCGACGTCCCCACAGCAGCGATTCAGCTGGTCGTGGACCATTTCGTCGAGGTCATCCTGCGAGAGACCGAGCAGCTGCACTCGCCGCACGCGTAACCGACCACGACCTGACCTCACCTGGGCGCTCACGGACAGCAGGTGACCCAAGGCTACCGATGTCAGGACATTCATAATCTTGGCCAAGCGGGTTGTGCGATCCCTACCCGCTTCTGCCCCTGTCAACGTAAGGTGACGTCGGTAACTTCCCAGTGACGGGAGCGAAACCGATGACGACGAATCGGCGTGAGGAGATCCTCGACGCGGCGGTCGAGGTCTTCGCCGAGCGGGGCTACAGGGGGGCCTCGTTCGACGCGATCGCCGAGCGGGCCGGCCTCACCAGGCAAGGCGTGCTGCACTACTTCCCGAGCAAGAAGAAGCTCATGGTGGCGATCCTCCAGCACCGGGAGGATCTTGCCCGCAGGCATCTCGTCGAGCACCTCGGCCAGGGGCAGGCCGACGAGGACGAGGACGTGCCTGGCAAGATCGCCGAGATCGTCGCCTTCGACCATCTGAATCCGGCTCTGACCCAGGTCTACAGCATGCTGATGGCCGAGAGCATCGTTCAGGGCGACGGGGCGCGGCAGGACATACAGAACCACTACCGCACACTACTGGAATACATGACCGAGCAGATCGCCGTGCGGTACGGCCCCGTCCTGGGCAACGGTCTGACTCCGCGCGCCGCAGCGACAGCCATGATCGTGATGCTCGACGGCATCCAACAGCAGTGGCTGCTGAATCAGGACGAGACGGACTACCCCACGATCATGCGAGACGTGATGTCCGTCGTGCTGGGGCCCAAGCCCGGATGAAGTCGGCAGCGGCGGCCACAGCCTCCGACTCCAGTGCCGCCGCGTCCAGCCGAATGGACAGGTCGACCGACACCCCGGACCGCGCTGCACGTGAGGCGAACGCCAACGAGTCGTCCAGCAGGGGATCGTTGCCCGCAGCCAGGAGGCGGATCGGCGGCAGCCCGTGGAGGTTTCCGTACACAGGGCTCAGCGACGGATCGGTCCGCACGGTCCCGGCGGCGTAGGCGGCCGCGCGCCCGCGGAGCAGCGTGATGTCGAAGGTGGGATCCGCTGCGGCGTTGAGCGAGACGCTCGGCGCCTCCAACGTCAGGTCGAGCAACGCCGATATCAGGACACCGCACTGTGGCGGTTCGACGCCGTGGTCCCGCAGGCGGAGCATGAGGGCCACGCCGAGTCCGGCTCCCTGGCGCTCGCCGACCACCGCGGTCGGGCCCAGTTCCTGGCAGTACTCGAACCCGTCCTGGACGTCCTCCAGGGCAGTCGGGAAAGCGGAGTCGTAGTCGCAGCACAGGACGGGGGCGCCCGAAGCCAGGGCGATACGGCCGGCTGCCAGGCGTGCCGGCGCCGAGTCGTTGGCCAGGTGCCGATCCCCGTGGAGATAGAGGACAACGGCTTCGCTGGAGTGCTGCGGCCGCACGATCGGGCCGACGGGGCTCATCTCGATACGAACGTCACCTGCCATGGAACATCACACCTTCGTGGCTAGTGGTCTGCGGCGGCCGGGTGCGCGGACCCGGCGTGTCTTCGTCGCGATCGCATGTCAAACCGCACGCGAAGTCATCCTGTCGACGGCCTCCCAGTGTTCGTCGGAGGCCCAGAGGCCGGCGAAGGCCCGTGCGGCCGCCTGCGGCGTCGTGCCGTCCGCCAGGATGTGCTTGATCGCCCGTGCCGGTGCCGTGGCCAGCGATCGTGCCATCGAACGCCACCCCTGTTCGAACTCGGTGCGTGGCAGTACTTGGTCGATCAGCCCGATACGCTGCGCTTGTCCGGCGTCCAGTACCGTCCCGGCGCCCGCCAGCATCAGGGCCCTGCCTCTGCCGACCAGGGTTGCGAGCCGCTCGGCGCCGCCCCAGGCGGGCATGATCGCCAGGGTTGACTGGGTGAAGCCGATCTTGATGTCGTCCGCCGCCACGCGGATATCGGCGGCCACCGCGACTTCCGCACCGCCGCCGAGGGCGTGACCGTTCAGCGCGGCGATGACAGGTCCTGGAAACTCCGCAAGACGGTCGCAGACGCCGCGCATGCGCAACGCCATGGCCAGCGCACCATCCTCGTCCCGGATTGCGGCAAGCTCTTTCAGGTCCCCACCCGACACGAACGCCCGATCGCCGGCGCCGGTGATGACCAGGGAGCCGGCGTGCGCCGCCGAGGCGAGAGCCTTGTCCAGCAAGTCCATGGTGCCCAAGGAGATCGCGTTGCGGCTGCGCGGCCGGTTGATGGTGATGACCGCCACGGTGCCGTCGACTTCGAGCTCTACGTCGTCACGCTCCATGGTTGGAATTTACCTTCTCGCTGAGTGAGAGCGCAATTCTCCTCTGAGGTGAAGGGTCTTGCGGCTGGAAGGGCTCAAGAATATTGTTCTCACAGCGAGAGAAGGAGGATCTCATGCCGTCACGCGAGCTGCCGTATCCGCTGTTCGACGCGGACAACCACCTGTACGAGACCGAAGAGGCGCTGACCAAGCACCTCCCCAAGGAGTACGCCGGGGCGATCCAGTACGTCCAGGTGAACGGCCGCACCAAGATCGCCATCCGGGGCCAGATCAGCGAGTACATCCCCAACCCCACCTTCGAGGTGGTGGCCCGCCCCGGCGCGATGGAGGAGTACTACCGGGTGGGGAATCCCGACGGGAAGAGCCGCCGGGAGATCTTCGGCGAGCCGATGCAGTCCATCCCGGCCTTCCGCGAGCCGGGACCGCGCATGGCGCTGATGGACGAGCTCGGGATCGGCAAGACCCTGATGTTCCCGACCCTGGCCAGCCTGATCGAGGAGCGGATGCGGGACGATCCGGAACTGATCCACGCGGTCATCCACTCGCTCAACGAGTGGCTGCACGAGACCTGGTCCTTCAACTACTCCGACCGCATCTTCACCACTCCGGTGATCACCCTGCCGATCCTGGACAAGGCGATCGAGGAACTGAACTGGTGTGTCGAGCGCGGCGCACGCGCCGTCCTGATCCGGCCGGCGCCGGTGCCCGGATACGGCGGTTCGCGGTCCTTCGGGCTGCCGGAGTTCGACCCGTTCTGGGCGCGGGTCGTGGAGACGGGTGTCCTCGTCGCCCTGCACTCGTCCGACAGCGGCTACAGCCGTTACGTCAACGACTGGGCGGGCAACAAGCGGGAGTTCCTGCCCTTCCAGCCGGACGTGTTCACCATGACGTCGAGCTGGCGGCCGATCGAGGACTCGGTGTCCGCGCTGGTGTGCCACGGTGCGCTGTCCCGCTTCCCGGACCTGAAGGTCGCCGTGATCGAGAACGGTTCGTCCTGGGTGGAGCCGCTTCTCAAGACCCTGGCCGACCTGTACAAGAAGATGCCGCACCAGTTCTTGGAGGACCCGGTCGTCGCGGTCAAGCGCAACGTCCACGTCAGCCCGTTCTGGGAGGAGGACCTGGCCGAGCTGGCCGACCTCATCGGCGTCGACCGGGTGCTGTTCGGCTCGGACTACCCGCACCCGGAGGGCCTGGCCGACCCGGTCACCTATGTCGACCACCTCGGCAAGCTCAGCGAGGAGGACCAGGCCAAGGTGATGGGCGGCAACATGGCCCGGCTGATCAGTTTCTCCTGATGAACCGGGATCTCCTGATGAGTCGGGGGATGAGCTGGGACACCATTCCACGGATGGTGCTCAGCGCGGCCGACCGGTTCGGTGACGCCGAGGCAGTGGTGGACGGCCCGCTGCGCCTGACGTACACCGAGCTGGTCGACCGGATCCGCGTCGCGGCGGGATCGTTCGCGGCGGCGGGGATCGACCGGGGCGACCGCGTCGCGGTCTGGGCGCCGAACTCCGCCGAGTGGATCGTCGCGGCGTTCGGCCTGCTGACCGCCGGGGGAGTCCTGGTCCCCGTGAACACGCGGTTCAAGGCGGCCGAGGCAGGTGACGTCATCCGGCGCAGTGGGGCGAAGGCCGTGCTCGTCCAGGAAGGCTTCTTGGGGCTGGAGTACCCGACGCCGGAGGGCGTGCCTCGGATCGACCTGAAGGGCGGCTTTCTGGCCGGTGGTTCGCCGCTGGAGCGGGAAGTCAGTGGCGACGACGTGTGTGACATCGTCTTCACCTCCGGGACGACCGGCCGCTCCAAGGGTGTCCAGATGACGCACGCACAGACGTTGCGGGCGTACGCGGAATGGTGTGACCTGGCGGATCTGCGCCAGGGTGACAGGTACCTGATGGTCAACCCCTTCTTCCACACCTTCGGCTACAAGGCGGGCTGCATCGCCTCGCTGATCCGGGGGGCGACGATGCTGCCGGTACCGGTCTTCGACGTGGACGTGGTGCTGGAGCTCGTGGAGCGGGAGAAGGTGACCATGCTTCCGGGCCCGCCCACGCTCTATCACTCGCTGCTGGCCGCTCGAGGAGACAGAGACCTGTCATCGCTGCGTGCGGCGGTGACCGGAGCCGCTGACATCCCGGTCGAGCTCATCCGCAGGATCAAGAAGGAGCTGCCGTTCACCTCGATCATGACCGGGTACGGGCTGACCGAGGCCGGCACCGTCACCGCCTCCAGACCCGGCGACTCCTTCGAGGACATCGCCACGACGGTCGGCACCCCGTGCGACGGGGTGGAAGTGCGCGTCGCGGACGACGGTGAGGTGCTGGTCCGCGGCTACACCATCATGCGCGGATATCTCGACGACCCGGTCGCGACGGCCGAGGCGATCGACGCCGACGGCTGGCTGCACACCGGGGACCTGGGCATGCTCGAAGCCGGTGGGCACCTTCTGATCACCGGCCGCAAGAAGGACATGTTCATCGTCGGCGGCTTCAACGCCTATCCCGCGGAGATCGAGGACTTCATCCTGGGACATCCGGCAGTCGCGCAAGTCGCAGTGATCGGTGTCCCCGACGAGCGCCTGGGACAGGTGGGGAAGGCGTTCGTCGTTCGGCGTGGCCCGCTCTCCGACGAAGAGCTCATCGACTGGAGCCGTGCGCGGATGGCGGGCTACAAGGTGCCGCGGTACGTGGAGTTCATTGAGGAACTCCCTCTCAACGCCACCGGGAAGGTGGTTCGGGACCAGTTGTGCTGACCTCACTGATGGCTCGGCCTGTGGTGGCGGCGTTCGCCGCCAGGGCGATGCAACGTCTTGTCCTGCGGGCGGCTGGCCGGCCCGAGGAGAAGCGTCCTGAGGCGTTCCGGCTCGACCGCTTCCCTGAGTTCCCGCGACATACCCGCGAGCTGGTGGTTCCGACGTCGGTCGCGCCGGCCAGGGTCGTGGTCTACCTGCCGACCGCCGACGAAGCAGGTCAGGCGCCGGCAGTCCACGTCAACTTCCACGGCGGCGGCTTCGTCATGCCGCTGACCGAGATGGACGACTGGTTCTGCCGCTTCGTGGCCGCTGAAGCGCAGGTGGCCGCGATCAATGTGGACTACGCCCTGGCGCCGCGACACAAGTTCCCGGCTCCACCTCGTCAGGCGTTCGAGGTTGTCCTCTGGATCGCCCAGCACGGTGCCGAGCAGGGTTGGGACGGCAGCCGGCTCTCGGTCGGCGGCCAGAGCGCCGGCGGCAGCCTTGCCGCAGCGGTGGCGCGGCAGGCGCTGGAGCAAGGTGGCCCAGCCATCGCTCTCCAGGTGCTCCACTACGCGGTGCTCGACCTCGCGACCGAGCTCGGAGACAAGCCGTCGGCCGTCTCCAAGTCGATGCTGAAACCGTGGATGGGAGCGGTCTACAACGGTGCGTACATCCCGGACCGGCGGGCCCGAACCGACCGCCTCGCATCGCCGGCGAACGCCGCAGATGTCGCGGACCTCGCCGGCATCGCCCCGGCCCTGGTCATCACTGCGGAATACGACCGGCTCAAAACTGAAGCCGGTCGGTACGCCGAGCGGCTCCGGAAGGCCGGCGCGTTGATCGACCTCCACGACGTCCGAGGAGCCGATCATGGATATGACGTCAAACACTACGAAACGGCGCGAGACATCTACGCTTTGATCGCCCGGCACGTGCGGCGGGCCACAGCCAGTGAAACTTCGGGGCCGACGTGGCCAACCGAGTAAGCGCCGCGGGGGAGGCACCTGCGGGCTTGGACATCGATGCCCTGCAGAAATATCTGGGAACGGCTGGGCCGGGAGTGGCCGGACCGCTGTCCGCGGAGCTGCTGCACGGTGGGCGGTCCAACCTGACATACCGAGTGACCGACGGTGTCACCATCTGGGTGGTGCGACGCCCGCCGTTGGGCTGGCTCACCCCGTCGGCGCACGACATGGGTCGGGAGTATCGCGTCGTTCGGGCTCTGCGAGACAGCGGTGTGCCGGTGGCGCGCGCGGTCGCCTTGTGCGAGGACGCTTCGGTGTTGGGCACGCCGTTCTCAGTGGTCGAGTATGTCCCCGGGCAGGTGATCCGGACCCATGCCGAGCTGCATACCTTGTCGCGCGCCATGATCGTGCGTTGCGGCCTGGCGCTGGTGGACTCGCTCGCTCAGCTGCACGCCGTCCCGTACCAGGCCGTCGGCCTCGGCGGCTTCGGGCGTCCGGAGGGCTACCTCGGCCGGCAAGTGGGCCGCTGGCGCGACCAGTGGGAGAGGGTCAGTACTCGTTCCCTGGCCGACATGGACAGACTGCACGCGCGGCTGGCGAGGGCGGTGCCGGCCGAGAGCGGAGCGTCGATCGTGCACGGCGACTACCGCATCGACAACGCCATTCTCGATCCCGGCGATCCCGCTTCGATCCGTGCCCTTGTGGACTGGGAGATGGCCACTTTGGGCGACCCTTTGGCAGATCTCGGGCTGCACCTGGTGTACCGCGATCCGGCGTTCGACCCCGTGTTGGGTGGCTCCGCCGCGTCGACGAGCGACCGGCTGCCTGATGTCCGGGACCTCGCCGAACACTACGCCCGGGTCTCGGGTCGCGATCTCGGTCCGCTCGGCTTCTATCTCGGCCTCGGGTACTTCAAGATCGCAGTCATCGCCGAGGGCATTCACGCTCGTCATCTGCGGGGCCTGACGGTGGGCGACGGCTTCGAGACGGTGGGCCGGGCGGTACCGCTGCTCGCGGCGGCCGGGCTGCGGGCGCTGGGCGGGCGCGACAAGTCGTGACACACCCGTAGGGAACCGGAATTCTCGGTCTCAAATCAGGAGAATAAAATTCTCTGAAAATGCCAACGATGACTCCGCTGGCGAGTAGTATCCGTTCGACATCACGCGGCCCCGAGCTCGGCGGCCGGCCATGAGCTTCCTGGGGGCTTCGGGTGGCACTTCACGCACGAGCGGCAAAACGGCAACGGATTCTGGATGCGGGAACGCGACGGCAGGTGCCGTTGCGTGCGGTCCTGCTCGTCCTGGCCCTCGTGCCGAGTGCGGCCATGATCGGCCTGGTCACGCTGAACTCCGGCCAGCTCTTCAACAACTGGCGGGCAACCGGCCAACACAACACCGCGATGGTCAAATTCGCTTCTCCGGTCCTCACGGTGTTCGGCAGCCTCCAGGCCGAGCGGCAGTTGAGCGCGGCAGCTTTGGCCGATCCCGCCGGCTACGGGGCGAAGCTGACACAGCAGCGCCAGGCCACGGACAAGGCCGTAGCAACCCTTCAGGCGCCTACCGGTTCGGCGCAGGCGGAATTGGCGAGCGGCATCAAGCAGATCACCGAAGGACTGCAGCACCTCGCCGACTACCGGTCGGCGGTGGACCACCGGACCGCCACGCAGCAGCAGACGTACGACGACTACACCGGTCTCATCGCGGCAGATCTGGAGCTGTTCGACAACTCCAGCGATGTGGGTCTCGCTGACCTGAACTACCGCGTGCGGCCTGTGGTCGACTCGGTCTGGGGCATTGAGATGCTCTCGCGTGAAGACGCAGTTCTCACCCCGGGCATCGTCGGTGGAAGGCTTTCGCGCGCGGAACGTACTCAACTCGATCAGTTGAGCGGCGCTGAGCAGTTCATCTACGACGACAAAGTCGTGCCGTTGCTGCCCGTTGCCATCGGCGACCAATATCGCAACCTGTTCGCCGGCCAAGCATGGCAGCTGAGGACGCAGGTCGAGCAGACCGTTCTGAACACGCCTCAAGCTGCCGACGGAACCACACTGCTTCCTGCGGCGACAGGTAAGCAATGGCAGCAGAGCGTCGCAGCCATCACGCCCCAGCTCCAGAGCCTCAACCAGGTCTTCGGGGCGACGATCACCAACGACACCAACGTCGAAGTCCACAAGATGGCCGTGAACTTGATCGTCAACAGTGTTGTCGGGGCAGTGGGCGTCATCTTGGTCGTCGTGCTCACGTTGGTGTTGACCGGCGTGCTGCGCCGACGCATCTTCGCACTGCGTTCAGCGGCTCTGGACCTGCAGGACAGACTGCCGATCGTGGTGGAGCGGCTGCGGCGCGGTGAGACCGTCGACACGGATGCCGAACTGCCCGCGATCCGCTACGGCTCCGATGAGTTGGGGATGCTGGGGCGGGCGCTCAACGCGGCACGCAGCAGCGCGCTGGAGACGACCGTGCGGCAGGTCGAGCAGTACCGCGGGTTCGAGCGGCTGCTTCAGCGCATCGCGCGGCGCACGCAGCTGCTGATCGGCTTGCAGATGAAGCGCCTGAGTGAGATGGAACGCCGGCATGAGGATCCTGATGTGCTCGAGGGTCTGTTCGATCTCGACCATCTGACGGCGCGGCTGCGGCGCTACGAGGAGAACCTCGTGATCCTCGGTGGCGGGCAGCCGCAGCGCCGCTGGCGAAAGCCCGTGCCGCTGTTGGACCTGTTGCGGTCGGCGCAGGGCGAGGTCCAGGACTACCGCCGCATCCGGATCGAGGCGGAGAGCCACGTCTGGTTGTCGGAGCGCGCGGTCGGAGCGGTGGTGCACATCCTGGCGGAACTGATGGAGAACGCGGTGGCGTTCTCCAAGCCACCGACCCCCGTTGAGGTGACAGCCTCCCGCGTGATGCGCGGCTTGGCGATCGAAATCGAAGACCGCGGCATGGGAATGAACGCGGTCCAGTACGACGAGGCGAACACCTTGATGGCCGCTCCGCCCCGAATGGACGTGGTCTCACAAGCTGATGACGCGCGCCTCGGGCTCTACGTGGTCGCGCGACTCGCGGCCGGGCTGGGCATAGGCGTGGAGTTGCGGCCCTCATCGTTCGGGGGCACGCGGGTTGTTGTCCTCGTCCCGGCCGATCTCGTGGTCGCCACGGAGCAGGAGTCCGGCGGCGAGCCCGAGGACGTTTCCGACTTCGGCCCGCAGCTGTCGCTCGTCGACGCGAGCCTGCCCGTCAGCGCCGACCACTTCGAGCGTATCGACGGACCGGCCATCCCTCATCAGCGCGTTGACTGGTCGGAGCTGGCGGCTCCGGCTCCGTCGCCGGAGCCGGCGTCAGCTTCTGCTCCGACGCTGGTCGATGTCGTGAGCGACGAGCCGGAGCCTACCGCGGTGTCGCAGCTGGATCCTCTGCCGCGCCGCGTGCGTCAGGCCAGCCTCGTCACCGAGCTCCGCGAACCACGGCGTGAGAACGGGACCCGTCAGTACCAGCCCGAACACGACACACCGGCGCGCCGGCATGAGCCGACCCGTTCCGGCGCGTCGATCGGCGCGTTCCAACGCCAGTCGCGCCTGGCCCGGATGCCCGCGGACAACGAACACCCACCCACCCATCCCGCGCCGGACCGCGCGCCGGCCCCGGAAGAAGACTGACCATGACATCGATGACAGGACCGACCTCCGCGCCGCGCCGAACCACCGCCACGAACCAGGACCTGGACTGGCTCCTGGACCGCCTCGCCGACCAGGTCCCGGGGACGCGGCACGCGATCGTGCTCTCCGACGACGGTCTGGTGATCAGTCAGTCCCGCGGCATCGACCGCGCTGACGCCGAGCGCCTGGCCGCGATCGCCACCGGCCAGCAGAGCCTGGCGCGCGGTGTCGGGGACATGTTCGATGGCGGCACCGTGCACCAGGTCATCGTGGAACTGGCGGAGCTGTGGCTGTTCATCAGCTCGGCCGGCTGGGGCACCCACCTGGCGGTGGTCGCGGCACAGGAAGTGGACGCCGAGGTCATGGCGGTGGCGATGCACACCTTGGTGCTGCAGGTCGGACAGCACATGGGCACTGCGGCGCGGGCCGGAAGCGAGCAGGGACCGGAGGGGGTGACCGTGGGTGAACCACTGGGCCGACGAGTCCCTCGATGAAGACCCCGACGACTCCTTCGTCCGGCCCTACACGATCACCCACGGCCGTACCGCCTCGGCGCGCGACGACCTGAATCTGATCACGGTGATCACCACACTCGCCCCACCCGAGAACCAGCCGACGATCCGCGGTCTGGAACCGGAGCACCGGCTGATCCTGGAGCAGTGCCGCCGCCCGGCGGCCCTGGCCGAGGTCGCTTCGGTGCTGAACCTGCCGGTGGCGGTAACGAAGATCCTGATCAGCGACCTGATCACGTGGGGCGTGGTGTCGGCCCGCCCGCCGCTGGCGGTCGCGGTCGGCCAGAGACCGGACATGACAATCCTTCAGGCGGTGCGAGATGGCCTACAACGACTCTGACGGGCGCGACGCGGCCCGCGGCGGTTCCGCGCCGATGGCGGTGAAGATCCTGATCGCGGGCGGCTTCGGCGTGGGCAAGACCACGATGGTCGGCGCGGTCAGCGAGGTCGCGCCGCTGCGCACGGAGGAATACCTGACCGTGGCCGGAGTCGGCGTCGACGACGTCGCTGGGGTGGCGACCAAGGACACGACAACCGTCGCGATGGACTTCGGCCGGATCACCATCAGCTCCGACCTGGTGATGTACCTCTTCGGCACACCGGGCCAGGAACGCTTCTGGTTCATGTGGAACGACCTGGTCCACGGCGCGCTCGGCGCGGTCGTTCTGGCGGACACCCGGCGACTGCAGGGCAGTTTCGCGTCCATCGACTTCTTCGAGAACCGCGGCATCCCCTTCGTGGTCGGCGTCAACTGCTTCGACGGCCGGCAGGAACGCACCGTTCCCGAGATCCGTGACGCGCTCGACCTCGACCCGAACGTCCCGATCCTGATGGGCGACCTGCGCCGGCGGCCGGTCAGCCGCGACGTCCTGGTCGCCTTGATCGATCATCTGATGTCGGAGCAGAAGACGGCGTCGGTTCGATAGCCGAAGTACCGCGGCGGCGACGCCGGCCAGCGCGATCAGGGCCGCGCCCGACAGCATGAACGCGGCCTTCACTCCGAACATCGAGATGGTCGTCGACGCGATGAACGGGGACACGGCGAGCGCGCCGGCGATGCCGGCTTCCCACAGACCGAGGGCCTTGGCGAGGTGGTCGTCAGGGATGCGCTGCTGGACCAGGGCGATCAACGGGATGTCGGTCAGCGCGGATGCGAGCCCGGTCATCGCGAGCAGAGCGGCTGCCACGATCGGAGAAGTGGCCAGGCCGAGCGGAAGCCGGAAGACGCCCAGCAGCGCCCACGCCAGCACGGCGGCCAGGGCGAGTCGGCGGATCGCGATCCGGGCCAGGAGCAGTGCCCCGGCGACCTCGGCCAAACCGGCGGTACCCAGCAGCAGTCCGTACTGCCCGCCCTGACCCACCAGAGATACCAGGCCGACGGTCAGGAATCCGCTGGCCAGGGCGAGGGCCACGACGAAAGTCACGATCACGAGCAGCACTTCCGGCTCGGACCGAAGAGCTGCTAGCCCCGCGACCAGGTCCGACCGCAACCCGCTCTGTCGGCCGTGGCGAGCGGGACGGCGGAGGCGAAGGGCCGCGACGGCGGAGGCGGAGATCAGGAAGGTGAGCCCGTCGAGCGCCAGGGCCGCCGTCAATGATGACACGGCGAGTATCGGCGCGAGCACCAAAGGACCCACGAAGAACGCCGCACGGAAGGCCACCTGTAGCAGCCCGTTGGCCTGCTGCAGAAGTCCGGCCGGCACGATCTGCGGCACGATGGCGTTGCGGGCCGGCGCGAACGGAGCCCCGACCAGGGCCAGCAAAGCCGTTGCCGCCACCAGCACGGTCAGGTTCATCAACCCGGATGCGAGCAAGCCCACAGCGAGGGCCACCAGGACTGCCCGAACGAGGTCGGTGACGATCATCAGACGCCGCCGGTCGTAGCGATCGGCATAGGAGGCGGCGACAAACGTGACCAGAAAGCTCGGCGCGTACGCGGCCACGGTCACCAGCGCGACCGCGGCTGGATCGTGGGTGAGCGACCAGGCCAGCCAGGCGGTTGCGGCGGTGAACATGCCGTCACCGAAGCGTGAAACGCTCTGGCCCGCGAACAGGAGCAGAAAGTCTCGGTCTTTCAGGAGTGCCATAGGCCCAGTGTCGGAACGGGCCAGGCACATAATCAACTAATTGAGCGGAATGCTAATCGGTGGCAGATCGGTCGCCATCGTGCAGGAACGCCTCCAAGCTGGGGGCGAGGGCTGCCACGTGATCGGACAGCAGCCGGTACAGCACGTAGTAGCCTTCGCGGCGGCGCTCGACCAGGCCTGCGTCGGCCAGCACCCGCAGTTGCTTGGACAGGCCGGCCTCCGTGATTCCGACGAGCGGAGCGAGCTCCTGAGTGCTACGTGGCTGCTCGGCCACCAGGCGCAGGACGCGCAGGCGGGTGTCGTCGGCCAGGGCCCTGAGGATGCCTGTCAGTTGCGCCGGAGGGATACGCGGGCGCGCCTCCCGTACGATGGAGGAGGCGGGAAACACCAGGCCGAGCGGCCAAGGACCGTCACAGTTGACGCGGACATGCGGCCACACGTAGGCGCTGGGCGCCAGGACGAGCGGTTGCTGAGGCGTGATCTCGACTTCGTGTTCGTGCGGTTGGTCCAGCCAGAGCCGCCCAGCCTTGGGATCGCTGCGTACCTCTGGCCACAGCCCACGGAACAGCGTGTACAGACCGCCCTCGGCGACCTGGCGTCCGGCCTCGATGACACTCTTGGCAAGTTCCGGCTCGATCCGCCGCCACTCCTGCGAGAACGCCTCCTCCCAGTAGCGCTCCACCATGCCCAGAAACCGTTCCAGCAATGCGACCGGATCGTCGAGCAGCATCCTGGCCAGGCCTTGATCGCCTGCGGCCACCGCTTGTTCGCCGAGCCGGCGGCGGACCTCGGGTTTACCGATGACGGCTGTGTCCCTGCCGGATCCGCCTCCCAGTGGTTCAGCACCGAGTGCGACAGCGAACTCCAGCTGCACCAGTTCCGGGTCGGCCGAGCGCAGTCGCCGCAATTCATCCTCGAAGCTGAGCAGCTCACCCGTCGGCGACGGGAAGAAGAACTCTGGAAAATAGGTACGGAAGGCGAAGGAGAGCGCGTTGATCTCGTGCTTGAGTGCCGGCGACAGCTTGCGCATCGCCCGCACCCAGGCGTGCTGGACGGGATGATGCTTGGGTTCCATCAGAACATGGAGACTCAACACCGCCTCCATCGACGGCGAGTACGAGAACCCCACGAGCTCCGTGCCGGACGCCGGGATCCGGAAGGTGATTGTCATAGTGACATCATCGCTGTCAGGCCGAACATTCGGCGGCATCAATTCCAGCGGTCGGCCTCTGTGCCCACCGTAACGGTGACTTCACTTCACAACGTCGTCAGCGAATCGTTCCAGCAGGACCTTGAACAGCCGTAGATCCTCCGGCGCCCAGTGGGACAGCCCGTCACGAATGACTGCCGCCCGTCGCCGCCAGGCCTCTTGGAGTCGAGCCACGCCTGCGTCCGTCGCGTGTAGCTTCGCAGCTCGACGATCTGTGGGATCGGCGGCCTTCGCCAGGAATCCTGCCCGCTCCAGGTTCTGGACGTGGCGGGACACGGTGGACGGGTCGAGCCCCACGTGCTCTGCGACCTTGCTCAGGCGTACCGGGCCGTGGGTGGCCACGGCAGACAGGACGCTCATCATGCCGATCTCGGGATTCCTCATGCGGGCCCGCATGACGAGAGTGAAGAACGCCGACAGTTCCTTGTCGAGTTCGACGAGATCCTCGTCGAGCACGGCCGATCGTAGTTCTCTATGTTCGTCAACCATCATCACGGTCTGATGTCCCTCATCGAACGCTTGGCCATCGCGTTGCATGCGATTCCGCGAAACGGTTCACACTGATGCTCGATCATACCTGGTAACCGGGTATCGGGTCGATTCCGATCAGACATCAAGAGCTTCGAATAGTTACTGCTCCGGGGTCTTCGAAGCGATGCCAGAGCGCCTATTCAGGGGGGAAGGCTGATGTCTGTTGTCCTGCCTGTCCGAAGATGACTTCGGATGCGGCCGTCCATTCCTTGACCAGGTCGACGGAGTCGGGATCGCGCAGCCATTGCAGCTGTAAGCCGTCCATCGTGGCCAGGATCTGGCGGGCCAGAGATTGCGGCTGGGCGGAGATGGTTTTGGCCAACTCGGCAAGGCCGGCGAGCGCTCGTCGGTGGCGGGCGAGAAAATACCCGTGGGCGGGATGACGTGGCTCAAGCGATTCGGCTGCGAGCACCGCTTGTAGCCGGACGATCTCCGGCTGCGTCGCATTGCGGCTGACGATCGCGGCGCACACCTGTCGTAGATCGACCATCGGCTGCCCTGCGCTTCCCGCCGCGCTGTCTGCCGGATTGACGCCCGCGCCGAGCTGTGTGGCCAGCTGTAAGGCGTCCTCGGTCTCGGATTGCTCCAGGACTGACGCGAGCAGCCCCTCCTTGGAACCGACATGGTGGAGCAGGCCCTGGACCGTGAGTCCGCAGCGGTCGGCGACGTCTTGCGTCGACAAACCCCAGAAGCCTCGCTCGGAGATCAGCCGCGTCGTCACCTCGATAATCTGTCGGCGCCGCTCGGCGGCCGGCATGCGGCGCCGATCGCGGCGGTAGGGCGGGGCGTCGTCAGCCATGTTCCAAGGGACCTTCGCACCAGGACATCTTCTGTCGGTCTGCTTCCGGCGTCGTGAGACTTGCGGTAGCTTACCTCATACTTCACAAGTACTCGGTAACGACAACTCCGCGACTCGGCGTTGCCACTGTCACGATCAGGAGAACGAAGAATGCCTGACCCCCGTCCGCTCGGCGAGGTTCGCTGGGCGATCGCCGCGACCGGCGACGTGTCGCGGCAGGTGGCCTCGGATTTCGCGGCCGTTCCCGGAGCCCGGCGAGCGGCGGTGCTTTCCCGGGACGTGGCGCGGGCTCGCGCGTTCGCCGACGAATTCGACTTCTCGCGCGCGTTCGACAGCCTCGACGACTTGGTGGCCGATCCGCAGATCGATGCGATCTACATCGCGACACCACACGCGCTCCACGCCCCAATGGCGTTGCAGGCCATCGCGGCGGGCAAACATGTCCTGGTCGAAAAGCCTCTGGGGGTGAACGCAGCTGAGGCCCGTCAGATCGCCGAAGCGGCACACCGGCAGGGGGTGTTCGCGATGGAGGCGATGTGGATGAAGTTCAATCCGGCCTTCCGGGCCTTCACCGACCAGGTGCGCACCGGTCGCATCGGTGAGATCCGCACCGTCCGCGGCTGTTTCGGGCTGCCGTTCGGGGCCGCGGATTCGCCCCGCTGGTCTGCCGAGCGGGCCAGCAGTACCCTGCTCGACCAGGGCATCTACCCCGTGACGCTGGCGCTGGAACTGCTGGGCGCACCCGACGGAGTCACCGCTGACGGTCGTATCCGGTCCGACGGTGTCAACCTGACGACTTACGTGACGTTGCGGTACGACGGGGGACAGGTCGCGCAGTTGGCTGCATCCATGGTGGAGTTCATCGATCCGACCGCCTCGGTGAGCGGGACCGCCGGGTGGATCACGATCCCCGCGCCGTTCATCAGGGCCTCCCAGTTCGCCACCCACGCCACGGACGGCGCACTGACCGGCGCGGTCTTCTCATCGCCCGAGGTCTCGCGATTCGACCGCGAGGGTAACGGCTACGTGCCCATGCTCCGCGCCGTGACTGAGGCGATCCTCTGCGGCGACACCGAGCACGAGTGGCACCCGCTCCGGGCTTCCGTCGAAGTCTTCGACGTGCTCGACGAGATTCGGTCTGCCTTGACGTCTTCCACGAACGCGGTGCCGACTGATCTACAGTCCATTGCGGACAAAGCATCGAGGCCAGGGACGCCGTAGCCGCCTCCTCTACGTCGGAGTCTTGTGCCGTAGCCCGCCTGCCAGATCCGCGCTTGCCGGCGTCCGACGTCCGCGCCTCGCGGTCCCGTGCGCTGCCGCCGCGCCGCCGTTGCGGCGTACGCCGCGCGGGCCGAGCCCGGGCGCTTCGCTCCCGATTCGCCCACCCTCCGGACCGCGATCGACCGCTCTTGGGAACACACTGATCTCAAGAACATGGTCGGCGATTCGAGCCGGATCGGTCGTCGGCTGTCGCGTCGTGCAGAGTCCGGCTTTCAGGAGATCATCGGCACGCCGATCGGGTTGGCTGTAGCTCGGGAGCTGCGTGTTTTTGCCATTGTCAGGGCACGCTGACGGTTCGGTAGAAGCCGAAGCGGGCAGTTGCCGTCGTCTCGTCGTCAGCGCCGGGATTCACTCTGCGCGAGATGGAGGCCGATGTTCCGGGCGGCCTCGGCGCCGCTCACCACGGCGCCCTCGATGGTGCCGAAGTTCTCGGCGATGTCCGCGCCGGCGAAGAATAGCGGCGGCTCGGCGACCGCGTAGCGAGTGGGGTCGACACCCGCGGTGTAGCTCGCCCACGAGCCTTTGGAGAAGGGACTCCGGTTGAAGTCGAAGCTGTGCACGGCCTGTACCTCGGCCTCTGGCAGCACGCGGTCGACGAAGGCCTGTACTGTCGCGGTCGTAATCTGCGCGAGCTCGTTCTCGCAGGCGAACCCGACGAGCACGGAGCGGCCGTCCGGCAGCAGGCGATCGGTACGCAGATATGAGAAGCCGCCATCCGGGTCGACCGTGCGCACGGTCGTCTCCAGTCCCGAGGCGACGATCCAGACCTTCGTCGACCGGCCGCAGTGCCCTGTTTCGACCACTTCCTTCTTGTCCCCGTCGAACGCGGGCGTCACGCAGATGTCGGCCCACGTGTTGACCGGTGTCGCCAACAGGACGGCAGCTGCGGTCACGGTCCGTCGGCTTGTGACGATTTCGAGGAGTTCGCCGCGGCGATCGATCTCGACCACCGGTTCGCCCAGCCGCGGTTTCACTCCCGCGTCCGCGAGCAGGGCTGCGACCAGAGCGTCGGTGGTCCGGCGGATCTTGGCGCTGTACATGTCCATGGCGGCGAGGTATTCCATGGGCACGTCCTTGAATACCGCGACCGGTACGTTCTCCGGCCGCGTGCCACAGACATACTTCGTCCAGGCTCGAATCCATGTGCTCAGTTCGTCGTCCACCCCGCGGCCGTCGAGCAGGTCCTGGACTGTCGCGCCTGCGCCGCTGTCCGCGGTCTTTCGGATCGCCGCCGCGAACTCACGTACCTGACTCGATGAGGGCTGCGAAGCATCGGACAGCTGGCCGGCGTGCCGAAAGACGAACCGCTCAGGCTCCGGAGAGTGTTCGATCTCCAGTCCGTACCGTTCCAGTTCGGCCACGACGGCGGGTTCGTCCTCTTCCAGGATCCACGTCCCGCCCATCTCGACCCGCAGGCCGGCCCCGGGAAGTTCATCGGCGAACGTTCGCCCGCCGGGCCGTTTGCAGGCCTCGAACAGCACAACTGTCCGCCCGGCGCCACGGAGATCGCGAGCGGCCACCAGGCCGCTGAGCCCGGCCCCGATGACGACCACGTCGGCGTGGGTTGAGGACATGCGGTCATCTCCCATCATTCAGGCACCTGGACCGCTCGGCCGGTGGTGCAGGGGCAGGCGAACCCTTGCCAAAACCGTACCATATGTACGGTACAGTTTTGGTGAAAATCGGAGCGTGTGCGACCGGGTGGAGCCCGGCCCACGGATACTGCGGCTTGATACCCCGATGCCGGCTGACCTGCGGCCAGGCTCCGGTTCGGGATCGTCGCGGACGGAGAGCCGGGCTTGGCGGCTCGGCCTGTGGCATGAGCCGGGCACCGTTTTCTCGGCACCATGTGCTCGGTCTTGCTAGGGGTGGACCTGATTCTCGGGGCAGCCGGCGAGGACAGTGAACAACTCGTCGCGCTCCTCAGGGGTGAAACGCTGCTTGTCGATGAGGTCGCTCCACGACAAGCCGTCCAGGGCCAAGCGGGTCAGCATCGTTGAAACCCATTCGTCGTGTGGAAGATCGGCTTCTAGCGCGTCGATTCGGCGGGCCTGTCGGGAAAGCTCATCGATGAGTTCCGGGGCCGTCGTGATGGCCAAGGCCCAAGGAAGCGGGATGGCGGAATAGGCCGGGTCGAAGGTGCACTGTGCGTAGGTGAGATCGCGCCGGCGCACCGACCCCGGGTCATCACCGATGGCCTCGACCTCGGACCCGTGCTTGAGCATCAGATCGATGAGTGCCTGGACGATGTCGGACTTGGAACCGAAGTGGTACAGGATGCCGCTCTTGCTGACGCCTGACTCCTCTTTGAGCGCGGCGAGCGTCACGTGAGACAAGCCCCGCGTCGTCGCGATCACCGGGACGGCGTCGAGAATGCGCTGCTTGGCCTTCACGCCTGGACCGCTTCAGGCAGCGCGTCGCGACTGGGTTTCCAGCCCATGGCGCCCTGGACGAGCGCCGCGAACTGTTCCGGTGTGAACCTGTTGGGGTCGGTCACGCGTGTCCACCACAGGCCGTCGACCGCGAGTCGGCGCAGGAGGATGTCGGCCCGGGACCGGCTGGACCCCCTCTCGACGTCGTCCAGTCGGCGGTACAGCGCGATCCACTCGCCGAGCAGGGCCGGCGCCTCGGCCAGGCCGAGCATCAGGGCGACACGGTCGAGGCTGTCGGGGTCCAACGTCGCCGACGCGTAGGCTGCGGTCCTGTCGGCCTCGTCCGGCGCGGGGTCGTCGGCGCCGAGCCGCTTCGTGTAACTGCTCAGACTGGCCGCAAGGACTTCTTTGAGGAGCGTGTGCTGCGACGCGAAGTAGTGGGTCACACCACCGCGGCTGAGCCCTGTCTCGTTCATCACGGCGTCGACGGTGACGGACGCGGGGCCCTCCCGTAACGCGATGACCAGCGCGGCACGAATGATTCGCTGCCGAGTGCCCCCGGCAGCCGCGTTTGTCGCCTCCACCACGTCAGGCTGCCAACTTCCCCGCTCTGGTGATCTCTCGCTTGATCCCGCCCTGTCCTGGCCGCACAGGGGCGTCGCAGGGCGGGGAGCGCCGATGTCGGGAGCCGTCAGTAGACGACTTGCCCGTTGTCGCCGCGTCGCACGAAGTCATCCTCGGTGAACGTCATGACGTGCTTGATCCACTTGTGCTCCTCGACCGCGTACATGGACAGATCCTTTGCCAGCCGTGTCTGTAAAAGCGAACGCTCACCTGGCGTGGTCCGACTCCACTTCGCCGTCGGCTCGACACCCGAGGCATGTGCCGCTGCGACGTCCTCCGCCCGCGACAGCGCGCATCGCAGGACTTGCTCAAGCCGGCGGCATGAACGGCTTCACGAGCTTGGCTCGCCAGGCCGCGCGGTTCGTGGAGTCTTCGCGACGGTCTGCGCTATCAAGAACGCGGACGATGCCATTGGCAGCGAGAAAGCGAAGCGGCTCCGGTTCCCATCGACGCGACTTGTGACCGACCCAAGGAGCGTCGGCGTGCGGCGAATTCACACCAAGGACAAGGTCGCACAGTGAGCGTCCGGCCAAATAGGACGCGACAACCCCGTGACCGGAATATCCGCCTGCCCAGCCGAGTCCTGTGCTGTGGTCGTAGCGCACTCCCATGGACCAGTCGCGAGGTACCGCAAGTGTTCCTCCCCAGCGATGAGTGACGGTGTGCTGCTCTGTGCCGGGGAAGTGCTCATGCAGGGTTCGTATCAGCCGATCCCAGATGGCGGTGTTGTCCGACTGAGCAGAGTCGAACTCGCCGAGCGGATCTCGTAGAGCGTACGGGGCGCCACGTCCGCCGATCGCTATACGATCATCGCTGGTTCGCTGGGCATAGAAGAACAGGTGCCTGCGGTCGCGGATGGTGAGTCCGGGCGGCCATCCGAGAGCTTTCCACTGCTCAGCGGTCAGCGGGGCAGTGGCCACCATCATCGAAGTGAGAGGCATGTACCGACGTCGCTGACCGGCGAACCTCGACGTCCATGCCTCAGTCGCCACCAGCACGGACGAGGCTCTCACCACACCGCCGGCTGTGACCACGGTGTTTGAGTGCACACTCGTCGCCTCCGTGTGCTCGTAAACGGACACCCCGCGACGTTCGCATGCCGCTGCCAGCCCGCGGGCGAGTTGCGCAGGCTGGACACGAGCGCAGTGCGGTGTGAACGCGCCACCGACGACTTCTGGGACAGCGACGTAGTCCCGGACCTGCTCCGGAGACAGCAACTCCACGCCTGGAGCCAGCATGCCCGTCGTCTTTGCGTGATCTACCTCGGCTTGCAGTCGCTGCCACTGTGGAGTGGTTCGTGCGATGGTCAGCGTCCCGCGCTTCAGATAGTCGCAGGGGATTTCCTCCGCATCCGCCACAGCACCGATTTCATCCACGGCCTGCTCCGTCAGATGCGAAGCAAGACGAGTGCGCTGCCAACCGGCCTTTGCCGCGTACACGGCCGAACTCCCAGCGATCCCCGCTCCGACCCATCCGCCGTTGCGGCCGGCGGCGCCGTATCCCACGATTTCGCGCTCCAGGACTGCGATGCGTAGTCCCGGACGGGCGACGGCGAGGTAGTACGCGGTCCACAGACCGGTGAAGCCTCCACCGATGATCGCAACGTCGACATGCACGTCACCTGACAGCGTAATGCGCGGGGCTCCGAGGTCGACTTCATCCAGCCAAAGGGAGCGGGACCTGTACCAGGCCTCGGAACGGTTGGATGTCATGACCGCCCGCCTCGGATGTACGCGACCCTTGCACAGGGCCGAACCAGTTGGTCTCCCGTAAGGATTCCGTATCTTGTGGGAGCAGCCATCACATGACGACCGATCCGTCTTCGTGAATGCGAATGTAAGGATCGTCCGCAAACGTCATGACGTGTTTGATGCGCGTGTACTCTTCGAGCGAGTAGATGGAGAGATCTTTGCCGTAGCCGGAGTCTTTGAAGCCGCCGTGGGGCATTTCGGGAACTGTGGGAAGATGGCAGTTGACCCAAACGCATCCCGAATCGAGCTCGCGAGTGTAGAAGCTTGCTGTTTTCAGGGAGTCTGTCCAAATGGATGCAGCGAGTCCGTACGCCGTTCCATTCGCCAGGGCGAGCGCCTCCTCGTCATCCCGGTATGACTGCACGGTCACCACAGGGCCGAAGACCTCGTCCTGAACGATCTCGTCGTCCTGGCGCACGTCGACGACGACCGTTGGCGGGAAGAAGAAGCCGGGCCTGTCCACCCTCTTGCCGCCGAGCAGAACTGTTGCGTGCGGTGGCAAGCGATCCAGGAAACCCTCGACACGTTCCAGGTGGGCTGCGTTGTTCAGGGGACCGTAGTAGACCTTGGGCTCGGATGGTGCACCTACGCGGAGGCGGGTCGCGACGTTGGTGAACATCTCTACGAACTCGTCGTAGCGCGAAGCGTGGACGATGAACCGTGTCGCCGCAGTACAGTCTTGCCCCGCGTTGAAATAGGCAGCCAGAACCATCGCAGGAACGTGCGACCCGAGGTCTGCGTCGGGCGCGACGATCGCCGGCGCCTTGCCGCCCAACTCGAGATGGACACGCGTGAGTTTGGCGCCGGCGCCCACCGCCACTTCTCGTCCGGCGCGTACCGATCCGGTGAGTGCGACCAGGCCGGGAACCGCGCTTTCGACGATGGCCTGGCCGGTCTCCCGGTCGCCTGTGACCACATTCAGGACGCCTGGACCCAAGACTTCAGCGGCGATCTCAGCCAGCAGGACCGCACTCGAGGGAGTTGTCTCCGCCGGTTTGAACACCGACGTGTTTCCGGCGGCGAGGGCCGGGCCGATCTTCCACGCGGCCATTATCAACGGGTAGTTCCACGGCCCGATCTGGCCGACCACCCCGATGGGCTCCCGGCGGATCACCGAGGTGTGGCCCGTCATGTATTCCCCAGATGCCCTGCCCTCGAGAGACCTCGCGGCGGCTGCGAAGTACCGTATGTCCTCGACGGCCGAACGAATTTCGTGGTCTCTTAGCCTGGTCCGCGGCTTACCTGTATCCACACACTCCGCGTCGATGAACTCATCCGCGCGTGCCGCGACCTGTGCCGCCAGGTGTTCAAGAAGTCGGTGCCGGTGCCCAGGGGTAGTGCGGTTCCACGTTTGAGCGGCAGCCAGACTGGATGCGAACGCTTCCTCGACATCCGCGGCGCGCGAGAGCGCGGCACGTCCGCAGACCTCACCGGTCGAGGGGTCGACCAGTTCGCTCCATTGACCTGCCCGTGCCGGGCGAGCCGTGCCGTCGATGACGTTCAGCAATTCGCGATTCACTTCGGCCTTGCCTTCCGCGGTGGCTTTGGGACTGTCTTTCAAGGGTGAGATCTCAACCCTCGTGGACGGGTCGCAGAGCCCGTCGTTCCCGATCGATCCGATCAAGGTCTCGGAGGACTTCGGCGCCGGCCTTCGCTCCCATCTCCAACGCGCCCTCGATCCAGCCCGGTGCGGAGATCGCGACATCGGAGCCGGCGAAATGGATCCGTCCTTCGGAGGTGCTCAAGTGCGAGTGGGACTTGCTGAGGCGACCTGCTCTGAAAGCCACGTAATGGCCGTTTCCTCCGTTCCACTCGTCTGCCACCCAGTTGTAGGCGTAGAAATCGACGAGCTCGGCATCCGGCAGGATCGCGCCGAGAAAGCGCTCAGCGCCCTTTCGGGTGTAGTCGAACGACGAAGGATCGTCCGGCACGTCAACGCACCAGCCGAGCATGATTTGGCCGTCGTCACCCAGATCGGTGACTGTCGAGAGTGCGTATCCGCCGTTGGTATCGGCTATGTCCGCTATCTTGTGCGGATAAGGTGGAGCGTTCCGCACCTGCATGAAGATTTTGGCTTCCCGTGAAGCGTGATTCTCTGCGCTTGCCTCGGTTTTGTGCTCGTTGAGTGACGGACTGAACTGGATGTCCTTCCAACAGGCGAGAGGGGCGGCGACGATCGCCAGCTCGGCGGAGAAGACGTGGCCGTCTCGGGATACGACCTCAACACCATCACCGACCTGGGAGATGGCTGCGACCGGGGTGTTGAGCCTCATGTCCGCTCGTGAATCCGCCGTCATCGCGTCGACGAGAAGTCCGGATCCACCGTCGATGGAGCTGGATGCTTCGTCCATAAAGGCAAGCGCGCTGTAGCCGGCGTCGGCAAACCGGAAGAGAACCAGGAGGGCGGACAGTTCTTCCGCGCGCATGCCTCCGCAGGCGCCGGCTATGTACGACATGTAGCCACGGGTGGCTGCCGGGAGCCTGAGCCGATCGAGATACTCCGAGAAAGGGATGTCCAGATCTTGGGCATTTTGCTGATCCAGCGGTATTCCGACCCGCAACCGGCGGCAGTCGGTCATGATCTGGAATGCGACCCGCTCCAGGTCGATCATCTCGCTGGTGGGAACGGGTACCGGGCCGGGAAGATGGTGTCCGGCGAGCAGTGTCGGATATGACTGCGGTGTGGGGCCGGAGCGGACCCCGATTCCGTATCGGTCCAGTTCGGCTTTCAAGTACAGCTGCCGGTCGGTGTTGACGTACTGTCCGCCGATCTCGACGTTCAGTTCGTGGCCGTCGAGCGTCACCTTGTCAGTCCAGGTGCGGCCGCCGAAGCGGTCACGTGCCTCCAGGAGCAAGACGGAACGCCCTCGCTCAGCGATATCGCGGGCCGCCGCCAGTCCTGCGAAACCTCCGCCGACCACGATGACATCGTATCGTTCGGATTCGTTTTTCATTCTCTGCTCCCTGCCTTCTGGATCTCGCATGTGTTCGGTTTCTATTCGACACCGTCGATAGCCGTGACATCGATGTCGTACGAGCTGCGCTTCCGGACAAGCAGGAAGACCCCGGTGAGAACGGCAGTGGCTCCGACGCAGATCCATGCTTGAGTCGCGTCGGCCGATGTGAAGCCCCGGCGTAGTCCGTTGATCTCGAACGCGACGAAGCCGATGACGGAGACGACGGCCGCCGCGGCGACTCCCCACTTCGACCGCCAATTGCGGGCGACTACCCGCACTGCGACAATCGCGACGACGATGTATGCGATGCCCCACGAATAGCCGATCGCGGCTGCCAGGTAGACGACCGCGTTCGACGGTATTCCGCCGACGAGGAGGGCTACACCGATCGGGACGATGAGCGAAAGAGCTCCCGCCACGATGGTCGCACGGCGTGGCGTACCATCGCGTTCGCTTCGCTTGCCCAGCGAACGAGGCAGAAGCCCGATATCACCCATTGTGGCGATCATGCGGGCGGCGAAATTCAGAAAGGCGATGGCCGCGGCGATCATGCTGGCGCTGATGAGCACGTCGATCGGTATTGCCATCCACGATACGCCGCCCTGCTTCGCCATGATTGAGGACGCGGTCTCGCCTGCGGCGAAGGCGTCGGTGTTCGCGATCGGCCACTGGAGAAACAGGCTGATCGCCAGCATCGGGGCGCCGAACAGAACTGTCGCGTACAGGATTCGGGGCATATTCTTTCGCGGCTCAGCGGTGTCCGCTGCCAGCGTCGCCAGTCCGTCGAATCCTATGAACGCCGACGACATGAAGACCATGCCGGCCAATGAGGTGCTCAGGCTGAAATGGGATACATCGAACAACGGTGCGATGTGGATGCCGTGATGCGCCGCGTACTGGATGAGCAGCCATGCGATGACCGGTATGCACGTCAGGCCGAGTATTGCCGAGACCCAGAAGGACGCGTCGAGGCCGAAGTAGCAGACGGTTGTCGTCGATACCGCGATAAGGGCCAGGATTGCGATCTGCCATCCGCCCTGGGTGGCGCTTTCGAATCCCATGTTGTACAGCACGCCCGTGACGAAGACGCTGGTGGCGGTGACGGTGGAGCCGATCATCGCGATGTATCCGGTGAACAGTCCGGCGGTTGCGACGAAGGATGAGACGTAACCGGTGTTCGTGGATGTATACGTGAGGATTCCGCCGGTACCGGCCTGTCGCGCGGCGAAGTACGCGACGACCTTCGCGAGGCAGATGAACAGGACGATGGTGGTCAGGAGCTCGAGTCCGGGCGCACCGGCCGCGTATGCCATGGAGTACGCGCCGAATACTCCCATGAAAGGCCCGTACTGCATTCCCACCACGCCTAGGGAAATCGCCCTCGCGGGCGACAGGGGTCGCGTTGTCGCCGGCGAATCGGCGGGGGGTACTACAACTGTCGTCTGTTGCCTCTCAGTGACCATGGCTGTCCTGACTTCTAGTCGGCCTCGATGGTTGAGCGGATTCTTGGGACTGTACCGTATGTACGGTCGAGTTGAAAGAGTCGACGTGCCGCGTGGGCGACAATGCTCGAACTGGATTGGAACCTCATGCTGTCGAACCGATTTGAACAAATGCGGACCGTAGCTCGCGCTGGCGAGCTGGACTCAGGTTGAGGGCGAGCGTTCCGACGTGCTGTCCTGAGCGGTGGTACGTGGCCAGTAGCCCGGAGCCGAGATGAGCGGTGTCGCCTTCCGTGACGACGACCTCATCGCCGAGCCCGGGTGAGCCGTAGCTTTGGAACCGGAGTCCGAACTGGTCGCTCCAGAACGACGGGATCGGGGCGAAGGGGACTACGTCAGGTGGCTCGTCCCGGAGAAGTGACAGCAGCGTTCCGGCAGCGCGTTTTGCGGTGTCTCCCGGGATCGACCAGTGCTCTACTCGTCGAGGGATGTCGTCGAACAACGGGTTGGGAAATCTGACGACGTCGCCGACCGCGACCGTTCGGGATGTCCCTGCGACGAGAAGGTCGTTTCCGGCCAGTACGCCGTCGCGGAGGTCGAGTGAGTTCCCCTGCAACCACTCGACGTTGCAGGCCGAGCCGATCGCCTCGACGACGAGGTCCGCGGGCAGCACTTCGCCGGTGCTCAGCGCGACGCCATCGATCCGGGCATCACCGGTGAAGCCCGCGACTTCACCCCCGGTGACGAATCGGACGCCGTGCCCTTCATGGTGGCGCTGGACGGCGTCGGCGACGATCTGCCCGAGCACTCGGACCATCGGCGGGCCGGCGGGTTCCACGATGGTCACGGTGTGACCGAGGCTGCTCAGCGTCGAGGCCACCTCGCAGCCGACAAAGCCGGCCCCGACCACCACGACATGCAGGTTTCTCGGCGGAGCGATCGCAGTGCGGATCCGGTGACAGTCTTCGACTGTGCGCAGCACATGGCGTCCGAGAGCGGGGCCGGGGACGTTCAGCCTCCGCGGCCGCAAGCCTGTGGCTATAACGAGTCCGTCATACGAAGCGTAATGGTCATCTTCGGTGATCAGCGTGCCAGAGGCCAGGTCTGCGCTGATCACGGGGTCGCCGAGCCGGAACGTGACGTCGCCCGTGCTCGCCCGCCGGCGAAGGAGCAAACGCTCGGCCAGCTCGGTAATGCTCTGGTGATCGCTGGAAGCCAGGGCTTCCTTGGCGAGTGGCGGCCGGTTGTAGGGCAGGTGCGCCTCTGCTCCGAATACCGTGATCGGACCGGAGTGTCCTGCGGACCGCAGCTGCTCAGTCGCCCGCAGGCCCGCCAAAGACCCGCCGACGACAGCGATCCGAGGCGGGCCGGCCATCAGTTCTCGACCAGAATCGCCTGCACCGGGCAAACATCCGCTGCCTCCTCGATGTCGTCGCGTACCTCCTCGGCGGGGGAGGTCTCGTACTCCAGACTGCCCTGGTCGTTGATGCGAAACACGTCGGGCGCGGCGATAGCGCACTGACCGTGGTCCTGGCATTTGGCCATATCGACGATGACGCGCATGGGGGGCTCCTGGTGATTCCGTTGGTCGGCGTGGCTGTCAGTCCGAGAGTGTGAAGCCGATGGGCAACCGGACAGGCCCGGTGTTTCCGGAGTCCGGCAGCCAGCTCTGGCCGGGCAGGATCCGGATGCCGCGCAGCCGGCGTGCGAGCAGCGTGAGCGCCTCGCTCATATCGGAACGGGCAACGAAGTGTCCAAGGCAGTGGTGCGCTCCGCCGCCGAATCCGAAGTGCGGCTGACGTTCCACGGTGATGTCGAAGCTGTTGTCGAAGGACCTCGGATCGGTGCCGGCGGCTTCCGTATAGAGGTGGATGGTGGTGCCCGCCAGCAGGTCCAATCCTTGAAAGGTGAAGTCCTCCAGGACCTCGCGGGTCACCCACCGAACTGTCGGGTTCACTCGCATGACCTCCTCGACCGCCCGGCTGCCAAGCTCGGGTCGCTCTCGGAGCAGGTCCCACTGGTCGAGGTGGCGGCTGAAGGTCTGCATCGCCAGGCCGAGCTGGCGGTGTGTGGTGTCGTACCCGCCAAGGATGAGCATCACCATGGCATCGCGGAGCTCGATGTCGCTGAGCCGTCCGTCCTCGGGAAGTGTCGCGTTGGTCAGCGCGCTCACGAAGTCCGCGCGTGGCTGGGCGCGCCGATCGGCGATCACGGCGTCGGCGTAGGCGTAGAGATTGCTCAGCGCACTCTCGATCTTGGGCATGTCGTTTCGCATGGAGACACCCAGTGCCAGAGCCAAAGTATTCGACTCCCGCACGATGACGGGATATTCGTCCTCCGGGAGCCCGAGCATGATCGCGAGAACTCGCGCCGCGTACGGCTCGGCGAACTCCGAGAGGAACTCGCAGCTCTCGCCGTGCTGGAAGCCTTCGACCAGCTCGGCGGCCAGGTTCTGAAAGCGGGGCGCCAAGGGGGCGATGACCTTGGACGAGAAAGCGGGGTTCATCAGGCGGCGCAGACGGTTGTGGTCGGCACCCTCCTTGTGCAGGATCCAACTGGCCCACCAACGAGCGAACGGGCCTTCCGTGACGCCGTTCAGTGCCGGCCACGCACCGCTTCCCTGGCGGAGATTGCGGTGCTTGAGCAGGTGACCCACCTCGTCGTAGCGGAGGACGGCGAACCCGTAGGGGGTGGTGGCGTACCAGCTGCGTTCCCGTGCGTCGTGGACCTCGGTGGAGGTGATCGAGAAGGACGGGTCGGTCACGTTGAGCGCGGGGACCGCGTCGGGCGCGAGGGCCGATTCCAGTGACATGAGCACGCTCTCTGAGTTGAGGAGCAGGAACGCTAAACACTCTAGAAGTAGATGCTACGGTTTTTCAACCGGACGATGGCCGGCGGTGTTCGGCAGAGTCGTCGCCGGTCGGCGCCTCTGCAGGCGGGTAAGGGCTGCGGGGGATCGACGACGTGTCCTTCACCTGGGAACCTGCGAGTCGGGTGCGAGCCGGGCACGCTGCCTGGAGTCGCCCGGCAGGAGAGGTGAGCGAACTTCGAAAGGTAGGGGCGAACCTGTCCCAGTGCTCCAAGGGCCCTCGACGCCCTCGTGGTGAACGGAAGCGGTTCGGGCGCGCGAACCGGTCGCCTTGTCAGATTGCCTGGCGTGGTGGCCGCGGGCCGAAAGCCAGAACGGCCAGGTGAACGGTATCGAGCGTGCGGCGCGCGTTCGCAGGAGGTGGCGCGACCTCCTCCGGCCGGCAGGAACCCGATCGGCGCCGCGTGGTCGCGCAATGTCTGGAACTGGCCCGGGCCAGTGCTATGCGGTAACTTATAGCCTCTAATGGTAGCGAAATCACAGTCGCCTGGATCGGAAGATCATGCCGACCAACGAGACCTGCTTTTCTCCCCGTTCGTCGACGGCAGTCTGGTGCAACAGACGCAGCGGCGCTTGACGGAGGCGATCGTCGCCGGCCTGCTACAGGTCGGGGAACGGCTACCGCCTGAAACCGAGTTGGCGGAGTTGTTGGGGATCGCGCCGATGACGTTGCGTACGGCCCTGGGAGCGCTGCGTCGGGCGGGTTACCTGGAGACTCGTCGTGGGCGTACCGGTGGGACGTTCATCGCACGCATGTCTTCACCGCCTGCTCGGTACGAATCGGAATCGGATACCTCGGCCGAGTTGAACGCCGAGTACGTCCAGGACTTGTTCGACTACCGGCGCGCCATCGCGGCGCATGCCGCCGCGCTTGCCGCCGAGCGGGCCGGCAATGAACAAGTGGTGGCCCTCGAGCAACTGGTGATGGCGGTCGAGTCGTGCACCAGCTATGCCGAGTGCGTCCGGCTGGATGCCCAGCTTCACATCAACACGGCTGCCGCGTCCGGGTCCAAGCGCTTGTGGAAGGAGCAGGCCGTGCTGGAGATGGAGTCGAACTTCGCGACGCTGGCCATCGCCGAGCCCGCACAGGAGCAAGAGGTCATCAGGCTGATCGTCGCCGATCAACGGGAGATAGTCCGCGCTATCCGCGCGCGTGAGCCGCAGCATGCGCGAGCAGCCGTGGCGTCGCACCTCGATCGAGGGTGTGTGGCTCTGCTGGCGATGATCGGACGAGTCAGAAACCGGCCCACTGTCGGCTGACGTGCCGCGCCCGTTGTCGAAGGAGCACCACTGATGCCTGATGCCCACCACGTTCAGGACTTGATCACCGACGTACGCGCGTCGGTCGTTCGCGACGTCGTCTACTCGCCCATCGGTGGCGAGGCGTTGGCTCACCAGGTTGTCCGGCGCATCGCCGAAGGGATCGGGGTGGGGATCCTCCAGCCCGGAGACCGGCTTCCTCCGGAGGCGCGGCTCGCGTCCTGGTTGGGGGTATCGGTCACGGTTGTTCGTGAGGCGCTGTCCATCCTTCGGGAGACCGGCTATGTGGAGACAGTGCGTGGCGCCGGGGGAGGCACAAGGGTGCGTCAGCGCCCGGCCGCTCCCACGGACGACGAGGCTCGGACGTTTTTGGCGACCTTCACGCCGGAGCATGTTTCCGATTTCGCCGACCTGCGCGTCGCGATCAGTGGGGAAGCGGCGGCGCTGGCAGCCAGGCGTGCCCGTGCCGACCGTCTGGCCCAGGTCAGTCAGCTCGCCACCCAGATGAAGAACGCCGCGGACTTCGCGACCTATCGAGAGATCGACGCGCGGTTCCACATCGCCATCTCTGCGAGCTCTGGTTCGGCTCGGCTGGCGACTGCCGAGGTCAGGCTGCAGGTGGAACTCGGCGAGATGCTGAACGCCGTTCACAGGCTCACGCCGGACATGGAGATCGCGGCGATGATCCACACGTCGGATCGTGACCACGAGAAGATCGTGCGCGCGCTGCAAGCGCGAGACCCCGAGCGCAGTCGAAGCGCGGTCGCGGCGCACGTCATCGGGATACGTGACCTCTTCATCGCGGTGGCACCGCGTCGAGACCAGATCCAGGGTTGACCGGCCCGATCCCCGATAATACAGTAACCTATAATTCCATAGTTCAACGGATGGAAACGCGAAGGCTAACCCGGGTCGCGTATGCCGCCGTCGAACGTCGCGGGTAGAGAGCCCGTAGGGCTGCGGTCGACGCCCGTGAGCATGACGCTGCGAATGGCCAGGCCGGTGTGTGCCTGAATGAACACCTTGTCTGTCTTGAAGGGGCAGGTCTATTCGGCACCGGCCGATCGACGGTTCTCCATCTGTACGTGAGCGTGCGGATGGATGCCAGGGCCCGGCCAGCCCGTGTCGAGGACGAGGTTCCATGCCTTCGCCGGCAGGTCCAGCGGCCGGCGCGTCGGTACCCCTAGCCCCGATCGTCCGTGGAGCATCCAGTCGAAACGTCGGAGGAAGCATGCCCGTGAGTGATCTCGAAGAACAGCTCAACCAGCAGGGCCGCTCGGCGAAGGTCGAGGAGGTCGCCAAGGAGATCGAGCGCCTGGGCGTGAAATACCTCTATTTCCATATTGTTTCGATCACCGGACGTGTTCTCGGGAAGGTGGTGCCGGCGGCACATTTCCGGCGCATCGCCGAGGACGGCACGCGCATGCACCCGGCGGCTATCGCCGACGTGAGCGCGACCCGCGCGGGTCGGCTGATCGGAGCGGATCCCGATTCGGCGGAGATGGTGGTGATGCCCGACTTGACGAGTTTCCGGGTCCTGCCGTGGGATCCGGAGTACGGCCGCTTCTTCTGTTTCGCCTACGAGAGCTCGCTCAGCGATCGTCCGGGAGCCGCGCTCGAGCAGGATCCGCGCGGAAACCTGAAACGGCAGGTCGAGACCTTCCAGCGGGACCTCGGTCTGGAGCCGATGAGTGGCTGCGAGCCGGAGATGAGCTGGTTCCGTCCAGGTGACGAGACCGGTGGGCTCAAGGTGGACGCGTGGGCGCCGGGCTATCACATCGGCCACCTGGAGGAGATGCGCGAGGTCGTCAAACGTGTGATGGGCTACGCGCAGGCGATGGGCTTGGACATGATCCAAGGGGACTACGAGGACTTCGCCCAGCTGGAGCTGAACTTCGCGTTCGGGAACTTCTTCGACACCGCCGACCGGCTCACCACCTACCGGCAGGTGTGCGCACAGGTCGCGCGTGAAACGGGCTTCATCGCGTCCTTCATGCCGAAGCCGATCGCGGGACGGTGGGCCAACGGCTGTCATCACAACCTGAGCCTGTGGCGGGACGGCAAGAACGCGTTCGCCGATGAGGCGAAAAAGGGAATCCACCTGAACGAGCTGGGCAAACAGGCGCTGGCCGGACTGCTCGAGCACGACAGGGGCATGACCGCGGTCCTGGCGTCGACCGCGAACTCCTATGCGCGTCTGTGGGACGTCGGGGCGTTCGCCCCATCGACGAGCAGTTGGGGGTACGACAACAAGACGTGCAGCGTTCGCGTCACCGGCGGTCCCCGCCTCGAACACAAAACGGCTGACGCCAGCGTCAATCCCTATCTGTCGCACGCTGTGATCCTGCACGCGATGCGAGACGGCATCGAGCGCAAGCTCGACCCCGGGGCGCCTCAGCAGGTGAACGTCTACGAAGGCACCGACGGCGAGGCCCGGCTTCTTCCCAAGACCCTCGCGGACGCGCTCGATCTCCTGAGCCAGGACAAGGTCGTGCGCGAGGCGCTGCCCGGGAAGCTGTACGAGATCTTCGATGCCTGCAAGCGCAACGAGTGGGAGCTCATGATGGCCGCGGTCACGGACTGGCACCGGGAGATGTACCTCAATGCGATCCCGTAGACCGCTCTTCGACGGCGTCATCAGCCGAGGATGGAGGTGAGCGCTGTGTCGTACGCCGATGTCGGTGGGGTGAATGTCTCGACGTGGCACTACATCGATGGTGCCAGGGTGCCGAGCCCCGACTCGTTTCCGGTGCTCTCGCCGATCGATCAGCGTGAGATAGCCCAGGTGGCCAGCGGAACCGCTGCGGAGGTCAGCTTGGCGGTCAGCGCCGCCGAGGCGGCGTTCGACGATTGGGCCGCGCTGGGTGCCCGGGGCCGTGCGGAGTATCTGTATCGCCTGGCGGACCTGATAGACGCCAACGTGGAGTCGCTCGCCATCGTGGAGTGCGAGGACGCGGGGATGATGCTTCGGCCGCTCCGCGCCTACGTGGCCGCATTCGGCGCTGTGAACTTCAGGGCGTTCGCGGACATGGCGCTCGCTCAGACCGAAACCGGTTGGAGCTACAACGGAAGCAAGGTCCGTGTGCAGCGAATGCCGGCCGGCCCGGTCGGCATCATCACGTCCTGGAACGCCCCGATCGTCATCTCGACCTGGAAGCTGGCGCCGGCCCTGGCCGCCGGGTGCACCGTCGTTCTCAAGCCGTCCGAGTGGGCGCCGCTCACCTGCTCGATGATCGCGGATCTGGCTGGTGAGGCCGGGATTCCAGCCGGTGTCCTCAATGTGGTTCAGGGGCTCGGGCGGGAGGTCGGTGAGGCCCTGGCCGCCGACGAGCGCCTCACGCGGCTCTCGTTCACCGGATCCTCCCGGACCGGCCGGGCGGTCGGCCAGACAGCTGCCAACAACATGGTCCCCTGCACCATCGAAGCAGGCGGTAAAAGCCCGCTGGTCGTGTTCGCGGACGCCGATTTGGACGCGGCGGCCAAGACGGCTGCGTTCCAGTACGACGACGCCGGCCAGATGTGCATCGCGGGCAGCCGATTGCTGGTTGAGGAAAGCGTCGCCGCGGAGTTCCTGACATTGCTCGGCAAACACACCGACGCACACGTGGTCGGCAACCCCCGCGATCCCGAGACGACGGTGCCGCCGCTCATCCACCCGGATCATCTGGCGCGGGTGTCCGGCTTTGTCGAGCGCGCCGTCGCCCAGGGGGACACGTTGCTTCGAGGCGGGCGAAGCCTCGGGGGTCTGCTCTACGAGCCGACACTGATCAAACCGCGCTCGAACGACGCCGAGATCGTGCAGGAGGAGGTCTTCGGGCCGGTCCTGACCATCCAGACGTTCAGCGACGAGGACGAGGCCGTCAGGTTGGCCAACTCCACCAGATACGGGTTGGCCGGCATGGTGTTCACGCGCTCGGCGGATCGCGCCGAGCGGGTGGGCCGTGCGATCCGCTCCGGAATCGTCTGGGTGAACGCGTTCAATCTACGAGACGCGAGCGCGCCCTTCGGGGGCCGTGGAATGTCGGGCGTGGGCCGCGAGGGCGGCCAGTACGCGCTGGATTTCTACTCCGATCTGAAGGCGCTCTACATCAAGGAGGACACGACATATGAGGACTGAGTCACGTTTCGCCGACAGCTCAGCGCTTCGCTTGCTGCAGGTCGACTGTCCCGATGCGTTGCCTATTCGGGCCCGGAACGACCAAGGGGGCCTCGACGGCTACGAACCCGCCGTGGCCACGCTCGTGGGCGAAGTGCTCGGGAGAGAGGTCGTGTGGGTCGACTGCCGGTGGGATGAGCTGCACTCGAGCCTGGAGGCCGGTAACGGCGACGCGATCTGGATCGCCCAGGCGATCACCGAAGAGCGGCAGAAGATCGTCGACTTCAGCCGGCCCTACGGTGCGTTCGGCGAGTGTGTTCTGGCGCGCGCCGGATCCGGCATCACGAGTCCCGCCGACCTTGCCGGCCGCCGGATCGCGGCTCTCGGGAACAGCACCAACCTCGCGGTCGCCGAGACATTCGCCGATGTGGAGATCGTGGTGTTCGACGGCAGCAGGTCCATGGACGTGTTCGCCGACCTGCTCGCCGCCGTGCGCACCGGCGAGGTCGACGCGATGGTCGACGATGACGTGGTCTGCTTTCCGGTCGTCGAGAACGACCCGGCGTTGGAACTGGCCTTCCTCGTACCGACCCGTCACGAGTGGGCGGCGTCGGTCTCCAAGCGCCGCCCGGACGTACGCGAGGCCATCGATCACGCGATCGCGACCATCTCCGCGGACGGGCGACTGCGTTCGACCTGGGAGCGGTGGATCCCGACGCTGCCGTATCCGTTCGAGGAAAAGACGGCGGCGTGAGAAGAGTCGAGAGGCGAGCATGAGAGACATACGAATCGGGTTCTGTGCGGTTCTCGACGACATCAAGCTCGGCCATTACGACCTGACAGCGCACCTGGTGCCCCAGGAGTACGTCGATGCCCTCGAATCTGCTGGAGCGCAGCCGATCATGTTCGCCTCCGGTGATCGGATCCAAGACGATCCTGACAGCGTGCTGGGGTTGGTGGACGGCCTCCTGCTGCTCGGAGGCTCCGATATCAGCCCTGAGTGCTATGGGCGGGACAGGTTGCCGGAGACCGGCCGCAGTTCTGCTCGGCGCGATGTGTCGGAGTTGGCTCTTACGCGCAGGGCACTCGAGATCGGACTCCCGGTCCTCGGCATCTGCCGGGGGATGCAGATGCTCAACGTCGCCGCCGGAGGCACCCTGGTACAGCATCTGCCCAACGCCGATCATCACTCGGGGCCCGCGGGGCAGCCTTTCGTCCGGCACGGAGTCCGCCTGGAGCCGGGAACATGGGCGGCCCGTTTCGCCGGGGCCGAGCGTCTCGAAGTCATGTCCGAGCACCATCAATGCCTCGGTGAGCTGGGCGCGGGTTTCGTCGCCACCGGTCACAGCGTGGAGGACGGAATCGTCGAATCCATCGAGCACGACCGGCATCCCATGGCGCTCGGAGTGCTGTGGCACCCAGAGCGTGATGTCCGGTCACAGGTGATCGGCGGGTTCGTGAAGTATGTCGGCGAACGCGTCGCCGCCGAGCTGTAGCGGTTGTGAGGCACGGCGCTCGGCTGTCTTGACAACATCTAAAAGCGATTTATAGTGTTTTTAAAGTGGCCCAGCTCGGCCCCGCAGCCGGTTTCACCGGCCGGGGCAAGAGCCGGCCGACGCGAGAAGTGACGCGTCAGTTCCCGGGCGATCGTGGCATCGCAGTCCGAAGGCGCCCGTTTCGAGGCGCGGACCCAATGGCAGGGATGGGGCACATGGCGGACATGCAATCCTCTGCTCCTTCACCGAAGGGGCGGCAGCCCGGCGGGGTCGCCGGACTTGACCAAGGTCATCTCAGTAAGTCGCGGCTCGTCTTGTTCGCGCTCACTGCGATGACGCCCGGAACGGGTATGGCTCTCGTGCCGATTCTCGTCTTCGGCTACGTCGGTGAGACGAGCTGGGCGTCCCTGCTCGTGGCGATGCTGGCGGCGGTCTGTATCGGCGCCGCAGTGCGGGTTTTCGCCCGCCGGTACATCGTTTCGGGATCGCTGTATTCCTATGTGGGCGAGGTGCTCGGGACCTGGGGGCGCCGGGTCGTCGGTGCTTCGCTCCTGCTGGGATTCATCGCGATGCTGGCGGCGGTCGTGGCCCAATGCGGATTGTTCGCGGGCAGCTTCCTCACGTCGATCGGCGTACACCACGCGAACGGGGTGTTGGGACAGGCGTTGATCTACATCGTGGTGTTGACGATCTCGGCCTACATCGTGATCATCGGACTCAGTGCGTCGCTGCGGACATCGCTGATCCTGAGCGGCATCGCTGTTCCCCCGATTCTGGTGATCACGATCGCCAGCGCGGCCCATACCGGATTGCGTCTGTCCTCCCAATTCGACTTCAGCGGGATGACCTGGAACGGTGTTTTCCAGGGCGTGGTGGGCGCACTGGCGTTCCTCATCGGCTTCGAAAGCTGCGCGGCGCTGGCGGTCGAGACCAAAGATCCCAAGCGCTCGGTTCCACTGGCGCTCATGGGAGTTCCGGTGATCCTCGCGATCATGTGGATCATCCCGACGGTCGCCCAGGTTCCCGGACTCGCCGACGCGTCGCGGCAGATCGCTTCCGGCCAGTCCGCTCCGGCTGCTCTGGCAGTGCAGGCGGGCCTTGGCGAGTCATTCGCGAAGGCGACAGATCTCATCTTCGCCTTCGAGGCGTTCGTCGCCATCATAGGTTTCCTCAGCTATGGCTCGCGGGTCTTCGCGACGTTGGCGACCGAGGGGTTGCTGCCGCGCAGGATCGCAGATGTCAGTGCCCGTCTTCACACGCCCGTCAAGTCGATTGTCACTCTGTCCGCGCTCGGTCTTCTGACGATGGTGTGCACCATGGCCGACGTCGGAGACATCACCAATGGATTCACAGTCGTCGCGACGTTGCTCACCTATGCGTGGACGCCCTCGTACCTGCTGGCCGCCATCGGGGCGATAGTCCTCCTGGTTCGCGATCTGCGAGGGCCGGGACGTTCTGCCCGATCCTGGATCGGCTCGTTCGCCGCGTGCGTCGTCGTGGTGGTGACGGTCGTGGGGATTTACGTGAATGGCGTCATCAATCCGCCGCCGGCGCCTTATGACGCCGCGATCTGGATCGCGGCCGTGGCATTGGGCGCCGTGATCCTGGTCTACACCGTCGGACCGGTGGTGAGAAGCCGGTGCGGTGGCGGATTCTTGGCCAGGCACAACCCCGCGGAAAATGATCCGGACTCGCGCGCGATAGCCGTGCCGGAGTAGGTCTCGTCGGCACACTGATCACTCACCGATTGTCAGGGCTGTTCGTTTATCTCCGAGTAGAAGAAGGTGCCAAGGTGAATCGGACTGAGGAAGCTGAGCTTAGGGGCGACTTTCAAGCTGCGGCACATCGACACCTGTGGATGCACAACTCGGATCTCGGGGACTTCGCCGGCCGCGAGATTCCGACCATCGTGCGGGGTCAGGGTGTGCACGTGTGGGACGACAAGGGGAAGAGGTATCTCGACGGAGTGGCGGGCTTGTATGCCGTCAACGTGGGTCATGGCCGACGCGAGATCGCTGAGGCCGTGCATCGGCAGATGAACGAGCTGGCGTACTACCCCATCTGGAGTTTTGCCACGAAGCCCGCCGTCGAGCTGGCTGAGAAGGTGGCGGAGCTGGCTCCGGGAGATCTCAACCGCGTCTTCTTCACCTCTGGCGGCTCGGAGGCCGTCGAGTCGGCTTGGAAGTTGGTGTGCCAGTACCACGCCCTGCGGGGGCAGGCGGGTAAAACCAAGGTCATCGCGCGTGCCGGTGCCTATCACGGTTCGACGATCGGTGCCTTGTCGATCACTGGGGTGGAGATCTTCAGACAGCCGTTCCGGCCCCTCCTGGGCAACACCGCGCACGCGCCGGCCGTGAACAACTACCGGGCAGAAGTGTCTCCGCATCAGCATGCGCTGGACTGTGCGGAGGCGGTCGGCAGCCTGATCGAGAAGGAGGGAGCTGACACCGTCGCCGCGGTCATCCTGGAACCGGTTCAGAGCGCGGGTGGTTGCCTGCCGGCGGATCCGGTCTACTTCGCGCGTCTGCGCGAGATCTGCGATGCCAACGACGTCCTGCTGATCGCCGACGAGACCGTCTGCGCGTGGGGCCGTCTCGGTGGCTTCTTCGGTTCTCCCAAGGTGGGGTACGAGCCGGACATCATCACGACGGCCAAGGCCATGACTTCGGGCTACGTGCCCATGGGCGCGGTCATCGCGTCGGACCGGGTTGCCGAGCCCTTCCTCCAAGCAGGCGCGATCTTCGAGCACGGCTTGACCTTCGGCGGGCATCCGGTCGCGGCCGCGGCGGCTCTGGCCAACATCGCCATCATCGAGAACGACGGCCTCTGCGAGCACGCCGACGCCATGGGTAAGAGGTTGCGTGCCTCGCTCGAGACGCTCTACAGGTTTCCCATGGTCGGTGACGTACGCGGCGCCGGGATGTTCTACGCGATCGAGCTGGTGGGCGACCGGGCGACCAAGGCTGCGGTTCCGCGTGAGCTCCTGGCCGGCTGGGCGTCGCGCATCCCGCAGTACATCTACGATCACGGACTCATCTGCCGGGCGTTCTATCGCGGATCGCCGATCCTCCAGTTCTCGCCGCCGCTCGTCATGACGGAGCAGGACGTCGACGAGATGGTCGGCATCGTCGCCGACGCCCTGGAGCTGATGAGCGCCGACCTGACATGACTGCGCTTCGGGGATGGGCAAGGCAGACCAGCGAAGGGAACGGAAGCGGAGATGTGGCAGGGTGATTTCGGTCGGCTGTTCATCGGCGGCGAGTGGGTGGCACCAGCCTCTTCTGATGTCCTCACGGTTGTCTCGCCAGTGACGGAACTACCGATCGCGAGCGTTCCGTCGGCGTCGGCCACGGACGTCGATCGAGCTGTGACCGCGGCGCGTGACGCGTTCGACCGGGGTCCGTGGCCGAGGATGCCGTTGGAGGAGCGGATCGAGGTCCTGCGACGATTGAGCGGTCTGCTCGCCGAGCGGGAAACGGACATGGCTGAGCTGTGCACCGCCGAGATGGGTGCTCCGATCGCTCAGTCCCGGCTTGTCCAAAGTCAGCGATCCAGGGCCATCCTCGACGCCGCGATAGACCAAGCAAGGTCGTACCCGTTCGATACGTACCGCGACGCCCCCTCAGGATTCGCGAGGGTGATGCGTGAGCCGGTGGGTGTGGTCGCGGCGATCGTCCCTTGGAACGCTCCTCACCTGACCGCGATGATGAAGCTGCCATACGGCCTCCTGGCAGGATGCACGTTCGTGCTGAAGCCTTCCCCGGAAACGCCGTTGGACGCGTACTTGCTCGCCGAGCTGGCCGATCAGGCCGGCCTGCCGTCCGGAGTGCTGAACGTCGTTCCGGCAGGCAGGGAAGCGAGCGAATACCTCGTGCGGCATCAGGGGGTCGACAAGGTCTCCTTCACCGGTTCGGTCGCCGCCGGCCGGCGGGTGGGTGCGATCTGCGGCGAACTGATCCGGCGCGTCACCTTGGAGCTGGGCGGCAAATCCGCCGCGATCGTGCTCGACGACGCGGATATCGAAACGGTCGTGCAGTCGCTGCGGATGAGCTCGTTCCTGAACACCGGTCAGGTGTGCAGCAGCAAGAGCCGCATCGTGGTCTCTCGGCGCAAGGCCGACGAGCTCACGCAGGGCCTGGTGGGAATGCTCGACTCGCTGCCCGTGGGCGATCCGATGAACCTCGCGACTCACTTCGGTCCCTTGGCGACCGAAGTACACCGGCGCCGTGTCGAAGAGTACGTCCAGATCGGACGGGACGAAGGCGCCGAGGTCGTGACCGGTGGCGGGAGGCCACAGGGTCTTGACCGCGGATGGTTCGTCGAGCCCACAGTCTTCACCAAGGTCGACCCGTCCATGCGGATCGCCCGGGAGGAGATCTTCGGGCCCGTCGTGTCCATCATCGAGTACGACGACGAGGACGACGCCATCGCTATCGCGAACGACTCGGAGTACGGCCTCAACGGGCAGATCTACACCGGTGACCCCTTCCACGGGATCGAGCTGGCGCGTCGCGTGCGGACCGGGACGGTGGAGATCAATGCCAGTCCGGCGGGCTTGGACGCGCCTCAGGGCGGGTTCAAGGCCAGCGGGATCGGCCGGGAACTCGGCCCCGAAGGTTTTGATGCCTTCATCGAGATTCAGGCCATCGGGTTGCCGCGCGACTTCGTCGTGCAGTAGGCGGCCGACGGCGGAACTGTTGCCCATCGGCGCAGGTGCTGGACTCGCAGCCGGCGTTCGGTCGTGACCGAACGCCGGCTGCTGGCTGCGACGTCAGCTCGCGGACCTCGGGCAGTGTGGACTCAGCGAGTGAAGACGATCTTTCCGGCGGTCTCGCCGTCTCTCATTGCGCGGAACCCTTCGAGAGCCCGATCCATCGGCAGCGTCAGGCCGACCTCGGGGGTGATGCCGGCATTCGCGACGAAGGACAGCAGATCGGCGAGTTCCTGCCGGGTGCCCATCGTCGATCCTTCGACCCGGACCTGTAGGAAGAACAACCGCTGCAGGTCGGCCGACGGGGCGGGCCCGCTCGTCGCGCCGCAGCAGATCACCGCGCCGCCGGGGCGCACGGAACGCATCGAATGCGCCCAGGTCGCCTGGCCGACCGACTCGAACACCGCATCAGCCCGTCCCGGCAGGCGGGCGCCCGGTTCGAACGTCGCGTGCGCGCCGAGCCGCTTGGCGAGCTCGCGCTTCGCCGGCGTCCGGCCGGTCACCCAAACGGTCATTCCCGCCGCGGCGCCGAGCTGAACGAGGGCGGTGGAGACCCCGCCCGAGGCCCCTTGCACCAGCATCGTCTGACCCGGCTGCAGGCCGGACTTGGTGAACAGCATCCGGTAGGCGGTCAGCCAGGCGGTGCCGAACACCGACGCCACGACCGTCGACATCCCCGGCGGAACCGGCAGCACGTTGCGCTCCGGCACGACGAGGACGTCGGCGAACGCTCCTTGGTGCTTCTCGGTCAGCAGGGTGCGACGGGGGTCGAGCGTCTCGTCGCCGGACCAGCCAGGATCGCCGATCAACGGATAGACCACGACGTCCGTACCGTCGGTCAGCCTGCCGGTCGCGTCTCCGCCGAGGATCATCGGATACTGCTCGGGCTTGAGCCCGACACCCCGCAGGGTCCACAGATCGTGCATGTTCAGGCTCGCCGCCGTAGTGTGCACGGCGACCCAGCCTTGCGGGACCTCTGGCTCCGGCCGTTCACCGATCACAAGGCCGGCCAGAGGATCGTCGGGATTCGGTTCGGCGGCATACACGGCAAACATGGGTTCTCCATTCAATTCGGGAGGACTGAAGAGGCCCCGTCGTCGAACGGCGACGACGGGGGCGGCGATCAGTTGTTCTCGAGGTCTTTGAACTGGTCATCGCGCCACTTCAGCGCGGCCTTCAGCCCGTCACGTTCGCTGATCTCGGTGAACTTCCGGAACTCCTCTGTCGCGGTCCCGTCCACCATTGCCGCCAAGACGTTGTGATGCCTCATGGAACTCAGCAAGCCCATTGTCTCGTACATATCGTTGATGCCCTTTTTGTGCATCTGCGCGCACAGCGGGGAGACGGTTGCGACGACCTGGGCCTTCCGCAGTGCCGCCGCGCGCAGGTCGCCGTCCGGCACCACCTCGTTGACCATCCCGATCTCGAGCGCTCGCTGCGCGGTGATGGTGGCGCCGGTGAGCAGCAACTCTTTGGCGATCTTCAGAGGGACCAACCACGGCAGGATGAGCGACGGCGATGCGGAGGAGAACCGTACCTCTGGCTCGCCGAACACGCAGGATTCCGTGGTGATCGTGAGGTCGCACAGCATGGCGATCTCGGCTGCTCCACCCAGGCAGTAGCCATGTGTCGCGGCGATCAGCGGTTTGCGGAACCGCCAGATCTTCTCGGCGAAGTCGTGCACGTATCTCGCGTACTCGAACATCTTCGTCGGCCCGAGTCTCGTGGCATCGTCGTCCAAGGTGCGAAGATCGTAGCCGGAAGAGAACGCTCTGCCAGCTCCCATCAGTACGACCACTCGGATATCGTCGTCCGCCGCGCAGCGATCCAGGTGCTCGGACAGCTCGGCGACCATGGTCGCATCGATCGCGTTGAGAACCTCCGGCCGATTCATCGTGACGATCTCGACGGTATCGACACGTTCGACGCTGAGAGTCTGTTCCATCTGTTGCTCCGATCTTGTTGTTCGCCGGCCCTCAGGTGATGGCCGGTACATCCGGCTTCGTCGATGTCTGTTGGCGGCTCGGGACCATCACCACACCGATGCCCGCCGCTCCGGCAACTGTCAGGAGGGCGAGCACCGCGCCGGCGAGGATGTAGTCACCTGTCGCCTGGTAGAGGCTTCCGGTGACGATCGGTATGACGAGGCCGACGATTCCCGAGGCGAAGTAGGTCATCGCCAGCAGTGTCCGGAACTGCGGCTTGCCGAAGATGTCGGTGAGCAGGATGGGTACCAGGACGCTCGCGGCCCCGACGCAGGCCCCGATCAACATCGCGCCGATCAAGTAGCCGGGCCACCAAGGGGTGACGAAGACCAGCAGCAGCGAGAGCAGCTGCATGGCGAAAAGCACCAGCGCGAGAGCTGGACCCGATATCAAATTCAGTGCCAGCGGCGTGAGGAGCCGGACGAACACGCTCACGAGCACCCCGACCGTGAACGCGGTCACGCCCGGCCCGATGCGGCGATCCGACGCCGTGACCACCAATTGAAGCTCGACGAGGCTCGAGACGCCGAACAGGATCGAGGTCCCGGTCGTGAACGCCCAGAAGTGGCCGCTGGTGAGGTGCGATCTGCGAGCGAGCCGGTCGAGCGGTTCGACCGCCTCGGCTGATGCCGGCGCCGCGTTCTTGACCGACGGAAGCCCCATCGCCAGGGCGGATACCCCGACGAGCGCGATGAGTCCCATCCCTATGAGAGCCGAGGTGTAGCCGAACGCGTGTACCGCGCCCGACAGAGTCGGGCCCGTGATGACACCGCCGATCGCGGCACCGGTGGCGGCCACACCGATGACGCTGGCGGAATCCGATCCCGTCGTCGCGACGATGATGACGAACACGGCGATGTAGCCCCCTGCGGCGGCTCCCAACCCCAGGCCGATGAAGCCGAGGTAGACGGTGATCACGTTGCCGGCCACGGCAAGAAGGCTGACGCTCGCCGCGATGAGCACCCCGCCGGTCATCACCACGGTCCGCGCGCCGATCTTCGCGATCGACCACCCGACGATCGGGCTCACACAACACACCACTGCGAAACAGACTCCGACGGCTCCGCCGACCTCCGGGGTGGTGTACCTGGTTCGGGCGACGATGGAATCCAGGAGCACGGCGGTGGAGTAGTACGCGATTCCGATGGCGAACAGCAGGATCAGGGTGCCGAGTACTGTGATCCGCCAATGAGCGGTAACCGCGGAGATTGAGATCCTGGACTTACTCTCGCTTGCTTCGGACATGCCGGCCCTCTCCTCGATGGGGAGTATGTGCAGCAGCGGGAAATCTACGTCGTTCGCTTCAAACGGTCAGACATCTGTGCGCCGTGCTCCGTGGGGAGGAGATGTTTCTGAATCACTCCTGTTCCAGGGCTCCGTACCACGGCAGTCGCGCTGATCGGCTCCACATATCGCGGGACCGCGAAGCGGGCGAGATTCTGTTCGCAGTACGCGAATAGACCTTCGGGGTCGAAGGCCGCACCGTCTTCGAGTACGACGAAGACCTTGATCTCGTCCTCTCCGCCGAGTTCGTCGATGACCCCGATGGCCGCGGCGTCCACCAGACCCGGCGCCTGGCGCACGATCTGCTCCAGTTCCCACGCGGAGACGTTCTCTCCTCGGTAGCGCAGCGAGTCCTTGAGCCGGCCGACGAAGTACAGATAGCCGTCATCGTCGATGAATCCGCGATCACCGGTGTGCCACCAGAGTCCCCGCATGTTGGCCAACGTCGCTTCGGGGCGACCCCAGTAGCCCATCGTCACCACGTCGGGATAGTTGGGGCGATAGACGATCTCGCCGTGTTCACCGGTCGGTACCTCGCGGTCTTCCGGCGTGTGGATTGCGATGTCGAACGCGCTGCACGCGATTCCGAGGCCCCCGAGTCGGCTCGCGTCCAGGGGCATCACGACCGGCAGGTTCGCCTCCGTCTGGCCGTAGCCCTCGACGATCGTGATTCCTAGCCCCTTGTAGTACTCGATCAAGTCCTCCGGCAGGGGTGCGGCCAGCCCCCACTTCGCCTTCAGCGGCAACGATGGGTCGGGCGGCGGATTCTTCCGTATCGCGGCGAGCATGGAACCAGTGGCGAGAAAGCCTGTCGCCCCGACTGCCGACATCTGCTGCCAGAACCGCGACGCGCTGAACTTGTCCGGTACGGCCAGTACGGCGCCGGTTTGCAGGCAGCCGGCCAAGACCATGTGCGAGTCGACGTGGTACAGCGACATGAGGTGGTAGATCACATCGTCGGGCCCGAAATGGTAGACGCCGGCCAGAACCGCTCCGAGGTTGGAGAAATAGCCCTGCGACAACATCACGCCCTTCGACGGGCCGCTCGTCCCGGACGTGTACATGATCGCTGCCAGGTCCCCGGGCCTGCTGGGAACCATGTCGAAGTCGGCCAGCCCCTCAGCGGGGAAGTCGTCGTCGAAGTCGATGACCGGAGCCCAATGCCCGCCGAGCTCGTCGAGAGCTGCGGCCCCCTCGGGTTTGGCGACGATCAGGGCGGGATCCAGGTCGTCCATCACATGGCGCAGGACCGGACCTCGCAGGTCGGTGTTGACCTGGCCCTCGACCGCTCCGAGCAGGTAGATGCCGCAGAACCACGCGAACATCCGAAGATCGCCCCTACCGAGGATGGCAACCCGGTCGCCGCGATCGACACCATGTGCACGAAGCGTGGCCGCACAGGCCCTCGCTCGGCGCGCCAGCTCGCCCACGGACCAGGTCTGTCCGTCGCTGAACCGGATGGCGGGCGCCTCAGGCCGCGCGGACTCCGCGTGGAGAAGGTCGTTGAGCAGGCCGTCCCGGGGGAGTTCGACGCCCGGGTAGAGCTCAGCGCGCAACATTTGCAGCTCCCTCGACAGGTTGGGAATTGCGGGGAAGTGTAGGCTGCTCCGCGAAAGTCAATCAATTCGGAATTCTCGAATCGCCACTTCGAGTCTGTGAAATAGGATTACCTTCCGGTCGCGCGTAGCATTCGACGTGTGGATCATTCGACAGAATCACCAATTCCCGGTGGACCGCTGACGGGTGTCCGGATCGTCGAACTGGGGGGCGTCGGGCCGACCCCCTTCGGCTGCATGCTGCTGGCTGACCTGGGCGCCGACGTGGTACGCGTCGAACGGCCCGCCGGCTATGACGGCGGAGCGCCGATCGACCCCCGGTACGACCTGATGAACCGGAGCCGTCGTGGCGCGATGATGGATTTGAAGTCCCCGGCCGCCGTGGAAGCGGTACTCCGCCTGGTCGAGCGGGCCGACGCGCTCGTGGAGGGATTCCGACCGGGGGTCGCCGAGAAGCTCGGGCTCGGGCCGGACGAGTGCCTGGCCGTCAACCCGTCGCTGGTGTACGCCCGGATGACCGGCTGGGGCCAGGACGGGCCGTTGGCGCGCGCGGCGGGCCACGACGTCAACTACGTTTCTCTGACCGGCGTCGTGCACTCGATCGGCGAGGCGGGCGGCCCGCCGGTGATCCCGCTGAACCTGGCCGGCGATTTCGGCGGCGGTGCGCTTTACCTCGCACTCGGCGTGGTGTCCGCGCTGCTGGAGCGCCGGACGTCGGGGAAGGGCCAGGTCGTGGATGTGGCCATGGTCGACGGGTCGGCGTCGCTCATGACGGCGTTGTACGGCTTGCGGGCCGCCGGGTACTGGACCGACGAACGGGGGACCAACCGGCTCGACTCCGGCGCGCCCTGGTACCAGGTGTACCAGACGAAGGACGGCGGCTGGGTCAGCATCGCCGCCAACGAGGCGCGATTCTGGCGAGCGACGCTGGAGTTGCTCGGTCTCACCGAGAACGACGTTTCGGACCAGCATGACCGGAGGGGATGGCCCGAAACGAAAGAGCGCTTCGCCGAGGTCTTCCGCACGCGGACCCGTGACGAATGGTGTGATCTCGCCGAGGGGCGGGATGTATGCCTGGCCCCGGTGCTGTCCATGGCGGAGGCACCAGCGCACCCACACCTGCGAGCCCGCGGCACGTTCGTCGAGGTCGACGGCATCGTGCAGCCCGCGCCCGCACCGCGGTTCAGCCGCACCCCGGGCGCGATCCGGCGGTCGCCCGCGCCGCCCGGCGCCCACACGGACGAGGTGTTGGGCGACTGGGCGTTCTCGCCGGGCGAGGTGGCCGCCCTGCGGGCCGCCGGTGCACTCGGCTGAAACCGATTCGAGCCCGGCGAACCGGCGGTTCGAGAACCGTCAAAGAGCGTGCCGGCCCGGGCTGATTAGCCTTGAAGATACCGTGATAGGAGCAAAAGTGATGTCAGCGAACTTTCTGAACGAGTCGCAGGCGGCGTGGTTGGAAACCGTGAATGACTTCATGGACCACGAGATCACCGTCGAGTATGTGCGGAACTGCGACCTGGAACGGAAGTACCCCTACGAGGCCTACGACAAGATCGCCAGACAGGGGTGGCTCGGCATCCTCATCCCCGAGTCGGAGGGCGGCTCCGGCGGGGACATCTTCGACTACTCGCTGATGGCCGAGGGCCTGGGCAAATTCGGCTTCGACTTCGCCTGCTCCGTGCTGGTGCCGACCTTCACCGCGATGAACATCATCAAGTACGGCACCGATGAGCAGAAGGCCCGCTATGTCAAGCCGTTCATCGACGGGCGGATCCGGTTCTCGGTCTCGATCTCCGAGCCCGACGCCGGTTCGGACGCGGCGAACTCCAAGACGCACGCTCGCCGGGACGAGAACGGCGACTGGGTCGTGAGCGGCGCGAAGCTGTGGTGCAGCGGCGCGGCTGCGAAGGACACCGTCATTGCGATGCTGGTGCGCACGGACACCGCCGACAAGCATGGCGGCCTGTCCGTTCTGCTGATCCCGAACGACACCCCCGGCCTGGACATCCGCAAGCTGCCAACGTTGTCCCGGCACGCGACGGGCACCACCGAGATCTTCCTCGATGAGGTCCGGGTGCCGGCGGACGCACTGCTGGGCGAGGTCGGCCAGGGCTGGAAGATCATCACCGAGCATCTGGAGTTGGAGCGCTGCGCGGTGGCCGCGGCGTATGTCGGCAACGCGCAGGAAGCCGTCGACAACGCGAACCGCTACGCGCACCAGCGGGTCCAGTTCGGCCAGCCGATCCGGGAGTTTCAGGTCCTCAAGCACATGCTGGCTGAGAACCAGACCCGCGTCGACGCGGCCCGGCTGCTCTGCTACCGCGCGGCACAGATGAAGGCCGAGAACAGGCCGGCCGCCCGCGAGACGTCGATGGCCAAGCTCTACGGCTCAGAGACGCTGAAGGCCTGTGCGCTCGACGGTATGCAGATCCTGGGCGGCTACGCGAACCTGCCCGAGGGGGACATGGAGCGCTACCTCCGCGAGAGCATCCAGTCGACGATCGGCGGCGGTACTTCTCAGATCCAGCGCACGATCATCGCGAAGTCGATGAGCCTGCCCGCCTGAGAACCGCTGAGCCGAGAGGAGAGATCGATGGAGATCAACAACCGCATCGACATGACCTACGACGAGCTGGAGGTCGGGCAGACCTTCCGTTCCGGCGGGCGGACGGTGACCGAGGCCGACGTGGTCAACTACTGTGCACTGACCGGCAATTGGATCGAGATCCACTCGAACAAGCACTACGCGGAGCAGACCCGCTTCGGCAAGCGGTTGGTGCAGGGTTCGCTGACGTACTCGATCATGACCGGTCTGATCCAGTTCGGCCCGTCGATCCAGGCGAACTACGGGATCGACAACCTGCGCTACCTCAAGCCGGTGGCGATCGACGACACTCTCTACGTCGTGGCCGAGGTCGTCGCGAAGAAGGAGAAAGACGACAAGTACGGCGTCACCACGTTCATGATGAAGGCGCTCAACCAGGACGGGTACGTGGTGCAGCGCAGCGAGTGGAGCCTGCTCATGCTGCGCCGCCGGGAGGACCTCGAGGCGCTGCTCGCCGCGTCTTTGCCCACCGAGAAACAGCCGGAGCGGAAGTGACCCCGGGCGAGCCGGTCGCCGCGATCATCGGAATGGGCGACGCCTACGCGTCGAAGGCCGACCGGAAGGATCCCCTGCAACTCGCCACCGAGGCGACGATGGCTGCTCTGACCGACGCCGGGATCGGCAAGCACCAGGTGGATGCGGTGTTCACCGGGCGCTCGCCATGGGCGGACAAGCGTTCCCAGTGGAGCAACATCTTCATCTCGCATCTTCAGATGCCGGTGACGCTCGCCAGTGAGATCACCTTGCACGGCGCGGGACTGACCTCGACGATCGCCGTGGCCGCGCAGATGATCGCCGCCGGCGCGGCGGAGTACGTCCTGTGCGTGCAGAGCGATGCGACCGAGCTGTTCGTGGATGCGGTGGCGATGGGTTCGGAGGCTGACGCGGACCCGCAGTTCGAGGTGCCCTACGGCCCGACCATCCCGTCGCTCTACGCCCAGGCCGCCTGCCGGTACTTCCACGAGTACGGACTGACCGAGGACGACTTGGCCGACGTCGTCGTCGCCAACCAGCGCTGGGGTGCACACCATCCGTACGCCGTGAAGCGCAAGCATGGGCTGATCGACCGGGAAACGGTGCTGTCCTCGCCGTACGTCGCCACGCCGCTGCGCCGGTGGATGTGCTCCACATGGGGCGGTGGAACCGGTGGCGCGCTCGTCGTCACGTCGCCCGAGCGGGCGCGGGCGGCCCACGACCCGGTGTGGGTGCGGGGCTATGGCTCGGCGACTACCCATGAGTACCTCACCGACCGGGTGAACATGCGGGACGGCCGGTTCGCCGGACTCGGGGAGTTCCCGAACCTGACGCACACCGCGACCGTCGAGGCCGCCCGGCAGGCGTACACGCGATCCGGACTCACCCCGTCCGACGTGGACATGGTCCAGCTGTCGGTGAACTTCGCGCACATGGGCCCGATCATCATGGAAGACCTCGGCTTCGCGAAAAAGGGGCACGGGATCGACATCTACCGCGAGGGCCGCACCGGCATCGACGGTGACCTGCCGGCCGACACCAACGGCGGTTGGCTCTCGTTCGGCCAGCCCGGCATTTCGTGCAATATGGACAGTCTCGTCGAGGCCGTCCGGCAGTTGCGCGGCACGGCGCTGGGCCTGGCTCCCGCGCGCCGGCCGCGCACCGTCCTGGTGCAGGGTGCGGGCGGGATGCTGGCCGCCGCAGGCGTAGTGCTGTTGTCCGGTGAAGAAGCGAGGAAGCCCTGATGAGTTTGGACTGGCCCCAGCCCTACCGACTGCTCGATGCCGAGCCTTACTGGGCTGCTCTCGAGGAGCAGCGGCTTATCGTCCAGCGGTGTGGTGCCTGCCTCGAAGTAGTCTGGCCCGCGCACTCGGTCTGCCCGTACTGTTCCGCGCGTTCGCTGACCTGGGAAGAGTCCAGTGGGCGCGGAACGGTGTGGTCATTCAGCACGGTGATGCGTGGCCCGACGCCGGTGTGGGCCGCGATGGTGCCCTACACCGTCGGATTCGTCGAGCTGGCCGAGGGCTACCGGCTGTTCGGCCAGATCGACGCCGAACCGGGCACCGTCCGGATCGGTACCCCGGTCGAGGTGCGGTTCGTGCGCCGCGGCGAGCAAACCCTCCCCGTGTTCGCGCCGGTATCAGGAGGATGACATGACCGGACCGCTCAACGGCGTGCGGATCCTGGATCTGACCTCGAACTTCATGGGCCCGTACGCGTCGCTGCTGCTCGCGGACATGGGTGCGGACGTCGTCAAGGTCGAATCACCCGACGGGGACACCACCCGCGGCGTCGGCCCGCACCGCAACCCGGGAATGGCTGCGATCTTCCTGCACCTCAACCGGAACAAGCGCAGCCTGGTGCTGGACCTCAAGCATCCCGATGGCCGGAACACGCTTACCCGCATGGTGCGGTCCGCGGACGTTTTACTGCACAGCCTGCGGCCGACGGCGATGGACCGGCTCGGCCTGTCATATCCGGACGTCCGTGACAGCAACCCGAGGTTGGTCTACTGCGGTTGTTTCGGGTTCGGTCAGGGCGGTCCGTACGCTGCGAAGCCCGCGTACGACGACCTGATCCAGGCGGCGGTGGGCATGCCGGTGCTCCAGAGCCGTGGACAGGGCGAACCTGTGTACGTAGCCGCAGCGATCGCGGACCGGGTCGTCGGGATGGCCGCCTCGACGGCGGTCGCGATGGCCCTGTTCCACCGGGAACGCACCGGTCGCGGACAAGAGGTCCAGGTCCCGATGTTCGAGACGTTCGCGCATTTCGTGATGGGCGACCACCTCTATGGGCACACGTTCGTGCCGCCGATCGGGAACTGGGGTTACGCCCGGATGATGAACTCTGATCGCCGTCCCTACCGGACGCTTGACGGCTATCTCGGCGTCAACATCTATACCGACCGGCACTGGCAGCGATTCTTCGCCGCGGTCGGCCGGCCGGACCTCGCAGCGGACCCGCGGTTCGCGGACATCCACGGCCGGACCGAGCACATCGGCGAACTGTACGCGTTCCTCGCCGAGGCGTTCGCCACCCGGTCCACCAGCGAGTGGGTGAAGCTTCTCGAGGAAGCCGACATCCCGGCGATCCGGATGAACACCCCGGAGACCCTGCTGGACGATCCGCACATGACCGGGGTCGGGTTCTTCGCCGAGCAGGACCATCCCTCGGAGGGCCTGCTGCGCACGATCGGCATCCCACAGCGGTGGAGCGAGAGCACACCGGAGGTGCGGTATCCCGCGCCGCGGCTCGGCGAGCACTCGGCGGAAGTGCTGCGGGAGTTCGGCTTCAGCCAGGACGAGATCGGCGAGCTGTTCGGCTCGGGCGCCGCCGGAACCGGAGGACATGATGACGCGTGAACTGCCCCTCGCGGGGATCGTGGTGGTGGAGCTGAGCGACAGCGCGTCGGCTCCGTTCGCAGGCAAGATCCTGGCCGAGCTCGGTGCCGAGGTGTGGAAGGTGGAGCGTCCCACGGGCGACTCTGCGCGCGGCTGGGGGCCCAGCAAGTGGAAGGGGGACGGAGCTGCGTTCCACGCCCTGAACCGTGGCCGCCGATACCTGCGCCTGGATATCAAGGACGGCGGACAGCTCGCGACGCTGCACCGGCTGATCGCCGAGCGGGCGGACGTCTTCCTGCACAATCTGCGACCCGGCAGCGCAGCGCGGTATGGGCTGGACGCGGACAGCCTGCGCGTGACCAAGCCGGAGCTGATCCACTGCGAGATCGGCGCGTTCGGCAAGGCTGGACCGCTGCGCGAACTACCCGGCTACGACCCGCTTATGCAGGCGTTCTCCGGCATCATGGACATCACCGGGGAGGAGGACGGCGGACCGGTGCGGGCCGGAGTCTCCATCGTGGATTTCGGGACCGGGATGTGGGCCGTGATCGGCGTGCTCGCCGCGCTGCACCGCCGACACCTCAAGCACACCGGCGCGACCGTCGACGCCTCCCTGCTGGAGACGGCGATCGCGTGGATGTCAGTCGGCATCGCAGGCCACCAGGCCGACGGGAACCCGGGAAGCCGGCACGGGTCCGGGGTCGCGTTCATCGTGCCGCACCGTGCCTTCTCCACCACGGACGGCGCACTGATCGTCAGCTGCGCCAACGACGCTCTGTTCACGCGGTTGTGCGCCGCGCTCGACCGACCGCAGTGGGCGGATGATCCCCGTTTCGCCACCAACTCCGCGCGGCTGGACAATCGCGCAGAGATCGACCGGCTCATCGGGGACCGTCTGGCGACGGGCACCCGGGCGCAGTGGCGGGCGCGGCTGGAAGACGCCGGGATCCCGTGCGCGCCGGTGCAGACGACCGCGGAGCTCGTGGCCCACGAGCAGACGCGCGAGCTCGGCATCATCGGTACCGCGGACCCCGGTGAGATCGGCGTGGTCGGGCTCCCGCTGTCGTTCGACGGCCTGCGCCCGCCACCCCTGCACAGCGTCCGCGAAATCGGGGCGGACAACGACCTGCTCGGTTCGGTCCTGCCGGCCCGCGCCTGATCCTGGAAGAGAGGAGACGCGTCATGGTTGCTCCCCACTCGGCGGCCCACTGGAGCGCGATCGAGTCCGCATCGCCGACGGAAGCCCGGGCCGTCCAGGACGAACGGTTGCGCGAGCAGCTGGCATACCTGGCTGGACGAAGCGCCTTCTACCGGGCCAAGTTCGCCCAGGCCGGCGTCGATCCGGCCGGGGTGCGGACCGTCGAGGATCTGGCCGGGTTGCCCTTCACCGAGAAGCACGAGTTGCGTGACAGCCTGGCAGCGGCCCCGCCGCTGGGGACGCACATCGCGGCCGAGCGGGCGGAGGTGGTGCAGATCCAGGCGTCCTCCGGGACGACCGGGAGCCCCTCCTACGTGGGTTTGACCCCGAGCGACATCACCACGTGGTGCGAGCTGGGAGCCAGGGCGCTGTACGCGAACGGGTTCCGACCCGGCGACCGGGTGTTGCACGCGTTCGGCATGAGCAAGGGGTTTGTCGGCGGGCTGCCGATTGTGCAGATCCTGCAGTACATGGGGATCGTGGACATCCCCATCGGTGCCGAGGCGGGCGCGGAGCGGCTGTTGCGTGTCCAAGCCGACCAGAGGCCGGATGCCTTGATCGGCACCCCCTACTTCCTGGTCTACCTGGCCGAGCAGGCCCCGGAGATCGTAGGGAAGTGCGCGCGGGAGCTGGGGGTGCGGGCGATCAGCGTCGGCGGCGAACCTGGAGGAGGTCTGCCCGCGGTCCGGGAGAAGCTCGAGTCGCTGTGGGGCGCGACGTCGCGTGAAATGCTGGGCGGCACGGACATCGCCTGTACATACTGGGGGGAGTGCGGGGCCGCCGACGGCATGCACTTCCTGTCTCCAGACCTGATGGTGGCCGAGCTGATCGATCCGGAGACCGGTGATCGGGTCGAGCCGGTGGCAGGCGCGCAGGGTGAGCTCGTCTACACGGCACTGCGGCGGCAGGCTTCGCCGCTAGTGCGGTTCCGCACCCGCGACCACGTCGTCGTCACCGACACCGACTGCCCCTGCGGCCGGACCGGCTACAAGATCCGCTGCGTGGGCCGCACCGACGACATGCTCATCGTGCGCGGGATCAACGTCTTCCCGTCGGCCATCAAGCAGCTGGTCGCTGAGCTGACCCCGGGCGAGATGCGCATCCGCCCCGACTTCGACGGCCATTCCACCCAGAAGCCGCTGCCGATCGTCGTCGAACACCCGGACAGCACGGACGCCGGGCTGCGCGCCATGATCGAGCAGCGGATCCGGTCCGCTCTCAACGTCAAGGCCACTGTCACCCTCGTCCCGGCAGGGACGCTCAAGCGGCCCGACCACGTGAAGGTCGCCCTGGTCGAGCGAGGCGGACCGGCCTGAGTTGTCGGCCGCCGGGGGAGCGGGTTGAATCCAGGCAGACGGAGGTGGTGGTGTGGGCGCGTTCAACCGATTGCACCTGATCAGGCAGGTGGACCTCCTCACGCTGCGGCTGTTCCTGTCCGCGGTCGAGGAGAAGCAGATCGGCCTGGCCGCGATCCGGGAGAACGTGTCCGCGTCGACCGCCACCAAGCGCATCCACGATTTGGAGCACATCGCCGGGATCGAGCTGCTCGAGCGTACCCCGCGGGGCGTGGTGCCGACCCCCGCGGGCGCTGTGCTGGCCCGGCACGTCGGCAAGATCTTCGGCAGCCTGGAGGACATCCGGTCCGAGATCGCGGCCTTCACCGAGGGCGTGCGGGGCGACCTCACGACGGCGTCCGCGCAGTCGATCATCGCGCCGTTCCTTGCCCGCGAACTCGGCGAATTTCGCAAGCAGTACCCGAAGGTGCGGCTGATCGTCCACGAGGTTGAGAACAAGGAGATCGTGCAACAGGTCGCGCGCGGCGAAGCGGATCTCGGTGTCTTCGCCGCCGCGCACGAACTCGATCTGACCGGAGTCGACGTGACGCCCTACCGGCGTGACCGGATCGTGGTGGCACTGCCCCGGGACCACCGGCTGGCCAGCCGGCTCAGCGTGACCTTCGCGGAACTGCTCCCGGAGACCGTGATCGCGGTGGGCCCGATGGTCGACGTGTTCCGTGCTGCCGCGCGCCGGCTGGGCCAGGAGTTCGAACCAGCGCAGAGCGTGCGCACCGGCGGGGTCGCGCTCAGCCTGGTGCGAGCCGGGCTAGGGGTGACCGCACAACCGGAGAGTCTGGTCGGCAAGGAGTTCCTGGACTCGGTCGCGGTCGTCGAACTGGCCGAGCCCTGGGCCGAGCGCAGGATCCACATCGCGACCTCGGCAGGTAGGCGACCGGGCCCAGCTTGCCGGGCGTTCATGGAGCAATTGCTGGACCGCCCCGCTGACGACTCGCATGACCAGGGTTGATTCGCTCCGCCGCCTACGTTCCGCCGACAGGGTCGGCCGTGAGACGGCCGCTGCGGCTTCTTCGAGGTCAGACTTGGCCGATGGCGACACCAGGCTGGGCATTCGTTCTGGGACGCTGGTCGGCCGCCGGCCGGTCTGCCGGCGTCACGGCCCGCGAAACTGCTGCCGTCATCGAGGGCTGAGGTGCTGATCTACATCCTGGACGGCAATGACGATCCAGCACCGCCTGCAGCGGGTCACAACTGATGCGGTGGCCTACTGTTCAGGACAGTTGTGGCGGCGACAGCAGGTCGGCGTTGTGCTGGCCGACAGCCGGCGCCGCGAGAGGTGCGGCGCGGCCGCCGTCGACGAGTATCGGTGACTTGGGAGCCAGGTGGGTGCCGACACCGGGCTGGTCGACCGGAGCGAACAGGTCCAGGCCCTGCAGGGCCCCGCCGCCGTCACGGCCCAGTTCCTCGAAGGTCCGGTAGCGCTGCCACAGGATCCGGTGGCGGTCGAGCGACTCGGCGGCGTCGGTGAATCGTGTACGCCCGAACCATCGGCTCAGGAGCGTCGAGATCACGTCACGGTATTCGAAGCGGGTGGACTCCTGGGAGAAGTCGATGTCCAGCGACTCGCTCAGAGCGGCGAAGGCAGCGCTGAGTCCGGTCGCGTTCAGGAGTTTGGTCCAGTGGCGCTGCGTCAGCACGACCACCATGACGCGGATGCCGTCCGCTGTCAGGAAGTCGCGGCCGTACGTGCCGTAGACGTCATTGCTCGATTTCGCGCGCTCATGGCCCGTCACCTGTGCTTCAGCCAGGTAGCCGAGGTTACCCGCCGTGGCGAGGGCGACTTCTTCGAGGGCGACTCGGATCGAACTCCCGCGGCCGGTCTCCAGCCGGTGCCGTTCGGCGGCGAGCAGCCCGACAGCCAGGTACAGGCCGGCGGCGATGTCCCACGCAGGGAGCACGTGGTTGACCGGTGCCGGCGTTTCGGCCGGGCCGGTGATCAGCGGGAACCCGGTGCCCGCCTGGACCGTGTAGTCCACCGCGGCGCCGCCGTCTGCGCGGCCTTCCAACAGGACGTGGATCATGTCCGGGCGGCAGGCAGACAGCGCCGGGTAGCCGAGGTCGGGGTGGCGGTCGGTGTTGCTGACGACGACGCACGGGCCACCGTGGACGATCAGGTCGGCGACCCGCTTGCGGTCCCCTTCGGACTCCAGGTCGACGGCTATCGCACGCTTCCCCTTGTTCAGCCCTGACCAGTACAGACTCGTGCCGGAGTCGGCCAGCGGCCACCGGGTCCGGTCCGCCGCACCTCCGAGCGGCTCGACGCGTACGACGTCGGCGCCCAACTGCGCGAGGGTGAGGCCGCACAACGGTGTCGCGACGTAGCTCGAGATCTCGACCACACGCAGTCCGCTGAGCAGAGCGTCAGGCATCGTGGTCTCCCGGCCGCCGGGTGAAGTCGGGCTTGCGCCGTTCGCGGTGGGAGGCCAGGCCTTCGCGAACCTCGGGCCCGCCGAAGCCGTAGAACTCGAGCGCGAGTGAGGAGTCGAAGATGGCTCCTGCGACCTGCCGGTACCACGCGTTGAGGCTCTGTTTGGTCCAACGGATGGCGTCCGGGGCGCCCAAGGCCAGCTCGCGGGCGACTTCACGCGCGGTCGGCAGCAGTTCGGCCTCCTCCTCGACGCAGAGCGAGACCAGTCCGATCCGCTCGGCTTCCTCACCGGTCAGCGGGCGGCAGGTCATCAGGTAGTACTTCGCCTTCGCCATCCCGCACAGCAGCGGCCAGCACACCGCCGCGTGGTCGCCGGCGGCGACGCCCAGGCGGGTGTGCCCGTCGATGATCTTGGCGGTCTTCGTGACCACCGAGACGTCGGCCAGCAGGCCGGCTACAAGCCCGGCGCCGACCGCCGGGCCGTGGATGGCCGAGACGATCGGCTTCGTGCAGTCGATGACGTTGTAGACCAGGTCCCGGGCCTCGCGCATCGTGCGAGTCCGCGTCTCGTAGTCGGTGGAGAGCTTTTCGACCAGATCGAACGAACCGCCTGCGGAAAAACCCTTGCCCTCGCCGCGCAGCAGCACGGTGTTGACGCCCGGATCGCGGTCGAACGCGCGCCAGATGTCGGCGAGGTCGCCGTGCGCGGCTTCGCTCACCGCGTTGAGGTTCGGCGCTTCAAGGACCAGCTCGACGACGCCGACGTCGTCAGGTCCGTCCACCCGCAGGTTTTCGAAGCGGGAGTAGCGGTTCATGCGTTTCCCTTTCGGAGGAACAAGCCCTCGCGGTCGTACTTCCGGAGCTGCTTGACGTCAGCGTCCGAGATGGACGGGAGTTCTGCCAGGTCGTCGGCGACTGCCAGGTCCCAGCCGCAGCGGGACCGGACATGTTCGACACTTTCACCAGGCGCGATGTGAGTCAGGACCAGATCGTCGTCGCGGCTGGTCAGGATCCCGAGGTCGGTCGCCACGGCCCGCACGTGAGCGCCGGGGCTCGTGATGTAGCCGCATCGTTCGACGAACCGGCGCGGGCTCATCGTGCCGACGACGAGGGTTTCGTCGGCGTTCGTGACGACGTCGTTCGCACCGCCCGAGCCGACGAGGTACCGGCCGTCGGCGAGCCGGGTGGTGTTGATGTTGCCGTGCCGGTCGATCTCCGCCGCACCCACGCACGCGATCGACCGGGTGGACGGGCCGTTCACGACAGTTCCCAGCACCTGCTCGGTGTCGAGCAGCATCGACGACGTCGGGAAGTTGGCAAAGCTGAAGATGAACGGGTCGCCCTCGGCGGGGGTGTAGTCCCACAACCCGAGTTCCGCCGCGAGCGCGACCTGGTGGCCATCGGCCTTCGCCTTCTCGACGCCCACCCAGGCGGCCAGGTTCGCCAGCCCGGCGCCGGCCAGTACGGTGGCTGCGCCGGTCTGCGCGATCCGGGCCCGGACCAGCTCGCTCAGCCACGCCGCCGCGCGTTCGGCCGGGGTCACGGGACCGGTGTGCTCGCCCCGGCCGGTCGGGGGAGTCGGCCTGCCGACCGCGCTCGCCAGGCCCGACAGCCGCTCTTGCCCGAGTTTCGCCAGGTAGGCTTCGTGATCCGCAGGGTCGAGGATCCACTCGCGGATCCAGTCGTCGAACGCGGGTGACCGGCTCGCCTCGCGTGCGCAGACCCAGAACGCGACGTCCTCGGCGTAGCCCTCCACCGGCAGCCGGGTGCCCGAGGGTCCGGCGAAGACGCCGCCGGGGTGTGCGCCGAACGGCGCCTCGACGACGGCGAGCACCCGGTGTGCCGGGATGCGGACCAGCGACGACCAGGGCCGGAGGTCCTCGACCACCTTCTCCACTGTGGCGAGCACGCCCCGGCGGGCGGCGAACGCGCCGATCGAACCCTCGAACATCGGCGGTGCGATGGCGAGGTTGCCCTGCCGGTCGGCGATCGCGGCGTGCACGAGGGCGATGTCCGGCGCCAGTGGCGAGACCAGGCCGACCCGGCCGAACCGGGTGTCAACCTCCTCATAGCCTTCGTTCGCCGCCATCGAGGAGTCCCGCACTGAGCCGGTCACGACCGCGGGGACCCCGGTGGCGGCCGCCCGCAAACGCTGGATGTAACTCAGGAACGACCAGTTCTCGACCGTCACCGAGCCGTCGGCGTAAGCCTGCTGGAAGACCGGGTTGGGCGTGAACACCGGGAATGAGTCTCCGGAGTAGACGGTGATGACCTTCTCGATGCTTCCGGACCGGAACAGAACCGCGCCGAGGGAGGACAGGCTCGCCATGATCAGAGTGAACCGCGAAGGCTTGTTCCAGTGCTGCCGGGCCAGCTCGCGGACCAGCGCGCTCCAGCGGCTGTGTCCCATCATGACGTGGACGGCGTCGCCGGGCCGGACGTACCTGGCGACGGCTTCGTCCAGCCGGCAGAAGTCGGGGCTCATGATGCACCCTTCAGAGGATGGCGACGAGGTTTTCGGCGACACAGGCCGGCTTGGCCGCACCGTCGAGTTTGATGACGTACCGGGTGGTCACGATGATCCCGCCCGCGCCGGGGCGCAGCTCGGTGAACGTCGCGGTGGCGCGCAGCCGCGAGCCGACCGGTACCGGGGCGGGGAAGCGGACCTGGCCGAGGCCGTAGTTGATCCGCGCCGTCCCGAAGTCCAGCCGATACAACTCCCGCGCGAATTGCGGGATCAGCGACAGTGTCAGGAAGCCGTGGGCGATGGTGGTGCCGAACGACCCGGTGGCTGCTTTCCCGGGGTCGGTGTGGATCCATTGGTGGTCGCCTGTGGCGTCGGCGAAAGCGTCGATCCGCGACTGCTCGATGGCGAGCCAATCGGTCGGGCCGAGCTCTTCGTCGAGCGCGCCTCGCACTTCGTGTGCGGAGCCGAACGCGCGCGTCACGCCGTCACCTTCTCGAACACGGCGGCCAGCCCCTGACCACCGCCGATGCACATAGTCTCCAACGCGTACCGGGCATCGCGGCGGTGCATTTCGCGGGAAAGGGTCGCCAGGATGCGGGTGCCAGTGGCGCCGACGGGGTGCCCCAGGGAGATGCCGGAGCCGTGCACGTTGAGGCGGTCGAAGTCCGCCGCGCCGAACCCCCATTCGCGGGTGCAGGCGAGCACTTGCGCGGCGAACGCTTCGTTCACCTCCAGGAGGTCCATGTCCGCCAATGTGAGTCCGGCCTTGGCGAGCGCGGCTGCGGTGGCGGGCACCGGCCCGATACCCATGATCTTCGGGGGCACCGCGGCGACGCCGTAGGACACGAGCCGCAGCAGCGGTCGCAGGCCCAACTCCGCTGCGCGGTCAGGGTGGGTGACGACGCACACGGCCGCTGCGTCGTTCTGCCCGCTGGCGTTGCCCGCGGTCACCGTCGCCTCAGGATCCTGTTTACCTCGCACTGGCTGGAGCGCGGCGAGTGAGTGCGGCGTCGTGTCGGCGCGAGGGTGTTCGTCCGTGTCAACGACCGTCCGGCCCTTCTTCGTCTCGACCACGACCGGGATGATCTCGTCTTTGAACACCCCGGACGCCTGCGCGGCGACTGCCCGCTGGTGGGAGGCGGCCGCCAGTTGGTCCTGCTCCTCACGCGTGATTTGGTAGTCGCGGCGGAGGTTCTCCGCCGTCTCCAGCATGCCGCCCTCCACCCGGTGGTGCTTGCCGCCGGGAGTCGCACGCCCGCGGTTGAGCGCGTCGTGCAACATCACACCTGCCCCTCCGGCGCCCCACCGCAAGTCGGTGGCGTAGAAGATCGCGTTGCTCATGCTCTCCGCGCCACCAGCGATGATCACATCGCTGACTTCGGCCTGGACCTGCAGTGCGGCCTGCAGCACGGACTGCAGACCAGACCCGCAGCGCCGGTCGACCTGCATACCGGGCACCGAGACCGGCAGCCCGGCGTCGAGCGCTACCACACGGCCGATCGCTGGTGCTTCGGCGCTGGGGTAGCAGTGGCCGAGGATCACGTCGTCGATCACCGCGGGGTCAAGACCGGTGCGCTGGAGCAGGCCGACGAGTGCCACTGTGGCTAGATCGGCCGCGGGGACGCTCTTGAGAGAGCCGCCGAAGCGGCCGATCGGAGTCCGGACGGGTTCACAGATGACGGCGTCACGCATGGGCAGAGCCTTCCTCGGACAGGTCGATTTCCAGGCTGGTACGCGGCGGCCCGGCCGGTATCCCGCCGGGTCCGAACAGGCCGAGTGTGACCGTGTTCGCTGCCGGCTCCGCCCGGAGCTGCGCGGGTTCCCCGCAGAACAGCGGGGCGTTGTTCCGGTGCCTCAACCGGCGCACTCGGACGCCGGGCCGGTCCAGGCGGAGCACTTCCGCCAAGGCTAGGGACATCAGCGGGCCGTGCACGACCAAGCCGGGGTAGCCTTCGGCGCGCGTGGCATAGGGCCAGTCGTAGTGGATGCGGTGGGGGTTCGCGGCGGCCGCCGAAAACCGCATCAGCAGCGTCGGATCTGTGGTGAAGTCCCACGTCCCGTCCTCTGCGCGGCGCAACGGCGCTCCGACGGGGTTCTGGTCGGCCGGTTTCGGTGGGACGGGCTCCCCGGGCTCCCGATAGATCAGGTCCTGCCGCTCTTCCAGGCATACGGATCCGTCCGCGGCGGACAAACGGGTGCGCACGACGACGATTGCCAGCCGTCCGGACCGTCCGGACTTCTCCGTAACGGAATCCACAGTGGACTCGCGAGTGACCGTGTCGCCGACCCGGATCGCGCGGTGGAACACCACTTCGCCACCGGCGAACATCCGGCGGGGCAGGTCCACCGGCGGTAGAAAGGTGCCGCGTGCCGGGTGCCCGTCGATGCCCAGCTCCGAGGACGCGGGCCAGCGGGGGAGTGCGACCCAGTGCCATAGCGGGGGTAGCTCCTCGCCCGGTAGCGGGGCGGGCAGGCCGTCATCGAAGAGGCTTGCCAGCCCGGTGACCGGTGCCGGGTCGACCAGCTCACGTGTGGTGACCAGGCGCGGAGCCCACGGTTCCATCACATGAACCTTCCGCCGGTGACTTCCAGCACGGAGCCGGTCATGTACGACGACAGATCCGAGGCCAGGAACAGCGCCACCGACGCGACTTCGCCGACTTCGCCGGCACGGCCCATGGGGATCTCGGCCATCTTCTGGTCCCATGCCTTCGTCGGCATGGCCTCGGTCATCGCGGTGCGGATGAGTCCGGGCTGGATCGCGTTGACGCGTACCCCGTGGTGGGCCAACTCCTTTGCGGCGGCTTTGGTGAGCCCGACTATCCCGGCCTTCGCCGCCGAGTAGTTCGTCTGGCCGACCATGCCGACCTTGCCCGACAAGGACGAGAGGTTCACGATCGAGCCGCGTTGGTGTTCGCGCATGATCGTCGCGGCCTTGCGGACGCCGTTCCAGGTTCCCTTGAGGTGGACGTTGATCACTTGGTCGAACTCCTCTTCGGTCATCGTGCGCAGGGTCGCGTCGCGGGTGATGCCGGCGTTGTTGACCAGGATGTCCACCGGTGCGGGGGCGGCTGCCAGCAACGCCTCCACGTCTGAGGCGTCAGTGACGTCGCAGCGGATGCCCATGCCGCCGAGCCTGTCAGCGGCGCGGGCGGCCGCGTCGCCGTCGATATCGCCGATCACCACACGGGCACCTTCGGCGGAGAACAGCTCGGCGATGGCGAAACCGATGCCTTGGGCGGCGCCGGTGACGACCGCGGTCCGGTCGGTCAGCAGGGGCATGGCGGGTCCTCAGATCCGGTTGCGGGCGATGAGCTGGGAGGCGATGACGTTGCGCTGGATCTCGTTGGTGCCCTCGCCGACGATCATCAGCGGTGCGTCGCGGAAGTAGCGTTCGACGTCGTATTCCTTGGAGTAGCCGTAGCCGCCGTGTATGCGGATGGCGTCGAGCGCGACCTGCATCGCCGTTTCGGAGGCGAACAGCTTGGCCATCCCGGCTTCCATGTCTGCGCGCTCACCGGAGTCCAGCCGTTCGGCGGCGTCGAGGGTGAGCAGGCGGGCGGCGCTCATTTTGGTGGCCATGTCGGCGAGCAGGTTGCCGACTGACTGGTGCCTCCAGATCGGCTTGCCGAACGTCTCCCGTTCCTGGGCGTACCTGACGGCGTCGTTGAGGGCGGCCTGGCCGACGCCGAGGGCTCGTGCGGCGACCTGGACGCGGCCGACCTCCAAGCCGCGCATCATCTGGGCCCAGCCCTGGCCGGGGGTTCCGCCGAGAACTGCGTCGACGCCGACACGACGATCGTCGAAGACGATCTCGCAGGCCTCCACACCGCGGTAGCCGAGCTTGGGCAGCTTCTTGGAGATGGTCAGGCCGTCACCGGGCTCGACCAGCAGCATGCTCATGCCGCGGTGGCGGGGGGAGGCGTCGCGGTCGGTGATGCACAGCAGGCCGATGAGCCCGGAGTGGGCGGCGTTGGAGATCCACGTCTTCGACCCGGTGACCGAATAGCCGTCACCATCGGGCACGGCCTGGGTGCGCATGGCCTGCAGGTCGCTGCCCCCACCCGGCTCGGTGAGCGCCATCGTCGCTCGGATCGCCCCCTCGGCCATCCGCGGCAGGTACTTCTCTCGTTGTTCGGCGGTGCCGAACGTCTTGATCAGGTAGGTGATCACGGAATGCCCGCCGATCGCCCCGGCCAGGCTCATCCAACCGCGCGCGAGCTCTTCGGTGACCCTGGCGAAGCACGCGGTGCTGACGTCGACCCCGCCGTACTCGGCCGGCGCGAGGAGGCCGAAGAAGCCGAGCTTCTTCATCTCCTCGATGAACTCGGCCGGGTAGACGTCGTCGGCTTCGAACTCGCGTACACGGGGTCGGACCCGTTCGTCGACGAACTCCGCGACGAGCGCGACCATCTGCCTTTCGTGGTCGGTGAGCGTCATGTCCCGATCCCTTCTCGTGCCTGCCGGAGGATGTGCCGCGCGCGGTCCAGCACCGGCTTGTCGACCAGACGCCCGTCCACCGAGATCGCGCCGCCGCTCCCGGCGGCGTCGAGCACGGACTGGGCCCAGTGCGTTTCCTCGCGGGTCGGCCGCAGCACCTCGGTCGCGACCGGGACCTGCTTCGGATGGACGCAGAGCTTCCCGGTGAACCCGAGCCGCCGTGCGTTCCGGACCTCGTCAATGAGCTGGAGTTCGTTGTTCAGGTCCGCGGTGACGCCGTCGACGGGGCCGGGCAGGCCCGCCGCCGCCGAAGCCAGAACCAGCGCACCCCGCGCCGCGGCGAGGGCCTCGCGGTCCGCCGGGTCGGCGCCCAGCTCGGCGGCCAGGTCGAAGGTGCCCAGGGCGAGCCGGTGGACGTTGGGGACGGCGGCGGTCTGGCGCGCGTCGAGCACGCCGCGCGCGGTTTCGACCAGCGCGATCAGCACCGGAAGCATCCCGAGCAGCTTGGCTGCCGTCCGCGTGGACTCAGGATCGGCCTTCGGCAGCATCACCGTGCACAAGCGCTCCCGCAATACGGCTAGGTCTTCGTCGTGCCATGCGGTGCCCGCCGCGTTGACACGGACCGCGCACTCGCGGTGCTCCGCAAGCCATGTGACGACTTGCTCGCGCGCGTACACCTTGCGGTCCGGCGCGACACCATCCTCCAGGTCCAGGACGACCAGGCTCGCCCCGGCAGCGGTTGCCTTGCCGAACCGGTCCGGCCGATCACCCGGGACGAACAGCAGGGTGGTCGCTGCCCGGGCGCGAGCAGCGGTGCGGTGCGCGCCGGCGGTCATCGCCGTGCCCCGCGGATCAGGCCGCTGCCGATGATCAGCCGCTGGATCTCGCTGGTGCCCTCGTACAGGCGCAGCAACCGGACATCGCGGTAGATCCGCTCGACCGGCAGCTCGCGCAGGTACCCGCTGCCGCCGTGGATCTGGACCGCCAGATCGGCGACCCGGCCGGCCATCTCGGTGCAGTACAGCTTCGCGGCGGACGGGCCGATCCGCCGGTCCTCGCCGGAGAGGTAGCGTTGAGCGGTCTCCCGAACCAACGCTCGACCGGCCAGGACGCCTGTCTGCTGATCGGCGAGCATCGCCTGCACCAACTGGAAGTCACCGATCGGCGTTCCGCCTTGGGTGGCGGTCGCGGCGTAGGCGACTGACTCGTCGAGAGCGCGTTGTGCGGTGCCGACCGCCAGCGCGGCGATATGCACCCGGCCGCGGGCCAGCGACGTCATCGCCGCACGGTAGCCCGCGTCCGCGTCACCGCCGACCAGGCCCGCGGCGCGCACCCGGACGCCCGAGAACGCGACGTTCGCGGTCCAAGCGCCTTCCTGGCCCATCTTCTTGTCTTTGACGCCGACCTGCACACCGGGGGTGTCAGCCGGAACCAGGAAGACTGCGATCCCGGTGCCGGACTCGTCGGCCGGGCGGGTGCGCGCGAAGACGACGAACAGTCCGGCGATGGGGGCGTTGGTGATGAAGCACTTCTCACCGTCGAGCACCCAGTCGCCGCCGTCGCGGACCGCCTTGGTACGCAGGCCCGCCGGGTTGGACCCGGCGCCGGGCTCGGTCAGTGCGAAAGAGGCCACGACTTCGCCTGAAGCCAGGCGCTCCAGCCACTGCGCCTTCTGCTCGTCGGTGCCGAAGTTGACGAGGACCTGCCCGGCGATGCCGTTGTTGGTGCCGAACATCGAGCGCAGCGCCAGCGCGGTGTAGCCGAACTCCATCGCCAGCTCGACGTCCTGCGCGAGGTCGAGCCCGAGGCCGCCCCACTCCTGGGGGATCGCGTAGCCGAACAGGCCCATCTCGGTTGCCTGCCTGCGCAGGTCGTCGGGGATCGCGTCGGTGTCCATGATCTCCCGCTCGCGCGGCATGACCTTCGTCCGGACGAAGTCGTGTACGAGCTTCAGGATCATCTGGAAGCTCTCGGGGGTCACCGCTGACATGCCGCCACTGCCCTCCACTAGGTCGAGACAGAAAATACTTTATCAGAAATCATCGGCTGCGCCATGGGTGATCGAGGTCAGCGCTGATGGGTGCGCGGCCATACTGCCAGTTCAGAGGTATGAGCTGGCGGTGGTTCGCGGTAGTGCGCGCAGGAGGGAGTCGAAGCGCGGCCATCAGATGCCGCCCGTGTGTAATAATTTATCCGGAAGAAGAGGAGGTCGTGGCGATGCCCGAACCCGTGTACGCCGGACTGCGCCGAACCGGCCCCGCCAACCTGAACGCCATGGCCGCCCAGGAGATCAGGCGCCGGATCTTCGCCGGCGAGCTCCGGTCCGGCGCCAAGATCGACCAGGACGCGCTCGCCGAGGAGCTCGGCATCAGCAAGCTCCCGGTCCGCGAGGCGCTGATCACGCTCGACCACGAGGGTATGGTCGAACACATCGCCCGGCGCGGTGCGTTCGTGACCAGACTGACCCGGGACGACATCAGAGACCACTACCGCGTGTTCGGCGTGGTGTCCGGCCTGGCGGCGGAGCGGGCCGCGAAGAACCTCTCGCCGGAAAGCCTCCAGGCGCTGAACGACCTCGCCGACCGCATGGAGTCCGGTGTCGATCCGGCGGAGCAGGAACGCCTCAACTTCGAGTTCCATCGCCGAATCAACTACGGTTCGGACTCGCGCAGGCTGATCTCGATCCTCGGCATCCTCGCCAAAACGGTCTCCCACGGGTTTTACGAAGCCCACCAGGACTGGCAGGGCAAGGCGCAGGAAGATCATCGCCGGATCCTGAACGCGCTGTCGGCGCGTTCGGCCCCCCGGGCCAGATCGGCCGTGGAGAAGCACTTCACTGACGGCGCCGAGCAGGCTGTGACCCTGCTGGAAGCTCAGGGCTTTTGGGACCACTGAGAGTTTTGACTGGCAGCTGTCGCTCAGTACTCGGCATCCGCTTGAGCCACCTCGTCGACTCATGAGCCGGATGGGTTTCACGGGTACGGTCTCGGCCATGTCTTGACGATCCGCCCGTGATCCACCCCAAGTCGGCGTGAGTGACGTATTTCTGCGTGGCCGGCCGGGCGGTGTCGGGCTGCCGCGGTTGAGGGACAGCGCCCTCGATCTTGCTACTGCTGCTTACCAGGAGGCGCTGGGTTCAGTCCGTTTATGAAGCCGGCATGCGTGACGGTCATGATGACCTCGACAGCCTGCTGGGCGACCTTAGCCCTGTCTTGCGCATGCTGGGAGAGTTTGCTGAGGTCATCGATGTGGATGAGAGGACCTTCGTGATGTCCGACGAGACCAAGGCGGTGCGGGCCCGCCCGTCGCGCGTCGATGTCGCCGTCCACGCCGGCGTCTCGCCGCAGACGGTCTCGCGCGTGTCGAACGGGCACCACAACGTCGATCCGGTGACCAGGCAGCGGGTCGTGGACTCGATGCGAGCGCTGGGCTACCGGCCGAACGGGGCAGCCCGCGCGCTCAAGAGCGGCCGGTTCAACACGATCGGCGTCATCATGTTCACGCTGGAGACGTTCGGCAACACGCGCACCCTCGACGCCATCGCGAAGGAAGCCGCGCGCGCCAACTGTGCCGTGACCCTGATCCCCGTCACCGATCCGACGATGGGCCGGGTCGCCGGCGCCTACGACCGGCTCAGCGAGGCGGCGGTCGACGGGGTGGTCATCATCTTCGAGGCGCACCTGCTGGACGACGCGGAGTTCAGCCTGCCGCCGGGCATCCCGGTCGTGGTGGTCGACTCCGACGCCGGCTCCGGCTACACGGTCGTGGACACCGACCAGGCTGCCGGGGCCCGCCAGGCCACACAGCACCTGCTGGACCTGGGCCACCGTCAGGTCTGGCACATCGCCGGGCCCCCGAGCTCGTTCTCCGCGGCACACCGGGTCGAGTCCTGGCAGCGCACTCTGCGGGAGGCGGGCATCACCCCGCCCGAGCCGTTGTACGGCGACTGGACGACCGAGTCCGGCTACCGGCACGGTCTCGTGTTGGGTCGGATGCCGGAGGTCACGGCGATCTTCGCGGGGAACGACCAGATGGCGCTGGGGGTGATGCGCGCCCTGCACGAGCTCGGCCGCCGGATCCCCGGCGATGTCAGCGTCGTGGGTTTCGACGACATGGAGGAGTCCGGTTCGTTCTGGCCGCCGCTGACCACCGTGCGGCAGGACTTCGCCGCGGTCGGCCGGCTCAGCATCCAGAAGCTGCTGAGCAAGATCGACGCCGTCGAACCGGACGCGGCCGACCGGACGCTGATCCCGACCAGGCTGATCGTGCGCGCCAGCACGGGAGCGCCACCGCGTTCGCCGCAGTTTGAATCAAAGGGCTGATTCAGAGCAGAGTCGAGCGGATCACCTCATTCCCTCCACCAGCGAGTGGTTGCGCAACCATGGTTCGGACCATGCCACGACGACGCCGCGCCGGCAAGGCTTGACAGTCGTCGAACAGCGCCCCACTATCAGCCGTGGTTGCGCAACCATTGCCGAGAAATCACACGTGGGGGATCAGGAAACACATCCGTGACGAGGAGTGACATGGTTGCCCAAGCACCCGCGCGCCAAACGCCCGCGCACCGCAGGATCGCCCGCGTGCTCGCGGCGCTCGCCGTTCTGGCCGCTTCGATCCTGTCCGTCGCCCAAGCCCGGCCCGCGGCGGCGGCCACCAACCAGTTCAAAGGCGTGAACTGGGCAGACACCCGCGACAACTACAACTCCGGCTGGGTCATCCCCGACGGGCTCGCGGCCTCCGACAGCTACTCGCAGGTCTACTCGGTCGCCGACACCTACATCAAGGCGTTCCAGTCCAACCTCGGCGCGAACACGGTCCGCCTGCCCATCAACCCGCCGAGCGTGTCCCAGTCCTGGTGGGGCGCCTACAAGGGGGCGATCGACGCGGCGCTGGCCGACGGTATGAAGGTGGACATCGCCTGCTGGACCGAGAGCAGCAGCGTCGGAACGATCACCAACATGTCGGCGTGGCAGAGCATGTGGAGCACCGTCGTCAGCGCGTACGGCGGCAACAGCAACGTGTACTTCGAGCCGCTCAACGAGCCGTACGGCTACTCGTCCAGCCAGTGGATCTCGATCGCGTCGTCCTGGCTCTCCGAGTTCTCCAGCGTTCCGCGCAGCCGCGTCATCATCGCCGGCACCGGCTACGACGACCACGTCACTGCCGAGGGTGCCTCCTCGGCGCTCAACGGCACCTTGCTGTCACTGCACTACTACGGCACCTGGGCGAGCTATACGACCGAATCCGCCTGGCAGTCCGACCTCAACAGCCGTATCGGCGGCTACACGGGCAGGACGGTCATCACCGAGTTCGGCGGCCCGATGACCACCGGAATCAACTACCTGACGAACCACAGCAACGGGCAGTATCAGTCGTTCCTGGCTGCGGTCACCGATACGGCCCGCTCGGACTCGTTCGGGACCGTGTACTGGGCGGGGCTCAAGACCGGTGACAACTACTCGATGGAGAAGCACAACGGCAGCGGGTTGTCCAACAACAATGCCTCTGGAGTCACGCAGGTCCGCTGGGGCTGGGGCTACTAGCCAGGTGCAAGGTCCGCCGATCGGCGTGGCCGACGCAGCGAACCACTTGGGCCGGGCACTGGAAGCGGTGCCCGGCTTGCCAGGGTCAGGGTTGCCCGGCCATCAGGGTGTGGAGAAGGCGTTGCGCGACGACTACGCGCTGTGATGTCTCCCGGCCCGAGTCAGGTCGGTCGCGGTACGCAGTATGGTCCCGTCGGCGGCCGCCACCCTGCGGGTCCGGCAGTAGCGGCTCAGTTCGCGCCCACTGCGCGTCACTCAACCCCACTGCCGGATCAACGACCAACCGATCTGAGAGGAACGTCTCACCGGAGGAACGAAGAGATTCGGGCTCAAGGCTTTTCGTTGACCGTGGCCAGCGCCTGAGCGTACTGCTCGTCCGTGACCGGCTCCAGCCAGGTCGTGCCGTCACCGTTGCCGTCGCCGACGACGATGGCGACGTGGGCCATGAAGTTGGTGTCGGTGGCGCCATGCCAGTGCTCTTCCCCGGCGGGGCACTTGACGGTCTGGCCAGCGGTGGCGCGGGCGACCTCGCCATCGCGGGTGCCGACCAGAGCCACACCGTCGGTGATGTAGAGGACCTGGCCGTTGGCGTGGGAGTGCCAGTTGGTGCGCGCCGAGGGCGTGAACCGGACCAGGCCGACAGCCAGTCGGGCCGGCTCGGCGGGAGCTTCGATCAGGTTCAGATAGACGTCGCCGGTGAAGCGCTCGGCAGGAGTCTTGATGGTGGCGGTGCTGGTGATGTGTTCCATGATTCTTTCCTTGAGATGAACGGGCAGCCGGTCAGGCTGCGTCGGCGTAAGCGAGGCCCGAACCGAGCTCGCGGGAGGCTTCGACTTGGGCCAGGAGGTCCTTGGCCTTGGACTGGACCGCTTCGAGGCAGTCGTCGCCGGCGACGAACCGCAGCGGAGGCTGGTCGAGGTCGGTGACTCTCAGAAGTGCGTCGGCGAGTTTGACCGGGTCGCCGGTCTGCTGGCCGTTCATGGACTCCCACTGCTTCTTCGTGGCGGCCGTGCGCTCGGCGTAGTCGTCGATGGAGCCGTCGGCGTAGCTGGTGGAGGCGTCCACCAGCAGCTCGGTGCGGAAGAAGCCCGGCTCGACGATGGTGGTGTGGATGCCGAACGGCGCGACGTCGTGGTGGAGGACTTCCATGAACCCCTCGACACCGAACTTCGCGGCCGAGTAGGCCACGCAGAAGTCGACGCCTACCACGCCTGCCAGCGAGGAGACGGTCATGACGTGGCCCGATCGCTGCGCGCGCATGATCGGCAGGACAGCGCGCGTGACGTTCATCGGACCGAACAGGTTCGTCTCGATCTGCGAGCGGACCTGCGCGTCGCTGAGCTCCTCGAAGAAGCCCGCGTAGAAGTTCGCCGCGTTGTTGATCAGCACGTCGATCCGGCCGAAGCGGTCGACGGCGTCCTGGACGGCGCGCTCGGCCGCCTCGGGGTCGGTGATGTCCAGCAGAGCGGCCAGCAGATTGTCCTGCTCGCCGCCGAGGACCTCCAGGACCCGCTCGGGCCGACGGCCGGTGGCGATGACCTGGTGTCCCGCAGCCAGGGCTCGGCGGGCGATGTCGGCGCCCAGGCCGCGGCCGGCGCCGGTGATGAAGAAGACCTTGCTCATGGGAGTGTCTCTCGGTGTGAGATGGATCCGGCTCAAATGGCGTCGCGCGTATCGGCGATCTTCTTGAGCTGGTTGATCGCGGTCATGGCGTTGGGCCAGCCGGCGTAGAAGGCGAGGTGGGTGATGGCCTCGGACAGCTCCTCGACGGTGAGCCCGTTGTCCAGCGCTACACCGAGGTGGTAACCCAGCTGCTCGCTGCGGTACAGGGCGGCGAGAACGCTGACGGTCACCAGGCTGCGGTCACGCGGCGACAGTCCCGGGCGCTCCCAGACGTCGCCGAACAGGACCTCGTTCGTCACCTCCACCAGCTTCGGCGCGATCGCGGCCAACTCCTGGGGTGCGGACTGCTTCGGCATGGAAATTCTCCTTGTTTGAGCCGATATGGTGCTTCATGTGCGACTGTGGCTTGAGGCAGGTTCTGCGGCAGCTGCCGGAGGCGGGAACCGATCGGTTCCCGGACCGTCCAACAACTTCCAATATCAAGGAAACAGCAGGTCAAGGAGCTGGAGAAGGATCTGTCGTTACAGGTACTGACAGGACCCCCCACGTCTCAGCCATCCGGCTTAACCTGAAAAACGTGAGCACCGAGAGCGATATCCGCGACTTCCTGGCATCCCGCCGCGCCAAGATCACCCCGCAGCAGGCAGGCCTGCCCGCCTACGGCGGCGCCAACCGGCGCGTCGCGGGTCTGCGCCGCGAGGAGGTCGCCATGCTGGCCGGCGTCAGTGTGGAGTACTACGCGCGTCTGGAGCGCGGCCAACTAGGCGGCGCGTCCGAGGAGGTTCTCGATTCGATCGCCAAGGTGCTCCGATTCGACGACGCGGAACGCGCCCACCTCCACGATCTGGCCCGCGCCGCCGCGAAGCGTCCCACACGCGGTGCCAAACCGCCCCGCGGCCCCGTGCCCGACAGTGTGCTGCGCGTGGTGAACTCCATGAGCGACTGCCCGGCGTTCATCCGCAACGGTCGCCTGGACGTCCTCGGGGCCAACCTCCTGGGCCGTGCTCTGTACAGTCCGATGTTCGGTAAGGGCGCTCGGCAGCCGGTCAACCTCGCGCGCTTCCAGTTCCTCGATCCCGCCGGGCGCGAGCTTTACCCGGACTGGGAACAGTCCGTGAACACCACCGTGTCCCTACTGCGTACTGAGGCAGGCCGCGCTCCCGGTGACAGGGAGCTGACGGGGCTGATCGGTGAGCTCGTCACGAACAGCGACGAGTTCCGCATGGCGTGGGCGAAACACAACGTCCGTCTCCACTACGCCGGCCGTAAGTCCTTCCGGCACCCTGTGATCGGCGAGATCACACTCGACTTCAATGCCATGGAGATCCCGTCCCAGCCGGGGCTCACCGTCACCGCCTACAGCGCTCCACCCAACACTCCCGACCACGACAAGATCCAGATCCTCGCGGCCTGGGCCGCTACTGATATTGCAGCGACTCCGGGCGTCTACGGCACCAACGCCGTCAACAAGCAGGCATGAGGAGCGCTCGCTGCGGTTCGCGGCAATGCCGTGGTGACCTCGAAGCGCCACCTGAGCTGCTTCGGTTCCAACACTGCGATGCCGTACTTGACCAAGACCAGTGCCATCGACCACGGATCCTGCGACGGCCGGCAGATCCAAGGCCTGCACGGCCGGACCATGCGAGACCCTCGGAGCCGGACCGGACAGCACGGCCGGCTCTCCGCTGTGGGGTCGATAGCTGACTCTGCCTGGTTGCCCAACGGCACCGGGGCCTCGTTCTGGCAAGCGCGCCCCCCCGCCAGACATATGCGCTGCGCCGCGCGATGAGGCGGCTTGCCCGCAGCCGTCGACCAGGTCGGGTGGACGTGAGCCGTGTCATGCTCGCGATGCTCGCCAGCGGTCGGCCTGAGCGCAATCCGTTGTAGATGACTACCCCGACGGCGTTAGAGCACGGATGGCGGGGCGCTGCTGGGGGATGTGACCTCGGCGATCCGAGCGGCGACGTCGAGCAGGAATCCGTCCCGACCGGGTGCGGCCATCAGCTGCGCACCGAGAGGCAGTCCGCTTCCGTCGAGTCCGACTGGAAGAGTGAGCGTCGGCGCCCCGATCAGGTTGGCGAGCGCGGTCTGCGACATCACCTGCCGGCGGAACGCGGTACGGCTGGCATCACTGCGGTCGTCCAGGTGAAGGGGCTGCGCCAGTGATACCGGACTGATGATCAGGTCGAAAGTCTCGAGAATCTCCGCGGCCTTCTCCCGAATGCCGACCCTGGCAAGCTTGGCCGAAGCGTAGTCGCCGTCACTTAGCTGTTGAGCGGTCGACAGCCGCGTCGCGACGTCCGGTTCATACTCGGCGTGACGAGTCGGCCACAGCCCCTTTTGCCGGTGGACGCGCAGGCCCTCGAACCCGACGACGACGGCTGCGACGGCAAGGGCGTCCTCGGCGAACGGGGCGATCGTCTGAGTGCGTAGACCGATGCGGTTCAGCTGTTCTCGTAGACGCGAAACGGCAAGCCGGCCGGGCCCCTCGGGAGGCAAGTAGGCGCCGATGCGCACATCGGGGGGTGCTGTCCGCTCGGTCGGGGCCGGGGGGCCCTGGGCGCACATCTTCCATAGCAGCCGCACATCATCGACGGTGCGTGCGATCAGACCGACATGATCCAGCGATGGGGCGAGCTGGAACACGCCACCGCGATCGATCGCCCCGAAAGTCGGCTTGAAACCGATGACTCCGCAGAAGGCGGCCGGGATTCGTACCGAGCCGACGGTGTCCGTGCCGATCGCCACGGGCGCCAGGCGTGCGGCGACGGCGACCGCGGAGCCTCCGCTCGACCCGCCGGCCGTTCTGGCCGTGTCCCATGGATTGCGAGTCGGCCTGTAGGCGTGTCCGTCTGTCGTGATACCCCATGCGTACTCATGGGTGGCGGTCTTGCCCAACACGATTGCGCCGGCGTTCTGTAGGGCGGTGATGACTCTTGCGTCGGTCGCCGGGACATGGTCGCGGAAGATCGCCGAACCGTATGTGGTGCGGAGGCCGGCGGTGTCGATCATGTCCTTCACGGCGATCGGCAGACCTTCGAGCGGGCGGGCGGTACCGGCGGCGTAGCGGGCGGTGGATCGGGCCGCGGCTGCGGTGACCTGGCGTGGTTCGACTGTCAGGAACGAGTTCAGGGAGGCGTCGTAGCGCGCGATTCGCGCCAGATAGGCATCGGCGGCATCGAGCGGGGTCGCCCGCTGGTCGCGGAACGCATCCAGTAGATCGGTGGCCGACCAGTCCTCGAACGCGACATCCGGCATGTGGCCAACGTCCTCTCGTGACATGTCCCGGCGCAGCACAGGTGTCCTCAGGTGGCCCGAGCGGCCACTCACGGCAAACTGTACTACTGAGTTCATTCACGGTGTTGACGGTCTGTGCATCGGTATCACAGGTGGTCGTCCTGTGGGCTCGCCACTGTCATGACTGCCCGGCGCAGTGGTGCGTTTTGGAGCGGGCTGGAAAGGATCAGAGTCGTGGAGGCGCGGCTCCATCGCGACAAGCGGTCGAGCAGCGCTTCGAGGTGCGCTATGTCACGGGTGTGGGCCACCAGGATGGAGCAGTCGTCGCCGCTGACGCGGTGCAGTTCGGTGACCTCGGGGAACTCGGCGGGGTCCAGCTCGCGCCGGACACAACTGATCTTGTTTTCGCACCCCATACGGATCAATGCCTGGATGCCCAGACCGAGCGCGCGAGGGTCGATGATCGCGCGGTAGCCGGTGATCACCCCCGCGGCCTCGAGGCGACGAACACGTTCGGCCACCGAGGGGGCAGAAAGCGGCAGGCGCCGAGCCAGCTCGTTGATCGACAGTCTGCCGTCCGCCTGAAGTTCCTCGATGATGGCCCAGTCAGTCGCATCCATTTTGTGATCATAAGGAGAACCGGTTCGAAGGTCCACTGGTTGCAAAGTCAAGACGCCCAGGTTCATCACATCGCGTATGTGGGATGCCATCCCGCCTGACTAGCGTTAGCGGCATGTCAGCTGAAGCCTGGACGGAGCGCGAGCGCGAGTACTCGCCGAGCTCGATGGTGCGCAGCCTCACCGAGCTCACTGACCGCTACCGGACTGAGAGCGAACGAGTGCGTCGTGAGGTGCCGTATCGCACCTATTCCTATGGACGGCATGCGAGCGAGACGCTCGATTTCTTCGCGAGCGGGCTCGGGAGCGCCGCGCATGTGTTCGTCCACGGTGGCTATTGGCAGGATCTGAGCAAGGACGATTCCTCGTTCCCGGCCGCCGGCTTCCATCGACTCGGCACGAGCTATATCTCCGTCAACTACGGTCTGGCCCCGGCGTTCTCTCTTGAGGCCATCATCGACCAGGTCGTGCGGGCTGTGCGCTGGATCGGGATCAACGCCGACGGACTGGGTATCGATCGCCACCGGATCGTGCTGTCCGGCTCTTCGGCCGGCGCCCACTTGGCGGCCGCTGCCGTTCTGCGCGACGTGGCAGACTCGCGCGACGCCGGTGGTGCGGCCGATCGCGGCGCTGATGTACCGGTCGCAGGCCTGATCCTGCTGTCCGGGATCTACGATCTGCAGCCGCTGGTAGGCACCTACATCAACGACGCGGTGGGGCTGGACGCCGACACCTCCGCGATTCTCAGCCCGGCGATGATGCTCGAGGCAAGGCCTGACGACGCCCCAGGGCTGCCGCCATTGCTGGCTTGCTGGGGCGAACACGAGACGGCGACCTTCAAGCGGGAGTCGATCGGATTCGCCGACAGGTGGCGTCGCCACGGCGGATCGGCGGTCGCGACTGAGATCGCTGACCGGAATCACTTCGACATCGTGCACGACCTCGCCGAGCCGGCTAGTCAGCTCGGTGCCCTCATACACAGCCAGACCAGGGAGTGGCAATGGCCATAGATCCGAACATCAGCGAGCCCCGTCGAGTCGAAATCGCAACCGTGGCCGTCCGTGAGGCGCAGGCCCAGAAGACCGGCGGCAAGCCCATGCTGGACTTCGAGGGGGAGAGCACTCCCTACATCGACTACGAGTCGATCGACGTGCTGCTGTCCCTCCAGCATCCGCGCAGTCCCGTGCACGACGAGATGGCGTTCTACATCGCCGGCCAGGTCATGGAGTTGCTGTTCAAGCTGGCGGTCACCGAGACCCGCGCGGCCACCGCCCACCTGGAGGACGACAACATCCCCGCCGCGTGCAAGCTGCTGCGGCGCATCACCAAGATCGAGGAACTGCTCACCACCATCTGGCCCATGCTCGAGACCATCACTCCCGCTGACTTCAAGGGTTTCCGGGACTACCTCGGCACCTCATCGGGGTTCCAGTCCTACATGTACCGCGCGCTGGAATTCAGCCTCGGCAACAAGAACCGCGCCATGCTTCAACCCCACCGCGGGGTCCCGAGCGTCTACCCGGAACTGCTGCGAGCGTTCGAGAGCCCCAGCATCTGGGATGTGACCGCGAAGCTGCTGGCCCGGCGGGGCTACGCCATCGACCCGGACCACCTTGAGCGCGACGTCACCGCTCCGTACCAGCCGAACGCCTCGGTGGAGGCGGTGTGGCTGCAGATCTACGAGGCGAACGACCCGGCGAACGAGCTGTTCGAACTCGGCGAACGCCTCATGGACGTCGCCGCGGCGTTCACGACCTGGCGGATGAAGCACCTGGTGATCGTCGAACGGATCATCGGGTTCAAGGTCGGCACCGGCGGCACGGCGGGGGTCTCCTGGCTGCGCTCGATCATCGACCATCGCTTCTTCCCGGAGCTGTGGACGCTGCGCACCGTGGTATGACCGCCGACGACGGGTCCAGATCGGAGACAGGCGATGACCATGTCCTCAGAAGAATGGGATCGGAAGGCCGCCGCCGTGACGGCCGAGTTCCGCGCCAATGCGGGAGTCGTCGGAGGCGAGTTCGAGGGCTACCCGCTTCTCATCTTGCACACGACCGACGACGACGGCTCAAGCCGAAGCAATGTGGTCATGTACCGGACCGACGGCGATCGCCGCATTGTCTTCGCGTCCCATTCGGGTCTGCCGTATCACCCCGTCTGGTATGGCAACCTCCGGGCGCGGCCCGTGATCGCCATCGAGGTCGGAGCCGGCACCGAGACCGTGCGCGCGGTCGAACTCGGCGGCGAGGAACGCGACAGACTCTATGAGCTGCAGGCCGCCGATTACCCGGACTTCGCTGTGTACCGCACGCGCACCAACAGGCGTATCCCTGTCCTCGCCCTCATGCGGGAGACCGGCGCGGTGACGACGGAGCCTGCACAGCGCGTCTGACCACCCACGACCCGAAGGAGCCAAGGAGGCCCGGCCGGCGCGGCCGGGCTCTTGGCATGTCCACGTCGTGGCGCCGGCATACGAACGGCGCACCAGGCTGATCAGCGGGTTCGGAACAAACGTCGGCGTCGGAGTGCCAAAGGTTGACGTGCCCGGGGTCATGCGCGTGATGAGCGCTGACGTCCGGCGGCTCTCGGCAGCCGGGGCGCGCCCAGTAGCCTGGCTATCAGTGCGGTGGGATCCAGTCGCGAAGATGTTGGCCCGCTGTGGCGGCTTTTCCGTATCTTCGTCTGCGCTGTAGGGCCGGACATCGGCCGGGCCGGTGTATTCCAGTTTTGCCATTTCCTCCGGAACAAGCCGTTTCACCGCGCGCAGCAGCAAGGCGTTCCGTGATCCGGCGCGAACGCTTCCGGGGATGCCGAGAATGCCCATAGAGGCCCCTGGCGCGGGATGCACGCCTCTAGGGATGAACTGTACGGTATAGTGTTAACGCGGTGTGTCGATACTCGCTCGGGTGACCGGGAACGGGGCGTGGACTCACCGCGACCGCCTGTACTGTCGGTCAAGTTCGCCCGTGTTCGGCTGCCGACAGCGCCGAACAGGAACCGAGTGAGAGACGCGGGGCACGATGTGAAGACCTTGCCAGGCGCCGGTCAGGTGGATGACGCCGCGGGTGCGAACGGAACCCGGCACATCGGGAATTCTGGATCTTCGAGCGGGCTCCAAAGCGCGAAGGCGCGTCGCAAACGTGCCGACATCATCGCGGCCGCGTGTGACGTCTTCCTTGCTGAGGGGTTCGGCGCCAGCATGGACGCGGTGGCCGACCGCGCCGGAGCGTCCAAGGTCACGGTCTACAACCACTTCAAGAGCAAAGAGGCATTGATCCTCGCGATCATCGATGACCAGCTCGACGTCGCTCTGGCCCCGGCCGTGGAACTGGTGGACTCCCATCTGAGCGACTCCAGCGACGTCAGAGGCGACCTTGTTTCCGCGTGTCGCGCGTGGGTGGCCGGAGTGGCTTCACCGCGGATGCTGGCGTTGCGCAATCTCGTGGCCGGGGAGATGCGCCAGCTTCCAGAACTCGGTACGGCCTGGCAGCAGCGCGGTCCCCAGCGGTTTCACCCGGTGGTCGCCCGGGCGCTGCGGGCGCTGTGCGATCGCGGTGTCCTGAGTATCGCTGACATCGACATCGCGGTTCTGCAACTGTCCGGCCTGGCCGTATCCCCGAATATCGTGTACGGCGCCTACGGCAACAGTGTTCCGGACGCCGTCGCCGAGCAGCTCATCACCGTTGGCGTGGACATGTTTCTGACCTACTACACCGCGGCAAGCGATTCCGGTGCCTCCGGGGGACCGGTCCGGGGCTGACGAGAGATCATCTCGACACCCGTCATCAAGCGTGGGATCCGGGTGGCGTCCGGCGTGACGGTCTCGATCTCCCGGACGATCGAGACCGACGCCGAAACGTCAGCGAATCGCGGCACCATGAACTCGCCTGGGGTTGGCAGGAGGTATGTCGCGAACAGGCCGACCACCTCAGGCTCTCGATAGGCTGCTCACGCGGATCGTGGACCATCCACGGCAACTCGCAAGCGCCTTTGCACCTCGCGGTGCAGCCGGAGCATCGTGACGGATCACCATAGGCCCTCTAGGAAACTGGTGAGCGCCTCGTCCCCGTGTCCGAGGGCGGCGATCGCCTCCGGGTAGTGCTGCCTGAGAAGCTGTGCGATGTGGGTGAGATCACGGGGGTCACGAAGGCCGGCCGTGCGGAGATGCCGGGGCAGACCAAGGGCGCTGACAAGATCGTCCAGGCGGTCCGCGGCCGCGTCGGCCGGGTCTGCTGAGCCGGCGTCGGCGCCCAGTGCCGTGGCGATCGCTCGAATCTTCTCTGAACGGGTCCGGGCGGTCGCGCGCACAACCGGGGCGAGGGTGATCGCCGAGGTGAGGCCGTGCGGTAGTCCGAACGTGCCGCCGAGGATGTGGCCGAGCCGGTGGCTGAGCCCATAGCGGACGTTGGCGGGCGCGAAGTAGCACTGCCATGCGGCCAGTTGTGTGTCGACGCGGGCCTGCAGGTTGGCGACCGAGGATTCGAGGCTGGTGGCAAGGCGGTGGACTCCGTCGTACGCGAGGGGTGACACGACCGGCAGGGGCTGCACGTCGAGGAGTCCTTCGACGGCGTGGTCGAGGGCTTTGACGCCGGATGCCGCCCACAGACGGGGTGGGGTCGTCGCGGTCATCTGCGGGTCGTAGAACACGACGGTGGGGCTGACCGCGGGGTCGCGGTGGCTGTGTTTGAAGCCGGCGCCATCGTGGATCTCCGTGACACCGTAGCCGCTCGACAGTTCCGCGCCGGACAGGTTGGTGGGCACTGAGAGATGGAGCACGGGAGTGCCGATGGTGGCCAGGAGCGCTTTGGCGCCGTCTATCGTGGATCCGCCGCCGAAGCTGATCACCGCGCCGACATCGGTGGCCGATGTCTTCAGGTCGTGCGCCAGGGTGTCGATTGCTGAGCGCGGTACGTGAGCCGGGATGTCGACCACCTTCTGAACACGGCCACGGCAGGCGGTTCGGAGCTGGTCCAGCAGCGGGGACCGTCGCAGGGACTTGTTCGTCACGATCAAGGCGTTGCCGACGTCGTGGCCGTCGAGGACGTCGGCGATCTCGACGATGCAGCCGACGCCCCAGTGGACGGACGACAGGGCGGGCATCGTCATCACCCCGGCGGGGCTGAGTCGGATGGGCCGGTCCTGGCTCATATGTCGATCGCCGCCGCCGCTCCGGTGACGCGGGCGGCCAGGCTGGGCAGCAGGTGTAGTGCGTTTCCGCTCTCGACCTGGGCGAGCCGGGGTGCGTCGTAGTAGGCCGTCAGCCCGGAGACCGTCTCGGCGGTCGTGCTCTCGGGCATGAACGGGTAGTCCGAGCCGAACAGCACGTGGTCATCGGGGATGAACGAGGTGAGCGCTGCGAGGGTGTGGTCGTTGGCTGACATCGCGGTGTCGTAGTAGAGCCTGCGCAGTGAGTCCAGCAGGGCTTTGGGCTCGCGCTCGGCGATCGTCGGTGTGATCGTCGCGGCGTAGGTGAGGCGCTTGGCCAGGTAGGGGACGGCGCCGCCGGCGTGGGGCACGATCATCCGCAATCCGGGGTGGCGGTCCAGTGTCCCGCTGAACAGGAGGTTGGCGACCATGCGCGTGGTCTCGAACGGGAACTCGTACAGCGACGGTGGGAGACCGAACATCGGCTGGTCGGTGGACGGCGGGACCGTCGGGTGGACGAACACGACGGCGTCGCGCTCGGCGAGCACGGCGAACAGGCGGTCCCACGCGGGGTCGCCCAGGTAGGTGCCTCGGTAGTGGGTGAACAAGCCGATGCCGTCGAATCCGAGTACGTCGAGTGCGTAGTCGACCTCGTCCAAGGCGGCGTCGAGGTCCGGCAGCGGCAGGAGCGCGAACGCGCCGTAGCGCGTCGGATGAGCCGCGATCAGCTGTGCGAGTGCCTCGTTGGTGGCCCGGGCGGCGGCCGCTGCCGCGCGGCCGTCGGTGAAGGAGACGCCGGGCGCGGTGATGGACAGTACCGCCGCCTGGATTCCGTGCCGGTCCATCACCTCCAAGTCTGTGTCGACGTCCCAGGTGGGATAGGCGACGTCCACGATGGGCTCGCTCACCCCGGCCAGCTTCAAAGCGTCGATGTAGGCCTGGGGGATCGCATGGTGGTGGACGTCGATGCGGTGGCGGTTCAACGCGGTCGCTCCTTTTGTTGAAGGTCTTGTCGAAGGTCGGGCGGCGCCGGCCGGGCAGGCTCATGCCGGGGCACGGGATACGCGTGGTATCCCGCGTCCCGCCGGCGTGTTGCGGGTGGTCAGTCGAGGGGTTCCAGGGTGTTGATCTCGGCCAGCAGCTCGGGCTGCCGCTCCTCGATCCATTGCGGCAGTTGCAGGCAGCTGCCGAGGCTGTCGAGCTCCTCGTCCTTCAAGAAGCCCAGCGGGTGGCTGCGGGTGGCCTCGAACATGGCGCCCGCCGGCGTGCGGAAGTACACCGAGTAGAAGTAGTTCCGATCGCGCGGTTCGGTGACGTCGATGAATCCCATGGCCTCGAGGCGGTCCTTGAAGCCGAGTTGGGCCTGGGCTTCGCGGATGTCGAAGGCGACGTGGTCGATGGTGTTGCGCATATAGCCCCAGGAGCCTTGCGCCACATCGGGCCGGTGGTCGATCTCGACCAGCTGCCCCGCATGGCCCTGGGCCATGGCGTAGGAGCTGACCGAGCCGTCCGTGTCGATGGAGTCCAGACCCATGCCGTCGAGCAGGAACATGTTCAACTCGTCCACCTCGCGGGTGCAGACGGTCACGCTGTGCACGCCGCGGATTGCGGCCGCCGGCGGCACGTCGGACTTGTCCCAGGGCGGCCGGACATCGGAGTCGACTCCGACGAGCTGGTACTCGATGCCATCCGGATGAGCGAACCACAGCCGCCGCCGGCCGAGGAGTTCGAACTCGCGGTAGGCGATGCCGCGGGCCGCGAACCGGTCGGCCCAGAACGACAGGCTGTTGGTCGGCACCGACAGAGAGATCGAGCTGACCTGCCCGGATCCGCGCCGTCCTTCGGGCCGGTCCTTGCCGAACACGAACGAGGTGAGCAGCGTTCCCGGCTCGCCGTGTTCGTTGCCGTAGTAGAGGTGGTAGAACGGCCGCTTGCCGTCCAGCAGAACCGTTCGTTTCACGTTGCGCAGCCCGAGCAGACCCACGTGGAAGTCGACGTCGGCACGGGCGTTGGTCACCGTCGCGGTGATGTGGTGGTAGCCGTGGAAGGGCATCGTTCGCCTCTCTTCCTGTCAGTGCGCCTGAGCCCGGGATGATCGGGACGACACGTCCGAGGGCCATGTCGAGCCGGCCGTCGGGCCTGCGGCGCGTATTCAGTTCGAAGGTTCTTGACTGAACTGAACCGTATAGTGCATCATCTCGCCGTGAGTAGTCAATGCTCAGCTCGCCCGTCCGCTACCGGAGCGTGGGCCGCAACGAAGCGGGTCACCTGACCCCGGGGCGGCCTCACCGGCGAGTGCCTCACGGAGAGCTACCTGACAGGGAGCGACGGATGCACACTTTTTCCGAGGCGGAGGCCCTCGAACTCGACCGGGCCGATCCGCTGCCCAGCCGCCGGGACGAGTTCTGGATCCCACCGCATCCTGGACGCGGCCGAGCGCAGGCGGCCTATCTCGCCGGCAACTCGCTGGGGTTGCAGCCCCGGACGGTCGCCGGCGATCTTCAGGCTGAGCTGGAGGACTGGTCCCGGCTCGGTGTCGGGGGGCACATGAAGGCGCATCGCCCCTGGGTGTCCTTCCACGAGATGCTGCGTGAGCCGACCGCCCGGCTGGTCGGGGCGCTGCCCCGCGAGACCATCGCGATGAACTCCCTCACGGTGAACCTTCATCTGCTCATGGCGAGTTTCTACCGGCCGACCCCGCAACGGCACGCGATCGTCATCGAAGACCAGGCCTTCCCCTCCGACAGCTACGCCGTGCGCAGCCAAGCCCAGTGGCACGGCTACGATCCGGACCAGGCGGTCATCCGCCTGAGCCCGCGGCCCGGCGAGGACTGCCTGCGTACCGAGGACGTTGTCGGCTTCTTCCAGAAGCACGGTGACCGCGTCGCGCTCGCGCTTCTCGGTGCCGTGAACTACTACAACGGCGAATACCTCGACATCCCCCAGATCACCCACGCGGCGCGGGCTGCCGGGGCCGTTGCAGCCTGGGACCTCGCTCACGCTGTGGGCAACGTGGAACTCAAGCTTCACGACTGGGGCGTCGACTGGGCGGCCTGGTGCACGTACAAGTACCTCAATTCCGGGCCCGGCGCGGTCGCCGGCGCGTTCATCCACGACCGCCACCTCGGCGACCAGGGCCTCGACCGGCTCAGCGGCTGGTTCAGCACCGACCCGGGCACGCGATTCCAGATGCGCCCGACCCTCGACTTCGTGCCGAACGCGGACGCCTGGCAGGTTTCCAACCCGCCGATCCTCGCCATGGCCCCCGTGCTCAGTTCACTGCGGCTCTTCGACGAGGTGGGTATGCCCGCGCTGCGGGCGAAGAGCGAACGGCTGACCGCCTACCTGTCGGCGGCCCTCGGGCACTTCCTCGACCCGGCCGACGCGTCGATCATCACGCCGGCCGACCCCGCCAGCCGCGGCTCCCAGCTGTCGGTGCGCTTGCACCGCACGCCGGCCGAGGCCGCCGCCGACCGTATGCGAAGCATCGACGGAGTGATCAGCGACGACCGCAAACCCGACGTCATCCGGCTGGCGGCCGCACCGCTGTACGTGACCTTCCACGACTGCTGGCGTGCTGCCATGGCCATCGCCGCCGTGGCGGCCGACCCGAACGCCGCCGCCTGAGACACAGGCCATGGGTTGCGTCTGCATCTCGTCGTCTGCCGCGCATCTCCTCCCCAACCCGGTACCAGGACTCGAAGGAGTACCTCCATGCACCGAACCACGCGCTTCGCGGCTCTGCTCCTGGCCCTGCCGTTGGCCTTGGCCGGCTGCTGGCTAGGGCGGCTTGCCGCAGACCCGCTGCGACGGCCTGAGTCGGGACCATTCAAGGGTTGGCGTGATCTGGTGCATGTGGGCGCGAAGGTAGTGTCGGTCTGAAGTAGACCCACCTGTGGTGTTG